>JAWXBX010000187.1:0-3113 GCA_034440415.1 Gemmatimonadota bacterium | reverse complement strand
GGAAATGGCTCCGGAGATTGTGCTTGCCGATTCGGTGGTCGGCGTGGAGTTCGACTACCTGCTGGAGCCCGGGGCGCAGACCCGATGGGTGCAGACCTGGATCTCGCCGCTCTCGGCGCCGCTCGGTGTGCGGCTACGCATTGCCAGACGGGCGAACGATGTCGACTGGACCGACACACTGCTCGTGCTGATCGGAGAACGGGGATGAACCGGCGCGGGATGGCACTCCTCGTGGTGCTCTGGCTGCTGGTCGCACTGCTGGGGGCGACGGGGGTAACGCTGGCGGCGGTGCGCTCGGGAGAGCGTGCCTCGCTCAATCGTCTCGCACTCTCCCGCGGGGCCTGGGCCGCGGAGGCATGCCTGGCGATTGCCCGGGCACGGTGGTTGGGCGGTCAGGCGATCAAGCGGACGGCAGTCACGCTCGTGCTCGACAGTGTGGACCTTGGTGCGCCGCTCTGGTGTCGGCTTGCGGTGGAATCGCCTGCCACGCGCGTGCATCTGAACCTGGCCACGCCAGCGATGCTGTACGCTGTCTTCGGCGACTCAGCGCTAGTGGCGGAGATACTCGCCGGCCGCCCGTGGCCCGATGTCATTGCGCTCCGGCGGCTGTCGCGCTGCGACAGCAACTGTCAGTCGGCGGCCCAACAGCGGCTGACCGTACGAGGCGCTGGCCAGATCGACCCGCACCTGGCGCCAGCGGAGATACTTGTCGCGCTTCCAGGAATCGATCGCGCCGGTGCCGCCGCGATTCTCAGCGCGCGGCGGGGAGGAGTGTCGTTCAGGACTCCGGAGGAGTTGCTGGGAGTGCTGCCGACAATCTCCCGTCAGGCGGTGCTGCGTGACTATCCCGGATTCCTCGCCGCGACGGAGTGGTCGCCGTCGCAACTGGTACTGCACCTGGAGGGACATGCCGGGGGCAATTCCCCCGTCGCCCAGATCACTGTCACCGCAATTCCGTTGACCGATCGTCTGGCCATCATTCGCCGGGAGCTGCGGTGACCCGTCGCGTCGAGCTGCATGTCGAGGCTGCTGCTGTCGGCCGAGCGCCGCGTGGCGCGGATGGACGATGGACCGATGAGGTCGCCTATCAGACAACGGCTGAATTGACCGACGTGATCGCCCACCAGTCGCTCGGCAACGGCCGGCCAGCTCGGCTCATGGTCGTGCTGGAACCGGCGGTGGTGCAGCGGCGTGAGCTGCTTGATCTGCCGCCGGTTCCGCAGCGCGAGCTTGATCGGCTCGTGGCGCGCGGCGCCGCGCGATTCTTCCGCCAGAACGGACACCCGCTGATTACCGCGGTGGCCGGATCGGGAATCACGACGCAAGCGGGACGTGCTGTCAGGGCGATCGCGGTGGACTCCGCGCTGACCGATGCGATTCTCGCCGGCGCGACGCGGAGCGGGGCACACCTGACGGATATCCATGCGGCGGAGACCGGCCCGGCGATCTCCCTGCTGCCCATGAGCGAGCGGCAGCGGCGGCAGCGGCAGGAATGGAAGGCGGTGCTGCGAATCGCCGCCGGCACCCTGGTCCTCTGGATGGCGACGGCCGCTGTGCTGGCGGGCTGGATCGGGTGGAAAACCCATGTCGTGGATCGCGAGCTTCGGCGGCTGGAAGAACCGAGACTGGCTCTCGCCGCCGCGCGCCGGTCGATGGACAGCGCTACGGCAATGGTGGATTCGATTGCGGCCACCGACCGGGAACGGGACCTGCTTGCGGCCGGACTGCGGGCCCTGGTTGGGGCCCTCCCCGATTCGGCGCTGCTCACCCGGCTCGAACTCGACGCTCATGGGAAGGGTGCGCTCGACGGGCGTGCCGCCGCGGCACACCTGGTGACGGAGCGGCTGCTTGAGATCTCGTCGTTACCAGCGGTTCGCCTGATTGAGAGCGGCAATCGCGACTCGACCGGCGGCGTGATCTGGGAGCGATTCAGAATCGCCATGGGAACGGACACATCGCCATGACATCGCGGGATCGGCTCGCACTGCGGCTTGGCATCTCGGTGGTGGTGCTGGCCCTGCTCGGGCTTCGCGTCGCCCCGGGAGTGGTCACGATGATCTCACGTTCGCGTGCCCGGCTTGAGGAGCGCCGGACACTGCTCGCGGAGACGAATGCGGCAATCCGTGATCTGCCCATGCTGGAGAGAGCGGCGCACGAACTGACCGGACGGATCGCGCCGCTTGCGCCGCGTCTCCTGGCCGGTCCGACTGCGCCCACGGCGCTGAGCGATCTGTCAGGCAGGCTCACGACCATCGCGCCGCGGCACCATGCCCAGCTGGTCTCGCTCGATGCCCTGCCCGATTCCGCCGCGGCCGGCGCGCTGCGCCGGCTGACCGCGACCGCCGTCATTGCGACGGATTTCGCTGGCCTGATGGAGCTGCTGGTGGTGCTGCGGCGCGACCCGCTCGCCCTGCGAGTTGATCACCTGGTCGTGATCCCCGCCGATCCATACGCCGGTGGGACACAGGTCGAGCAGCTCCGGATCGAGCTGCGCCTGACGGCGTGGTATCTCGCTGAAGGCACACGCTCATGATCCAGCGCATCGTTGCGGCGGGGCTCGGGTTGCTGGCGCTGGCAGCGCCGATCACGGCGGGATTCACGCTGCGGGAGACGCCGGCGGTAGTGCCGGCGTATCAAGGTGGCGGCGAGCCAGCCATGAGCAATGTCATCGACCGTCGCGCTGAAACGGCGGGTACTGCGACGGACCGTACCCCGTTCCGAATGCCGGGTCAGGCGCCAGGTGTGCGGTTCGGCGCGGCGCCACCGCCGACAATCGCGCCACCGCCGCCCATTCCCCGTCCGCATCCGGTGCTCACCGGGATACTCTGGGGCGGGACGCCGGTCGCGCTGCTCGAAGGCGTGCCGGGACATGAGGCAGCAGTCGTGCTGAGTCAGGGCGACACCGCCGGCGGGCTTCGAGTGGTCCGGGTGACACGGGCCGCGTGATGTTGACTGGGATGGATACCAGCTGGAGCCTAACAGTGAGGCAGCCATGGCAGTGAGACGGGCGGGCGGAATGGCGGCGACCGAGCGGCCCTTGGGAGCGGCGTGCCGCGACCCGGCCGCGAGGAAGTGGCGGACGGGCGGGAGGGCCGCGAGGAAGTGGCGGGAGG
>JAWXBX010000186.1:0-3028 GCA_034440415.1 Gemmatimonadota bacterium | reverse complement strand
TCAATGGACCCTGCAGAACGCGCCGCAGATCAACGGGGACCCGAGCCGCGTGGCGGTGGCGGGCGAGAGCGCTGGCGGCAACCTGGCCATCAATATCTCGATCCGCGCTCGGAACGAGGGGAGCCCGCTGCCCGTGCACCAGCTCCTGGTGTACCCGGTGGCCGGCAACGACCTGAACACGCCCTCCTACCTGGCGAACACCGCCGCCGTGCCGCTCGGCCGGGCGGCCATGATCTGGTTCGCCGAGTACACGGTCCGCACGCCGGAGGACATGGCCGATCCGCGGATCAACCTGCTCGCCGCCAATCTCCAGGGGCTGCCGCCGACCACCATCATCGCCGCGCAGATAGACCCGCTGCTGTCGGAAGGTGAGCGGCTGGCGGAACTGCTGCGCACTGCGGGCGTGCCGGTGGAGCGCCGGCAGTGGGACGGCGTCACCCATGAATTCTTCGGCATGGCTGCGGTCGTCCCCAAGGCGCAGGAGACGGTGCAGTTCGCGGGCCAGCGGCTTCGCCAGGCCTTCGGGCGCTCGGCGAAGTGACGCAGGCCCCCCAGGCTGCCAGTTTCGCGACCCGTGGCAGGTCCGTGTAGTGAGCCTCGGCCACCGCCAGCAAAGGTGAGTGCCGATTGCTCAGCACCACGTGAACGACCCGATGATGGTCAGGGACGGCATTGCATTGCTGCCCCTCCTCGGAACCGGTGGAACACCGATGTCAACTTCACACTTTGGAGAAACGATGGCACCAAACCACACTGATCGCCGCAGCTTCCTCGCCTGGACCGGCGCGGCCGGCGCTGGGGTGCTGCTCGGGGCATGCGCGGATGCCGGCAGCGCCGTGTGGCGCCGTTCTCGGCCCTCGTGGCGGAGAAGGACGTCGCCGCCGCCGTGATGACCGTGTGCGGCCCGAATCTGCCGGCTACGCTGGGCAGCGATACCGACATTCTCAAGTTCGCCCTGTTCCTCGAACTGCTCGAAGCGGAGTTCTATAAGGCTGCTGTGGGAAGCGGTCTGCTGAACGGGAAAGTGCTCGCGGTGTCCACCAACGTGCGCGACCACGAGATCTGTCACGTCACCTATCTGCAGGCGGCGCTCGGCGCCGCGGCATGCGAGCAGGACATCACCTTCGACTTCACCGCAGTCCTCCAGAGCCAGAACACATTCCTGGCTGCGGCGGAGACATTCGAGCAGACCGGTGTCGGCGCTTACCTCGGCGCACTCCCGCTGATTTCGGACAAGAACATCCGGAGCGCGGCGGGAACCATCTTCACCATCGAGGCCCGACACACCGCCGCCTTGCGGGCGCTGAACAAGGTCCGGAAGATCGCGCCAGTCGCCTTCGAGGTGCCGCTGTCGGCGGCAGTCGTGCTGGGGCGTATCTCACCTTTTGTGGCAAAGGGGCTCTGACCATGTCGCCCACTCTGATTGAGTTCGATCCACGGGAGCTGTCGCGTCCCGCCGATCGACGCCGGTTCCTGAGCGCGATGGCGATGGCCGCCGGGGCGACGACATTGGCGCCGATGATTCTGCGCGGCCGCGCGGGCGGTTCGGAGCTCCATGCCCAACGCGGTGGCGTCTGTAAGTCTCCGGCGCTCACCGGCTGGGCCGAGCGGGAGGCGTTGACCGACACGCAGATCCTGAACTTTGCGCTGGTGTTGGAATATCTGGAATCGACCTTCTACATCCGGGCCGACAATAGGGGTCCGTTGCCAGGCGGTGCGACCATCGCCTCGATCGATCCCGATGGTGGTGGGCTTCCCGGCTCTGTGCCCGGGCTGTACACGGTGCGGCCGACACTGCCGGCCAGGTTCCAGGTCGATGACAATGTCCGCGTGGTGCGCAACCACGAGATCGCACATGTCCAGTTCCTCCAGAACGCGCTCGGCGGAGCCGCGGTGAAGCGCAATGATTTTGCCTTCAGTTTTCCGGCTGCGTTCAACGATGCGCAGACCTTTCTCAGCGTGTCGCAGACGCTGGAAGATGTGGGTGTCACTGCCTATCTCGGGCAGGTCGGGAATATCAACAATGCCGGGTTCCTTGCCGCTGCGGGTTCGATCGCCGGGGTGGAGGCAGAGCACGCGGCGATGTTCCGCTACATCCGGAGTGAGTTCATCACCCCGAACAACGAGGCCTTCGACACCCGCAAGGATTCGGCTCAGGTGTTGGCGGCGGCGGGAGGGTTCATCACCCAGCAGCCGATGCCATTGCTCGGGTAGCGACGGGGCAAGTATGTGATGCAGGACGTTCTCGACGAGCTTGCCGCGCTGCGCGGCAAGCCGCTCGAGGCGCTCACCGCCCTGCGGTGGCGCGGGAACAACCGACTCCGCCGGCCGGGGCCGCAGGAAGGGTGCTGGCTGCGCAAGGGAGGCCGGGGACGCACAGCGCCACGCTGGCGTTCGGGCTGACAGCGGCGTTCAAGTCGTACAGCACCGACCGAGACACAAGATGGCTGGAATCCCGCCCCTGCTCGGCGGTAGCCCTCTCTATCGGTTGCAGTGTCAGCCGGTCAGGACGATAGCCGATAGAGTCTCGCGTCGGGATCCCGGCGTCCCTCAAGCGCGGCGACGATGAGCTCCGAGGCGATCGACGCGTTGACGATACCGTTGCCACCGAACCCCATCACCGCATAGCAGCCCGCCATGCCGGGCACCGCCCCGATCATTGGCAGTCCGGTGTCTGAACCTCCAAAGGTACCGGCCCAGCGATACTGGATCCGGTAGTGCAGGTCGGGAATCAAGGTGCCGAGCTTCTGGTTGATCGCGCGCGCCTTGCGGCCGAGCAGGCGCCGGTCGCGGTGTCGCAGCTCGCGCGCCTCGTCTTCGCCGCCCGCCACCAGACGCCGGTCGGCGGTGGTCCGCAGGTAGAGGTAGGGCTCGGACGCTTCCCAGACCACCGTGGTATCGAGCCACGCCGGATAGCTGGCCTTTGCCGCAGTAGCGATGGCCCAGGTGGCATCGAGCCGGTGGCCACGCGCCGACACGCCGCATTCCTCTCCCGGCGCGTTGCCGCGCGTCGGCCTCGGCGCGGAGG
>JAWXBX010000185.1:0-3759 GCA_034440415.1 Gemmatimonadota bacterium | reverse complement strand
TTGAAGCGCTTCAGTTCCTTCGGGCCCGCCACTTCCTCGAGCTGCACCAGGTTGGCCAGCGGCACCAGCTGGCCCGAGCGTTCGGAGCGCACGTAGATGTTCGCCAGGTCCGACGGCGTGGCCCGGTCCCGTGCGACACCCTGGAGCACCACGTTGTACTCCTCGCCGCCTTCGACGAAGGTGGTGACGATCCGTGAACCCAGCATGGTCTCCAGGGTGCGGCCGATGGACTGCAGCGAAATCCCCAGGTCAAAAGCCCGGTTGCGGTCGATCTTGATCTTGATCTTGGGCTTCGTCGGGAAGAAGTCCGAGCGTATGCCGAGGATCTTCGGGTTGTCCGCGGCGACCTTGGCCATTATCTGGTCCTGCCAGGCCGTCAGCTGCTCGTAGGTGGTGCCGCTGAGCACTACCGCCAGGCCCGAGCCGGCTGAGCGGATTGCCAGGCTGGGCGGTAGGAATACCGTCGGCATGGCGCCCGGCAGCTGGGACACCTTCGCCCGGATCTCGGCGGACAGTTCCTGGGCGGAACGCTCGCGAACCGTGCGGGATTCCAGGGGCATGTAGATGAAGGCGGTGTTCACGTCGCCGCCGGCGCCCCACATGCCCGTGCGGGCCACCACGCGCTTCACGTCGCGGGCTTCCACGTAGGGCATCACGGCGCTCTCGATCTGCTGGACCTGCCGGTCCATATAGCTGGGCGACGACCCCTCGGGGGCGCGCACCATCATCAGCATCATGTTGCGGTCCTCGGCGGGCGCGTACTCGCTGGGCAGCACGCTGTAGAGCCCGGCGCCGCCCGCCGCCGTGGCGGCGAGCAGCCCAACGGCCACCCAGGGCCGCTGCACGAAGCGGGCGAGGGAGGCCCGGTAACGTTCCGTGAGCCGCTTGAAGAAGGCATCCAGCCGCGTGGCCAGCCGGCCCCGGCGCATACCGTTGGCGAAGAACTTGGAGGTGAGCATGGGCACCAGCGTCAGCGCCACCAGCCCCGAGAAGGCAATGGCTGCGGCCAGCGACAGCCCGAACTCGCCGAACAACCGGCCCAGGTTGCCGGGCATGAAGGAGATGGGCACAAACACGGCCACCAGCACGATGGTGGTGGCGATCACGGCGAACGCGATCTCCCGGCTGCCGTCCACGGCTGCGAGGAGGGGGGGCTTCCCGAGTTCCATCTGCCGCACGATGTTCTCGAGCACGACGATGGCATCGTCCACCACGAGCCCGATGGCCAGAACGAGGCCGAGGAGCGTCAGGGTATTGATGGTGTAGCCCAGCGCCGCCATGGCGATGAACGCCGCGATGATCGCCACCGGGATCGTCACGGCGGGAATGATTGTGGCGCGCACGGAGCCGACGAAGGCGAAGATCACGATCAGCACCAGGATCAGCGACTCCGCCAGCACCTTGGCTACCTCGATCATCGACTCCTCGATGAACTTCGAAAAATCGATGCTGGGTCCCACTTTGATGTCCCCGGGCAGCGTGCCCTGCAGGGCCTCGACCTCCCGCAGCACCGCCCGGTTGACCTTCAGGATATTGGCTTTCGATTGGGGCACTATTCCTAAGCTCACGCCCGACACCCGGTTGGACCGGGAGAAGAACCGGGAGTCCTCCGGCTCGATCCGCACGTCGGCGACCTCGCCCAGGCGGATCAGGTAGCCGTCCGGCCCTCGGCCCACCGCCAGCGCCTCGAAGTCCTCGGGGATGTTGAGGCCCGTTTCCGTGCGCAGGGAGAACTCCCGCTGGCGGGACTCAATGCGGCCTGCCGGCAGCTCGACGTTCTCGCGACGGAGGGTGTCCTCAATGTCCTGCACGGTGAGACCGCGGGCCGCCAGGGCGTCCCGGTTCAACCAGATGCGCATGGCCCGGTTCTGGGCGCCGGCCAGGCGGATCTGGGCCACGCCGTCGACCGCCGACAGGCGATCCACCAGGTTGCGCTCGGCGTAGTCGGTGAGTTCCATCAGCGAGCGGGTCTGGCTCTCCGCGCTGATGTAGAGCGTGGCGTCCATGCCCTGGTCCTGCTTGGTGACCTCGGGCGTGTCCGCGTCCTCAGGCAGCTGCTTCAGGAGGCGGGAAACGCGCTCGCGCACGTCGTTGGCGGCGCCGTCCGGGTCCCGGTCCAGGGAGAACTCCAGGGTGATGCTGGAGCGCTCGTCCTGGCTCGTGGAGGTGAGCTTCTGGATGCCGGCAATGCCTGAGACCCCGTCCTCCAGCAGCTGGGTGATGCGGCGTTCGATGATCTCGGCGGACGCACCGCGGTAGTTGGTGCTGATGGAGACGACCGGCGGATCGATGTCCGGAAATTCCCGCACGGGCAACTGCAGCGCCGAGAGGATCCCCAGGATGATGAGGATCAGGCTCAGGACACCGGCGAAGACCGGGCGGCGGACGGAAATATCGGATAGCAACATGGCGATTACCCTCCGCGGGTCGTCGGCTGTCGGCGTTAACTGTCGCCCTTAATTGTCGGGAGTGACCTGCACGGCCCCGCCGGTACGGACCCGCTGTGTGCCTTCGGTGATCACCTGGGCGCCGGATTCCAGGCCGCTGCGGATCTCGGCGAGCCCAGGCGCGCGGCCACCGAGAACCACCTCCCGCTCCATCGACTTGCCGTTCTCCACCACGAAGACGTACTGGCGGCCCTCCCGGGGGACGAGCGCCTCCTCCGGGATCAGCAGCACATTGTCGCGCTTCTTCTCGAGGGCGACGGTGAGGAACATGCCGGGCTTCAGCAGTCCCTCGCCATTGGGCACCGTGGCGATCACGGTGACGGCGCGGGTGACGGCATCGACCCGGGAGTCGATGGACGCGACCGCGCCATGGAAGCTCCGGTCCGGGTACACGGTGCTGTCGGCCGTGATCGTCATGCCGGTGCGCAGGTCGCCGACAAAATTCTCGGGGATACCGAATTCCAGCTTGATGACACTGGTGTCGTCCAGGGTAGTTATGACCGTGTCCGGTCCCACCAAGTCGCCGAGGCTGGCCTTGCGCAGGCCTACGGTGCCGGCGAAGGGTGCCCGGATGACGAGCCGGTCGAGCCGCGCCCTGGCGCCCCGCACCTGGGCCCGGGCAACCAGCACGTTGGCCTCGAGCTGGTCCAGGTCCGCCGCCGAGACCGCCTGGCTGACCGCCAGCGTCCTGCTGCGCTCGTACTGGTTCTCCGCCTGCTTCAGCTGGGCCTCCGCGAGGCTCAAATCGGCGCCTTCCTGGCGGCTGTCGAGCTCCAGCAGCACGTCGCCGGTGCGCACCCGTTGACCCTCGCGGAAGTTGATCTTCGTGACGACGCTGGTGGTGCGGGCCGTCACCTCGATGGACTCGTTGGCCCGGGCCGTGCCAAGGGCCGTGAAGCGGTCGGTGAAGGACTGAAGCGCGACCCGCTTGGTGACCACTGCCACCGGCGCGCCGCCGGGGCCACCGGTCGGACCCATGCCGGGCGGTCCGCCCGCCTTCTGGCTGGTGCCCGAGCCGCAGCCCAGGAGAGTGGCTGTGAGGACCAGGCAGCCGAGGCGGCCGAGGACAGCCAAGGGATTGTCGTTATTCAAGTTTTTATCGCTGCGGATCAAAGCGAAACTCTAGCAGATGGGCCCCGCAGCGGGCTGCCGCCGGGGCGAAACGCCGCACCCCGGTTACAGGTGGTGTCCGGGGCGATCCGCGAGCCCACCGTGCATTTCGAGGCGCCGCCGTCCCCGGCAGTGCCGACAGCAATGGCGGCATTCATCGACTGGTTTAACGCAGCGGCCCCAACGGGCAAACGACCCCTGC
>JAWXBX010000184.1:0-34117 GCA_034440415.1 Gemmatimonadota bacterium | reverse complement strand
TCGATCAGTTTCTTCTCGCCCTCCCCTGCCTCGGCACTCCCGCCCCCGTGAGCTTCCCCGCTTTCATGACCCCCGGCGCTGGCGCTGTCGGTCGTCGCCGCGGTGGGCGGGGCGTTGCGAGCGATGATCTTCGGGGCGACCACCAGACTCGCCGCCAGTCCGCCGGCAAGCGCCCCGGCCAGCGTCAGCCCGATCACGAGCCCGGCCTTTTTGCCACCGGCCGGCGCTGCAGCTTCAGCGCCCGCAGTTGCAGCTGCTGCCTCTGACATCAGCGATTGTCTCCTGGAATGGTCACCCTGACCTGCACACCGGGGAGAAAGGCAACGCGCGTACCATGTCGTTCGGTGTTGCTAAACGATTGGTATTGCTTGAGCTATCCGAGAGGCGCAGGGACCGGCGGGAAAAAAGAGGAAAGAACTGCCGAGGCCGCGGTCGGGAGTTGCCGGGCACGAGAAAGGCCGACCCCCTGACGCGTGGCGGGCCGGCCTGACTCACGATCTCATGATCGCCTGCTTCCTGCTCCCTATCGCTTCAGATTCACCAGCTCCGTCAGCATCTCGTCCGCCGTCGTGATCACGCGGGCGTTGGCCTGGAAGCCGCGCTGCGCGATGATCATGTTGGTGAACTCTTCCGACAGGTCCACGTTCGAGCTTTCGAGCGCACCGGGCGTGATGGTCGACTGATTGCTCGTGCCGGAGAATCCGACGATTGCGCTGCCGGAGTTGGCCGACTCGGCGTACATGTTGTTGCCCAGGCGCAGCAGCCCGCTCGGGTTGTTGAACGAGGACATGGAGATCTGCGCCAGCGTCTGGTTGACACCGTTGGTGAAGTAGCCGGTGATCACGCCGCGGCTGTCCACACTGATGTCCTGCAGGTTCCCCATCGGGTAGCCGTCCTGGTTGCTGGCGACGGCATTCGAGGCGCTGGCGAACTGCGACAGCCCGTTGATGTCGCCCAGGAGACCGGTGTCGAGCTGGATGTCGACCGGTGCCGTGGCCCCGCTGCCCGGATCGAACTGCAGGCTGCTCCCGCCACCGTTGTAGGCGAACGTCTCGAGCCGCCCATCGCTGTCGAAGGTGACGAAGCCGCTGCCACCCCCGGTGACGGCCGCCGGCGCGGGGACACTTGCATCCCAGGTCCAGCGATTCGGCGCGGTCGGGTCCTTGGTGAACGTCATCGTCAGGCTGATCGGCGTGCCCATCGAATCGTACACTGTGATCGCGGCCTGGTGGGTCACATCGGTCGCCGCCTGGCGCTCGATGTAATTGCCGGCCCGGCTGTCGAACACGGCGTTGAAGTTCGTGGCACCGGCGGCGGCCGAGCGGATGTTGAGGCCCGTCAGTGCGTTGCTGGTGCCACCGTCGCCGGTAATGCTCAGCGCGCCGGTCGTGGGATCGATGGCCGACCCGGTGATGTTGGCGATAATCATCGTGGTATCGATGCCGGCGAGCAGCTGTCCGTAGGTGGTACCGGCGCCGATCGCCACACTGCCGGAAGTCACCGCGGTGCCGCCCTTGTTGCCGTCAATCAGGACGGTATTGCCCGCCAGCAGGCCAAGACTCTGGCCAGTGCCGTTGCGCAGGCTGGTCACGAGATCCGTCGACTCGGCGATATGGCTGAACTCATCCGTGGAGGCGGTGCCCGCGGCCGCCAGGACCCCGTTGGCCGATCCCAGCGCCTTGATCAGCGCGGGGTTGGAACTGGTGATATCGATGCTCACGCCGGCGATCGCGGTGAAGGTGAGGGCCCCCGTCACATTGTTCTGCGCCAGACTCATCGTGTTGGTGCCGGTGGCCCCGAAGGTGTTGTTCACCTCGGCCACGAGATCGCTCAGGCTGTGGAAGTCGAACGTGCCCACCCCCGTGTCGGCCTTCACATAGGTGTAGGTCTGGGTATTGGTACCATCGGTGATCGTCACGGTGGTGCTGTCCGGCACCATGCCGAAGATCGACCCGTTGGCGGCGCCCTTGGCGTACAGGCCACTCATGTCGGAGCCGGCGCCACCGTTGCTGGTGGACTGTTCGACACCGTACACCCTGCCCTGCGTGGCGAGGATCGTTCCGAGCGGCTTGGCCCGGGCGTCAAGGTTGCCGGTCAGCGTGACAGAGGAGGTCGCCTGGGCCGGGCTCTTCTTGCCGAACGGCAGCGCGATGTCCTGGACCGCGGCCCCGGTGGACAGCAGGCCATTCGAATCGGCGTTGATGCCCTGCACCTTGAAGCCGTTGGCCGGCGACACCATGCGTCCGTTCGCGTCGAGCTGGAAGTTGCCCGCGCGGGTGTAATAGCTGCGATTGCCGTCGCTCAGCACGAACAGCCCGTCGCCCTGGATGGCGAGGTCGGTGTTCTGGCCGGTGGACTCGAGGTTCCCCTGGGCGAAGTTCTGGTCGATCGACCCGATCTTGGATCCCAGCCCGATCTGGATGGGGTTGATGCCGCCCTGATCACCCGGCGGACGGGAGGCGCCCTGCAGCAACTGGGCAAAGGCCTCGGCGAATGTCACCCGGGACGACTTGTACGCCACCGTGTTGACGTTGGCGATGTTGTTGCCGATCACGTCCATCCGGGTCTGGTGATTGCGCAGACCGGAAACGCCGGCAAAGAGCGACCGCATCATGGCAGGAGCGACTCCACGTTGATGGGAAGGATGCGAGCCCTGGCTACCGCAGCCACGGCCGCCGCGCCTGCGGGCGCGCGTTCCACTTCGACCACATTGTCCAGCGGGAAGGTCAGCCTGCCGGAGCGCAGCACCACGGTGCCGCCCTGAAAGGAGACCCCGTCGATGATCCCGGAGGTATACGTCTGCACGGCGACGTCGGCGCCCGCGGCGTCGGTGACCGAGACCTTGTAGGTGTACTCACCCGTCGGCAGCGTTCCGGCCGTGAGTGTCTGACGCCCGCCGTTGCGGAATCCGAGTTCCTGTTTGCTGACTTCCCGGCCCGAGGCGTCAAACACCTGGAGGGTCGTCTTGCCGCCAGTGCCGCTGACGTTGACCGTGACCGTCGCGGGGTCACCGCTGGTCACCTCAAGCGCGTTGCCACCCGCGATCACATTGCGACCGATGAACGACGCGCCCAGATCCGCCTTCATCGCCAGCGTGCCCAGTGAGGTCGCGTCAGTCTGTCCCTGCAGGATGGTTTCGATGTTCTGCATCCGCTCCAGGCTGGTGAACTGGGCCAGCTGTGATGCGAACTCCTCCGGCTTCGACGGGTTAAGCGGGTCCTGGTAGCGCAACTGGGTCACGAGCAGCTGAAGGAACTCGTCCTTGCCGAGGTTACCCCCGGCCGGAGTGCCCGTGCCGCCCTTGGACGTCGCGTTGGCCCGTTGCCCGGTGTACAGTGCGTTTGTCGTGATCATGTGTCCGACTCCCTCTCACGCGGTTCGGGATCCCGATGGCGGGATCGCCCCTGGGGATGCCGCTGCTCCTCCCCCTGCTGCTGCTGCTCGCGGCGGCCTGATCCCTGGCGCTGGTCACCCGCCGGCTGCTCCGCGCCGCGCGGCACTGGCACATCTGTCCGACCCGGTGGAACCCATCCTGCCGCCGCCTCCGACGCCACCGACTGCTGCACCGACACCCGCGGATCCACGAATCCCTGCCTGACGAGCGCCGCGTGCAGATCGTCCATCCGCCGCTCCAGCTGGCGCCCGGTCTCATTGTCCGGCGGCAGAATCACGGCCCGTACCTGGTCACCGAGGACGGCGACCCGGATGCGGGTGGGGCGGCCATCGGCATCGGTGAGCTGCAGTGTGACCCGATCGGCAAGGCCTGCCGGTACATCCCGGTTCCGGTCCCTACCGGGCAGGTTGCGTGCCTCGCCTGGACTGGCCGCGTGCTGCCGCGTCGCGGGCTCGCCACCGGGTTCCGTCTGACCGCCCAACGATGAGGAACTGCTGGTGTGCGTATCACTTGGCGTGTCGCCCGTGGCGACAGGCTCTCGCTTCCGGGTGGCCGCATCATTCGCGGACGTCTGGCGATCAGGGGGAAGCTCCTGCCGGTCGGACGGCAGCTTCCGCTCTACCGGCGCCGCCTGCGGCTCGTTCCTGGCCCAGGCCGCCTCGGGAAACGTCGGAGGCAGCGGAGCTACCCGGGATGGTGTGACGGTGGCGAGCGGAGTGCGGCGAAGCGGCGCTCCTGGCGCCAGCACCACCGTGTCGCCCTCGGCGTCAGCGACGGATAGCTGCGTGCTCCGCGTGCCCCGTCCCTTCGGCGGCTCGGTGCCGGCAGGCGGGACCTGATCGCTGCCGACGGTCGGCCCGGGTCGGCTTTCGGCGGTTGTGACTCCGGCGATCGCTGGCGGTAGTGGGCTGCGGCCGGCGGGTGCCGCGGCCGGTTCCTTCATGTCCCCCCCGGTCTCCGGCCGCCCGCGAACCACCCGGACGTCGGCGATCTCCCCCTCACTCAGTAAATCCGCCAGCGCGTGCGCAAAGGCCGACGCGAGTGACCCACGCGGGCCGGCGACGGTCGGGTCCGCCTGCCTTGCGTCCACCATCATTCGCATTGCCGGGTGGCCTTCGGCGCTCTCGCCGGCGGGCTCGTCCTGGATCATGCGGGGTGTCGGCGTGTCACCGCGATCGCTCTGGGCCACCGGGGTGGCGGCAGAGACAGCGCGGTGCGGCATCCCACCCGCTGCGATCATCGCGGAACTCAGCACAGCGGCCTGATCGGGGCTCGGGGTCTCGGTCCCCGCTGACGGTTTGACGAGCGATTCATCGTCGCGTTGAGGGGCGCGCGGCTCAACCCGTGGCTCCGCATCCGGCAGCATGAGCCGAGTGTCGTGAGGCGGCATGACATCCGGTCGCGCTGGAACAGGGTGGGCGATCGGCTCCGTGAGCCGCTCACGCCGCGGTTTGTGCGTGCCAGGAGCCACGACATCATCCGCCGCAGTCGGCTTGCCGGAGGAGGACACCGCCGGTTGGCGTATCTCCCTCCCCGCCGGGGCCTCAGCCTGAATGCGCGCGGCGTTGTTCCCGTCAGGACGCCGCGGCGCAGGGGCCGAGGAAGAGGGCACAGTTGGTTGGCGTTCTTTCACGGCCACGACCTGTCCTGGTGCCATCCCGACCGGCTCGGCCAGCGGAGGCTCTCCCGCAGGCTCCGCCGCTCCAGCATCGGCCGTGACACTCGGCGCCGCCGGCAACGCCGGGCGAGGTCCCGACACACCCGGTTGAGACACTGGCAGTGCAACCAGTAGCGTATCGTTACCGCGTGACAGCGCCTGCCGGTCGGTTGTCTCAGCGGCATCGTCATTTCCGCCCTGGTCCAGCGGCGGCGTCTCGACGGCGAACGATGGCTGGGCGATCACCGAGTCAGATGGCACAACGTCGGTCGCGGCCACTGCTCGCGGTGAAAGCAACTGCACCGTTGCTGGCGGCTGGGTGGCGCTCAGCGCAGCGTCGTTTCCCTGGCGCGATGGGATCTGCGCGAGACTCCGCGCACGCGTCGATGCGGTTGTCTGGTCTACCTGCCGCACGCGGGTCAACGCGACTGGCTGGTCGTGCACCCGCCGAGCGACACGCACTGCAGGAGCGAGCAGCTCGCCCAACGTATCCGGAGTGACGGAGTCGACTTGCGTCGCCGTTAGCGGAAGGTCAGCGCGCGCGCGCTTCGTGACCGGCAGCGCCGTCCCCGGACCCTCCTCTACCGCTGCGGGATTCTCGCCGACTTCAGGAGTCGGCGGTTCAAGCAGTGCCGTCAGCGTGAGCGGTGACGGGGTGCCCGTCTGGATCACCGGCTGCATTGCCGCGAGGAGGGCCGCACCGAACAGCGCCGGATCGGCCACCGGTTCGGGCGCCGACACGGGCTCGGGCGCCGCGCTGACCGCCAGCAGGGAGAGCGGCCGTGTCATCGGGTCGCGCCGGCCGGTTTGGGCGTGAGCAGCCGCCGACTGAGGAGGGCCGCGCGCTCCTTCGGGATATTCGTGAGGAAGTCCGCCGCCTGGCGCGGGCCGACGGAGCGCAGTAGTCCTTCGACCTCGTCATCGCTCAGGAAGGCGATCACCTTGGCCGCCTCGGGCGGCTTCATCGCCGCCAGGACTCTGGCGACCTGCTTGTAGGCACCCGCCTTGGCGATCGGATCCGCAGTTGGTCCGGCCGATGGCGCCATCGGCCCCACCGCTGCCGTCAACCGCACCGGTGCCCCAGCGATCGCGGGTACCGCACTGTCGTGCGCCACCGCTGCCTGCGGGCCGGTGTTCGCCGTGTCGGCGTGCGGACTCTCGGCGTGGGAGGAGTCAGCCTTCACCGCCAAGGTATCCACCGGGATGACCGGCGGCTCGTAGCGCTTCACCAGATAGACAGTCGTCCCGCCGAGCGAGACGAAGAACGCCAGGACCGCGCCGATGATCGCCTTCTTCACAGCTCCCCCTCACCGTATGCACGCTGTCCGGCGGATTCATCCATTTCTCCCTGTTCCCAGCGACTATAGGCCTCGTTCCAGGCCCCTCGCCGCTGCTCGCGCAGCCGCTCCAGCCCCCGTTTGGCCATCCGCGCCTGCTCGAACTGCCGCCGCTCCAATTCCAGCCGCTCCAGGCTGCGCTCGTGCTGGTCGGCCAGTGCTTTCGATTCCCGGGCCAGGGCGCCAATCGCCAGATCCAGGTTCTGCAGAGTACCGGCGTGGGCCACGCCGCGAGAGGTCTCCGCGAGTTGGGCCCGTGCTCCAGCCAGTCGCCCTTCACCCGCGAGGGCCTCGGCCCGGCAGTCGGCCTCAGTCCGCAGTGCGGCGCCCAGATCACGCGCCCGCTCCCGCTCGGCGGACTCGCGCAGCTGGAGCAACCGCTCCAGCCGGAAAACGAATCGTTTCATGTGGTCTTCCCGGGCAGGGCCCGCTGGATGAGACTCGCGAGCTTGAGCCGGGCATCGTCGAAGGTGACCGGTTCATCGGCGCGCTGCCGCAGGTAGGCCAGCATTTCGTCGCGGTGGGCGATCGCCGCATCGGCCACCTTGTCGCCGCCGGTCTTGTAGGCCCCGACCGCGATCAGGTCTTCCTGCGAGCGATAGGCCGCTTCGAGGCGGAAGAAGTTGTTGGCGGCCTGCAGGTGCTCGGGGGCGATCACGGCGTCGCGCACCCGGCTCACGCTCTCCAGCACGTCGATCGCGGGGAAGTGCTTCTGCGCCGCGAGCTGCCGGGTGAGCACGATGTGGCCGTCAAGGATGGAGCGCGCCGCGTCGGCCACCGGCTCATTGAAGTCGTCTCCCTCGACCAGGACCGTGTAGAGCCCGGTGATGCTGCCCCGCTTTCCGGTGCCGGCCCGTTCCAGCAGCCTGGGCAACTGGGCGAAGACCGACGGCGGATAGCCCTTGGTGGTCGGCGGCTCGCCGACCGAGAGCCCCATCTCGCGCCAGGCCGTGCACACGCGGGTAACGGAGTCCATCATCAGCAGCACATCCTTGCCCTGGTCCCGGAAATACTCCGCAATCGCGGTCGCCACCGATGCCCCGGTGGCGCGCACCACGGCGGGCTGGTCGCTGGTGGCGACCACGACCACGGACCGCTGCAATCCCTCCGGACCCAGATCCCGCTCGATGAACTCCCGAACTTCTCGGCCACGCTCGCCCAGCAGCGCGATCACATTGACTTCCGCCGTGGTGCGACGCGCGATCATGCCCAGGAGGACACTCTTGCCGACGCCGCTGCCCGCCATGATGCCGATGCGCTGGCCCCGGCCGAGCGTGATCAGGCCGTCAATGGCGCGCACGCCGGTGCCCAGCGGCCGGTCGATCCTGCTCCGCTCCAGCGGGTGCGGCGGCTCGGCGGACATCGGATATCGGGTGGCGGGACCGATCGGGCCCAGTCCATCCAGCGGACGCCCGAGACCGTCCACGACCCGGCCAATCAGCGCATCGGAGACCCGCACGTCGAGCGAGCGCCGCATCGGTCGCACCGTGGCGCCCGGGTGGATGCCTTCCAGTTCTCCCAGCGGCATGAGCAGGATGCCCCGCTCATGGAAACCGACCACCTGCGTCGTAACGCGCGGGCGGCCCTGACTTTCGATCCGGCAGAGCTCCCCGAGGGCCACGTCGAGAGATGAGGCCTCGACCACCTGCCCGATGACCCGGGTAACCCGTCCATGCACCGCGAAGCGGGGCGCGCTGACCACGCGCTCGATGGCGGATGTGACCCGGCTGCCGAGCATTCCGCCGGCTGCGGTGGATCCGCCCTGTGGTCGCGTCATCGTGCCGTCAGTCATCGCGCATCCGGTTGTACAGCTCTCCCAGCGCCAGATCGACCCGACCGTCCACCACCCGGTGCGGCGTTTCGAGGGTGCAGCCGCCGCGCTCCACTGCCGGATCGGGCATCCACTGCAGGTCGTTGGCGTGCCCGTCGCGCCCGGGCAGCTCGAACTGGCTGCGCAGCGCCGCGAGATCTTCGGGATGGAGGTGAATCTCGACCCGTGAACCGACCGGAAACGCCTCGAGTCCGCGGTGCACCAGGTCGCGCACGATGGCGGGATCGGCGGCGACTTCGCGCTGGATCAGGTGCTTCGCGATGGCGAGGCCCAGCAGATAGACCGCGTCTTCGAGTTCCCGTACCACGCCAAGCCGTGCGGCATCGAGCGCCTCCGCCGTGGAGACCAGCAGGCCGGCGGCTCGCTTGAGCGTGCGATTGGCCTCTTCCGTCGCCTCGGCACGCCCCGCGGCATGCCCCCGCGCCCACGCGGCTTCGTCCGTCGTCGGTCCAGCCGGTTCGCCTTCGCCGGCTACGAGCCCATGCTCGCCCCGTCCCGGCAGTTCCGGCAGCGGCCACAGCGCGAATCGCGCGATGGTCGCCGACCCGTGTGCCGGTCCCGTCGCGCCCGCCTTGGCGGGTGTGGCGGTCTCAGGCAATGACCTCATCGTCCCCGCCCCGTCCCCCAAGGACGATATCGCCCGCCTCTTCCAGCATGCGCACCGCCGCGATAATGCGCGACTGGGCGGCCTCGACGTCCTTGACGCGGACCGGCCCGAGGAACTCCATCTCCTCCTGCAGCGCCGCGGCCGCCCGCTCGGACATGTTCTTCATGATGTGCGCTCGGAGCTCTTCGCTGGCCGCCTTGAGCGCCAGCGCCAGCTCCTTGCTCTCGACATCGCGCAGGATGCGCTGCATTGCCTTGCCGTCGAGTGTGGTCAGGTCCTCGAAGGCGAACATGAGGTTGCTGATCTGCTGGGCCAGATCGTGATTGCGCTGAGTGATCGCCTCGATGATTGCCTTCTCCACCGTCCCGCTGGCGAGTGTCAGCACCTTGGCCACGGCGGCCGGACCGCCGGAGAGGGTCATTTCCTGGGACAGCGTAATGTCCGTCTTGCTGGCCAGGCCCTGCTCGACCACCGCCAGCATGTCCGGCGCGACTTTCTCCATGCGCGCGACGCGGAAGAGGACATCGCTCGCCAGCTCGGTATCCATGACCTCGATGACGGTGGCTGCCTGCTTGGTATCGAGGTGGGCCAGGATCAGGGCGAGGGTCTGGGGATGCTCGCCGCGCAGCACGGAGAGCAGCACTTCCGGAGCGGCCTTCTTGAGCTTCTTGAGACCGGAATCGTGGATCTGCTCCTTGATGCGCTCCAGGATCTGCTTCGCCCTGGGCGCACCGAACGACTGTTCCAGGATCTCCTGGGCCCGCACCAGGCCACCCTCGGACAGCGACTGAACCGCACGTGCCACCTGGCGGTATTCGGTGAGCACGGACTCGACCGTGCCGGTATCCGCCATCGGCATCCCGGCAATCTCGCGCATGACCAGTTCCACCTGATCCGGCGCGAGCTGCTGCATGACCCGGGAGGCCCCCTCCGTGCCGAGCGACATGCACAGCACGGCTGCCTTCTGGGCGCCGTTGAGTACCTCGCGCTCAGTCGTGGTGGCCATCAGCTATCCGCCGAGAGCCAGGCCTTGACCACCGACGCCGCGACTTCCGGGCGCTGGGTGGCTTCCGACTGCACCTCGTTCTTGAGTCGGGTGGTGGTCGAGCTCAGCTCCGGGATCCGTACCGGGGGCAGCTCGGGCTCGCTCTCACCGGGCGACATCATGGACCGGCTCGTCGCCGTTCCGCCGCCCGACATCTCCTGGCCGCCCGGCTCGCGCTGCGACTTGACCACCCGCAGTGCGAGGATCAGCGCGGCGACGATGCCGACCAGCCCGATCATCGGCCGGCTGAAACGCTCGGCGACGGCCAGCGCCTGCTCCGCGCCTCCCCCCTGATCCGCCAGCGAATCCGGACCGGCCAGCACCGCCTCGAAGGGAAGCGCCGTGGCCGTAAGCCGGTCGCCGCGCGCACTGTCGATGCCGATCGCGTCGCGCACCAGCTGCTCGTAGCGCGGCAGTTCCTGCGCCGGTGTGGCGCCTGGACCAGCCACCTTCTGCAGTGCTTTCTCATTGATGAGGACCGCGACGGTGAGCCGCTCGATGCCGCCAACCGACCCGGCGACCTTCTCAACCACGCGCGAATTGAGATAGGTGTTGTTGAGCACGGTCGCGGTGCCACCATCCGCGCTTTCGGCGCCGGCCGTTTCGCTGCGCTGCTCGTTCTGCAGCACCGCGCCATCGGGGTTGTAGGTCTCGACCGTCTTGTCCACCTGTTCGAAATTGAGCTTGGCCGACACCTGCACCCGCGCCTCGCCCGCCCCGAGCGCCGTGCCGAGGATCCGCTCCGCGTTGCGGGCCAGGTAGTCCTCAACCGACCGCTGCATCTCCAGCTGCCGGCTGGTCAGGCCCCGGGTCGAGCCATCGTTGGGCGCGTTGAGCAGCCGCATCTCGCTGTCGAGAATGGCCACCTGATCACTGTTGAGCTGGGGGACGCTGCTGGCGACGAGATAGGTGATGCTCTGTACCGCCTCGGGCGAAAGGACTCTCCCCGAACGCAACGTCAGCATGACCGACGCCTTGGCCGGGCGATCCAGCTTGCGGAGCGGGCTCGTCTCCGGCAGGCCGAGGTGCACCACCGCCCGGTCCACGCCATCCATGTCCGCGATCGTGCGGGAAAGTTCACCCTCGAGGGCACGGCGTTCCATGGATCGCATCTGGGCTTCCGGAACACCCCACATCGGCTTGTCCAGCATTTCGTTGCCCTGTACGCCGCCCTGGGCGGGCAGACCGGCCTTGGCGAGCAGCACCCGGGCGCGCGCCACATCGCTGTAGGGAACCAGGATCTCGCTTCCCCCCCCACTCAACTGGTAGCGGACGCCGGCCTTGGTCAGCGCATCGGTCATGGCGGCCGCCTCGCGCAGTTCCACCCCGCGGTACAGCGTCTCCATCTCCGGCTGACCGCCCCAGTGGGAGATCGCCCAGATCAGGCCGATGCCAACCACCAGGCTGGCGAGCGTGAGAAACCGGTTGCTCCCGTTCATGCGACGGACACCGTCGAGCATGGCGGGGGGGATTGCGTTGGTCATTTCGGCTCACGTGAAGTGTCGCGCTCCAGGTGGCAGCCGGCAGGTCGCAGGTCGCAGCAACTGTCCCAATCCGACATCGCATGCATTCCCTGTCGATCACATGCTCCTGCCCGCCACCTGCTCCCTGCCACCTGCCACCTACACCTGGATATTCATCACCGACCGATACGCCTCGTTCAGCTTGTTCCGCATCTCGACCAGAAACTCCAGCGAGATCCCCGCTTCCTCACTGGCCGCCATCACCTGGTGCAGTTCGACCGGCTCGCCGCGCACGAAGCGCCCGATCAGGTCGGTGGCGTCGGCCTGCATCTGTGCCGTGTCGTTGACCACCCGGGTGAGCGTCTCGGCGAACGACGGACCCTGCCCCTGGTCGGGGAGCGTCATGCGATCAATCACGCGATCCAACGGAGTCAGACGCGGGCCATCCGGACGGATTGGCGAGGACATGATCAGCCGGTCACATCGAGCCGGAGACCGCGCGGCGCGTCGGGCGTCATGCCGCGCTGGCGACCAGGGCCGTAGGTGATGGGCCCGAGCTGCGCGATCTGATCGAAGTAGGCCCGTTCATCGTCGGACAAGACCGCGCGCAATCCCTGCCCGCCATCGGAGGGCGGCAAGACACCCGCGATCGCACTCTCACTCGCCTTGGGCAGGGCCGGGGCCGGCGGGGCGACCTGCCCCGGCAACCCGTAGGCACGGGTCACGCGTGTGGCGAGCGACGGACCGATCGGCAGGGCGCCGGGGATCTTCATGAGTTAATCTCGTTCAGATGTCGATGGCGCGGCGAAGCATCGCCTTGGCCGCCTGGAAGACCGTCGCGTTCGCCTCGTGCACCCGTCGTGCGATCATCAGGTCCACCGTCTCGGTGGCGATATCGACGTTGGGTCGTTTCACAAAGCCGTTCGCGTCGGCGTCGGGATGGCCCGGGTCGTAGTCTTCGCTTCCGGGCCGGGTGTCCTGCAGAACCTCGGCGGCTTCGACGCCGGCACCGGTCCGCTGGAAGACCACCACCTTGCGCATGTACGGGCCGCCTTCCGGCGTCCGGGTGGTCTCGGCGTTCGCGATGTTCTCCGAGATGATATCGAGCGCCCGGCTCATGGCGCCCATGCCGGAACCGCTGATACCGAGCGGGCCAAGCAGCGATTTCACCGGCCGCAGCGGCCAGCCGGCCGCACCACCGATCCTAGCCACGATCTCTTATCGCGGTCCGGAGGCCCTGATAGGCCTGTTGCAGCAGCTTCGCGCTCGCGTCGTAGCGGAGTTGGGTGCTGGCGAGATTCACCATCTCGACCTGCAGGTCGACCTTCTCCGGCGTGCCCTGCTTGGCGGCCAGCGCCGCATCGAAGTCGGCGTTGCCGCTCGCGTCCAGTGCGCCGGCGACCCGGCCCGCGATCGCCTTGTGGGTCCGCGCGGAGTCGTCGAGGCTCCACCGCAGATTGCCGATCCGGGTGGTGGTCCCGAACAGTCCTGAGAACATGCCGACCTCGTGAGATGGAGTGACCGCAGCAGGAGAAAGCAATCGGCATACCGCCCCGCCCGGTGGGCAGCACCGTGGCCGGAAGCCGTTGCAGTTGTGAGAGATGAATCGGAGCAGTGTAGCGAAAACGGCCCGCCGGAAGGCGGGCCGTGCGGAAGGAGCGGATGGTGCAGGCGGAATAAACTTCCGGCGCCGGCGGTTCCTACGGCAACACGGCGTTCTCCTCCTTGGGACTATTCAGCTTGTTGCGCAGGGTGCGCTCGCTGATGCCGAGCAGCTTTGCCGCCCGAGTCCGGTTGCCGGCGGTGGCGACAAGGGCGCGCTGAATCGCGAGTCGCTCCAGCTCATCGAGATTGAAGGCGGGGACATCGGAGGCGGCGGCAGCGGGACTGGACGCCGCCCGGACCGCGTCGCCCACGGTCGGGGTGGGCTGGGCCGGGCGAGTGATGCCGACGTCGATCACCGCCTGGAAGACGTCCGGACGGAGCATGCCGCCCCGGGAGAGGATCACCGCGCGCTCCACCGCGTTGGCCAGTTCGCGCACGTTGCCGGGCCAGGAGTACCGCATCAGCAGGTCGATCGTTTCGCTGGCCACGCCGGTGACCGCCACGCCAAGCTCTTCACCAACCCGCCGTGCGAAGTGCTGGACCAGCGCGGGGATATCCTCCCGGCGGTCGCGCAACGGCGGGCTCTTGATGGGGACAACATTCAGCCGGTAGAACAGGTCGGTGCGGAACCGCCCCGCCTCCGCCTCCGCGCGCAGGTCACGGTTGGTCGTGGCGATCAGGCGCACGTCCACCCGGATCGGCTGCTGCCCGCCCACCCGCTCGAACTCATGTTCCTGGATCACCCGGAGCAGCTTGGCCTGAAGGTCAAGCCGCATCTCCGAGATTTCGTCCAGCAGCAGGGTGCCGCCGTGGGCCCGTTCAAAGGCGCCAATCGAGCGCATCGTGGCGCCGGTGAAGGCTCCCTTCTCGTGGCCGAAGAGCGCACTCTCGACCAGCCCTTCGGGCATGGCGGCGCAGTTCAGCGTGATGAAGGGGCCATCGTGACGGGGAGACTGATCGTGCACGGCGCGGGCGAAGAGCTCCTTGCCGGTTCCGGACTCCCCTTCCAGCAGCACGGTCGCCTTGGAAGGGGCGACGGTGGCCACCATCTCCATGACCCGGCGGAAGGGAAGACTTTCACCGACCAGCGCCCGGGTCGCGCGGAACTTGTGGATCTCACGGCGGAACTGCTCGTTCTCCCGCCGGAGTCGGACGACTTCCAGCGCCTGATTGACCGCGATCTCCAGCGTCTCGGGCCGGATCGGCTTGGTCAGGTAGTCGATGGCACCGGATTTAATGGATATGACGGCGTGCTCGATACTGGAGTAGCCGGTCATGATGATGACGGGAACCGAATACCCCTCCTTCTCCAGGACGCTCAGGAGGTCGAGGCCCGTCGCATTGGGCATGCGGTAGTCAGCGACGATCAGGTCGACCGGAGTGCGCGCGATGGTGCGGAGGGCTTCGTCCACGCTCGCCGCCAGGAGCGGCCGATGGCCGATCTTGGTGAGGTGGTGCTCAAGCACGACGCCGGTGGACGGCTCGTCGTCAACACATAGAATAGTGGCCATATCCCCCGATATGCTCCCGAAAGTGGAGGACAGGCGAGTGGCGTTCCGGGGGACGCGCGGTCAGGGGGGCCGGTGCGTCGGTACGAAGCCAAGCGCCTGCAACTATCATTATGACTAAAGGTTTGATCTAATCTAGCCGATACGGAAAATATTGCCATACTGACCCGCCCCGCTCCTCCGCGGCCGGCGCCCACGGCAATGGAGAATCATGCGCATCACGAACAGCCTGCTTCAGTCCCGCATCCTCCGCGACCTCCAGGGCAACCTCTCCGCCCTGGCCCGGGCGCAGGCCCAGATCTCGAGTGGCAAGCGCTTCGAGAAGATGAGTGAAGATCCCGCCGCCGGCGCGAGTGTGCTGACGTCGGATCGCGGCCTGCGGGGAATCGAGCAGTACCGGCGCAACAGCGCCGCCGCCCGGACCCGGACCGACGCCGAGGAATCCGTCCTCGACCAGCTCACCGATCTCCTGACGCGCGCCAAGCAGCTGGCGGTGCAGGAGGGCAATGCCACCTCGACCCCGACCACCCGTGCTGCGGCCAAGGCGGAGGTCGATCGCCTCATCGAGCAGGTGGTGTCTCTCGGCAACACCAAAGTGGGCAGCGAGTACCTCTTCGCGGGACACCTCGTAACCTCCGCCGCATTCGATACCGCCGGCAACTACCTCGGCGATGATGGTCAGCGACAGTCGGAAATCGGCGAGGGCTATCGCATCACGACCAATCACACCGGCCGCGAGCTGCTGGTCAGCAGCGGCGTCATGACCGGTCTCAAGGCGCTCAGCACTGAACTCGGCACCGGCACGCCATCCACCGTCGCGGGCACCCTGACCGCGCTGGAAACAGCCCTCACCAACACCCAGACCCTGCTCGCCACTACCGGGGCACGGGTCGGGCAGATCGAATCCGCCATGCAGAACTCCGACGCACTGTCCACCAATCTGACGCTGCGGCGCAGCCGGGACTTCGACGCCGATATCGAGGAGGCCAGCACCCGGCTCATCTCGCTGCAGACGACCTTGCAGGCCTCGCTGCAGGCGGCCTCGCGCATCCTGAACACCACGCTTACGGACTACCTGCGGTGAGCGCCCCCGCGCAGATGGCGCCCGCTGCCCCGCTCCTCGTCGCGTCGCGCCTCTTTGGACCGCTGTCGGTTCCGCCGGAGGACATCATCGTCATGCCGAAGGGGATGCTCGGTTTTGCGGGGGAGCGTCGGTTCGTGCTGCTCCCCGCCGCGCCGGAGGGCATCTTCTGGCTGCAGAGCGTGGACGATGGCGCGCTGATTTTCCTGCTGGTGGACCCATTCAAGTTCTTCCCCGACTATGTCGTCGAATCCGCCGAGATCCCCGAACCCGGCCCCGACGAGCGCGTCGCCGTGCTCTCGATCGTCACCCTGCCCCATCAACGGGGCGGCGCCTGCACCGCCAACCTCCAGGGACCGGTGGTCATCCAGTTCCCCGAACGCCAGGCCCGGCAGGTGATCCTCACCGACCAGCACTACCAGACCCGGCACGAGCTCGACTTGAGGGCATCGCTGAAGTAGGCCAAAAGCGATAGACGGTGGGCGGTGGGCGGTGGAACCTGTCGACCGGCGGATCGCTTCGGCCGCTGCGCGGCTTCGCAATGACCGACGATTGTTCCGCCACGCCCTCATTCCTGCTACCTGCCACCGGCCACCCTGCTACGCCGCCCCCACCTCTGGCGCGAGCACCACCTGCAGCGCACGGCGCAGTTCCTCGATCGCGGAGCTCCAGTCGCCCGGGCGCGTCGGCCGGAAACCACGGGCGGTTGGATACCACTCGCTCTCACCCGTCGCGCTCCCCCACAGCCAGTCACCCTGACGTGACAGCACCCACACCGGCTGACCCAGCGCGCCAGCCAGGTGGGCCACGACCGAGTCGGTGGTGATCACGAGGTCCACCTGCCCGATCAACGCCGCGAGATCGGCGAAGTCACGAATCCGGGGTGTGAGATCGTGCGCCACGACGGATGGATGGCGCAGGAACAGCGGTTGCAGCGTATTGGCATGCTCAAGCGTGAACCAGGCGATGTCCGGCAGCGCGAGGATCGGCGCCAGCAATTCGGCGGGGAGCGCACTGCGATCGGGATCGAACGGACGGCCACCCAGCGACAAGGCGACACGCAGCCCCCGCGCCGGCGGCAGCATCGGAATCCGTCCCGACCAGGTGGCAACGGGCAGGTAGGGCAGCTCCGCCGGCGCGGCGGACAACCCGCCCAGCAGGTGGGGCAGACTTTCCAGCGCGGCCTGCCAGTCGGCGGCAGGGGCGGGTTCCTCGGGTGCGACCACCTGTGCGATCGACGGCAGCGATTCCACCAGCCGGCGCAGCGTCGCCGGGCAAGCCAGCACGAGCCGGGTGCCACGCGCGGCGGCAAGCGGGAGATAGCGCGCGTATTGCAGCACGGCCACAAGACTCTCGGTGGCATGGACCAGTAGCGTCCCGCCGGGAAAGGGCCGGCCATCCCACGCCGGAATCCCGGCATAGGGTGACGACGGCGCCCCGCCCGGCACCTTGAAACGCCATTCCGCCTCGGCCCAGCCGAGGGGATAGTCACCGGCGGCCACGAGGGCGAGCCCGCGGCGCCAATGCGCCTCTGCGAATTCGGGACGGATCGCCGTCGCGCGGCCAAAGGCGGCGGCCGACTCGGCGGCGCGACGCTCCTGACCCAGTGCCATGCCGAGCGAGAACCAGGTCTCGGCGTCCTGCGGCGCCAGTTCGAGCGCCCGGCGAAAGCTCGTCACCGCCTCACCGCCGTGATCCATGCGGAGAAGCAGCCGGCCAAGCTCGCGCCAACCTGCGGCGTGGCCAGGACGAAACGCCAGCGCCGCCCGCAGGCTCGCCATGGACTCGACCGGCTTGTTGAGCTCGGCGAGCAGGCAGCCAAGCTGAAAATGGGCCTCGGCGAAATCCGGACGCTTCGAGAGTGCCTCACGATAGGCCGCGAGCGACTGATCGAGGTATCCCAGCGAGCGACGCACCGAGCCCATGGCGCAATGCGCCTCGGGACAGCCGGCATCCAGCGCGAGCGCGCCATGCAGTGCTTCGATCGCCTCCTCATGCCGACCCGCGGCAGTGAGCGAGATTCCGAGATGGCAGAACGGAAGCACCCGATCGGGGTTGAGTGCGACGGCGCGATTCAGCGCCTCGATGGCCTCGGGAACCCGGCCGGCGGCGTGGAGAGCAAGTCCGAAATGATGGTGCGCCTCCGCTGATTCGGGCTGAAGCCGGACGGAGGTCTGGAACGCATCGCGGGCCTCTTCGGAGCGGCCAAGATGCTCCAGCGCCAACCCGCGGTGCAGCGCGGCCTCGGCATCGGAGGGATCGCGGGCGAGCGCTTCGCGATAGGCCCGGAGCGCTTCGTCGTGGCGACCCAGTTCCCGCAGCGCATGCCCGAGCAGGCGCCACGGCGGGCCGGGCACACCATCGAGCGCGATGGATTGGCGGTAGGCTTCGAGGGCGTCGTCCGGGCGACCGAGAGCGCGAAACGACTCGCCCCGGGCAAGGTGAGCTGCGGCATGTCGCGGCGCCTGGGTCAGCACCCGGTCGACCAGTTCCAGCGCCTCCGCGGGACGGCCGGATGCCAGCGCGAGCAGGGCATCAATGTGGAGTGCCTCCGGATGACCGGGGGCCAGGTCGAGGACGCGCAGCACCAACGGACGGGCCTGCTCCGGCCGGCCAGCGACAAGAGCATCGCTGGCCGCCTGCACGAGCAACATGATGTCTTCCGGAGCCGCGACTTCCTGGGCGGCAATCGGCATCGGATCCCTCCGGCCGTGATGGCGGTGTGAGCGGAGAGATGCAAAGGCAATCGACGGGCCGGAGGGCGTATGCGCGCGGTGGGAGCCGAAGGATGGGTGGTGAACCCGTTGCAGTTCAAGCGCTTGGGCTGAGAACACCGATTAAGGGAGTGGGCAACAAGTCGCCTGGCGGCCTGTGCCCGCCCGGCCCGAACCGGCAATCGCGCTCGGCCAAGCTTGCCGGGTACCGGCAGGACCGGCCCTCGCTTCAGGGTGACAGCGGAATGCGGATCAGGCGGGTCGGGGCCAGCCGGGTGCCGTCCCGACGCTGCCCGGCAGCATCGTACTTCTCCCACTGACTGTTGGCGACGTACAGATAGCCCCCATCGAGGAGTGTCCCGATGGTGGGCTCGTCGGCCACGCCAGGCTGACGGTCGAGCACATCAACCCGACTGATCCCGACACCATCGGGGGTGAGTGTGAACCGGGCGATGCGGGCGGGGCTGAGACCGTTCTGCACGCCGATCAGTGAATGCCGGTCGAGCAGCAGACCATCAACGCCGAGCGAGGTGGTACCTGGGGCATCGGTCAGGCGGACGACCGCGCCGGTGCGCAACTCGATCCGGAGAAGACCGTGGGAGTAGTCGGCGACGTAGAGGAAGCGCCCGTCCGGGGTGGCTGCGGCGCCCTGCAGCGAGCGGAAGAGCGGGTGGCGCACAGTCTCAAAGGAGTCCGCGCCGGGGCGAAGGCGGTACACCACTGGCTGACGTGAGTCGGTCATGAAGACATCACCAGCGGGCCCGACGGCGAGGTCGCCGAGCACGTGCAGGTTGCCGTCGTCGGGCAGGTCCCAGCGACGTTCGATCGTGCCGTCGGCCGCGCGGACCAGAAGCAGGGCAGCGAGTGAGGAGTCCGCTGGTGTGTAGTCGCGCATCTGCGGCAGGCCGACCGTCGTCACCCAGAGGCTCGTGCCACCCCGGGCGACACGCACACCGAGTACGGCGCCGATCCGTGGCGCCCGGTAGAGGGCGAGGTCGCGCCAGGTTCCATCAGGGCTTACCGCGTACACGGTGTGGTGCCGGATGCTCGCGACATAGATCCGGCCCGATGCGCCGTCCGCATCCACACCCTCCGGAAAGACGGTCGAATCGGAAGAGGTGCGAATCACCTTCCCGGCGACCACATCCGACGTCGCGTCCCTGAGCCGCCGGAGGGCACCCGCCACACCGGGTGCCGTGGACATCCGGATGACCGCACCATCATCGATCACCCCCGTACCGGCGCCAAGGCCGGCGAGCCGGGTGAGAGATTCGACCAGCTGCGCGGCGTCGCCCGCCTGCGCGGCGGCCACTGCCATTCCACTCCAGTAGGCTGGCTGTACCGGCCAGGCCCGCGCGGCATGGGCCAGGTGGGCCAGGGTGGCGGCGGGAGTCGCTGCTCGAGCGGCTTCGCGCCACGCGGCACGCGCGACGGCTGCGGAATCGACGGCGGGCACGCCGGTCTGTGCGTTCGCGGCGGGAGCAACGCAGACCGCGATGACGGCAAGCCAGAGGCGCGTCACGGGTACTCCGGGGCAGAGTGGGTATGGTCTAGCGATGACCTTGGGAAAGCGCGCAACCGGGGGTCATGACGGGGGAGGTGGGGAAAAGGTTCGGGGACGACACCTACGTTTCAGCCTGGCTCGCGATAGCCCTCCGCACCGCGCTTTCGCAGCAGCCAGACGGCGCCGCGATCGTGATCGTCGACCGCCGGCTCAAGACCGGCGCCATGATGATTGGTGAGCATCGCGATTTCAGTGTAGAGCCCGCTGGCGAGCCAGAGCTCGCCGTACGGCTGCTTCCAGGTGAAGAGCGACAGGTCGGGGCGGTGATGATAGCGCACCCGTGTCAGCGCCTCGGGCGAGAAGTCGCCGACCAGCAGGTAGCCACCCTCGGCGACCAGCCGGTCGATTTCGGCGACCGCCTGCAGCAGTTCCCCCCGGTCCACCCAGTGCAATACATAGTGCACGATGACGAGGTCGAACTGTTCCCGCAGCCCCGTCGCCGTCACCACGCCCTGGTGGAACTCGATGGCGGGAAAGCGCGCGCTCCCGTCTGCTATCGCGGCACCGGAGGGCTCGACCGCAACCACTCGCGTCGCCCTGCCCTGCCGTGCGATCTCGGCCAGGCGCCACCCGTTCGCCGCACCGATTTCCAGCACCCGGCGTGGTGTCAGGCGGTAGAGCTCGAGCAACCGAAGCGGCAGATCGGCCTCCGGTGCCCGATCAGCGAGGGCGGCCTGGTTGCGGGAAAACCACCGGTCGGCTTCCGTAGCAGCGAAGGTCTCGCGCTGCAGCATGGCTAGCCCCGCGCCTTGAAGGCCGGCGTGGGTACCGGCGCATCGAGCAGCGCGTTCAAGTCATTGCCCTTCCGCACCTCACCACCGACGTACCTGAATGCCTCCGCGTAGGCCCGCAGGACTCGCTCGACCTCGGCCTGCCCCAGCGCGGCGCAGGTGTTGTGGGTCGAGATCAGCAGCACGCCGCGCCGGGTCACTTCCTGCAGCCACAGCGCGCGGAGGACCGCATCGTCCGCGCCGGCGGTATCGAGGAAGCGCAGCAGCAGCCAGGCGGGGTGCCCCATGGTCGAGAACCGCGCGCCGAGCCCGGCCGCGTCCGCCAGCGCCAGCGCGCCGTCGCGCAACCGGCGGCCGGCGGCGTGCATGCGGTCCAGGGCGTCGGTGTGCTCCAGCACATCCAGCACGGCCAGCGCGGCGGCGAGGGCGCCGACATCACCCGCGAAGGTGAAACTCACGAAGGCGTCCTCGAACGTGCGCATGATCTCGCGCCGGCCGACGACACAGCTGATGGGATATCCGTTGCCCATCGCCTTGCCGAAGGTCGCGAGATCGGGGGTGACGCCGAAGCGCCGCTGCGCCCCGCCGAGCCCCATATGAAAGCCGGTACAGATCTCGTCGAAGATGAGCACGGCGCCATGACGACGAGCCAGGTCCTGTACCCCCTCGAGATACCCCGCGTGGGGCCAGGTGAAATTGAACGGCTCCAGAATCACCGCGGCGAATTCGCCAGGGTGCTCCGCCAGCAGTGCTTCCAGTGCCGTCAGATCATTGTAGGGAAAGGGGTGCGTCAACGATCGCACTGCCTCGGGCACACCGAGATGTCGGCTGGTGACCCCGATGTACCAGTCCTGCCACCCGTGATATCCACAGGTGGCGATCCGCTCCCTCCGGGTCCACGCACGGGCGATCCGCACCGCACCGGCGGTCGCATCCGACCCGTTCTTGCCGAAGCGCACCATCTCCGCGCAGGGAATGATCCCGGTCAGCCGCTCCGCCAGCTCCACCTCGAGCCGGTGCGCCAGCGAGAAGCTGTGGCCCTGCCGGGCGCGTGCTGCGACCGCACTATCCACCTCGGCGTGGGCGTAGCCGAGGATGTTCGGAAGCAGGCCCTGCACCAGGTCCACGTACTCGTTCCCGTCCGCATCCCACACCAGCGCACCGGCGCCCCGCTCGAGAAAGACCGGCGAGACCCCCCGGAGGTGCTGCTTCCAGCTCTTGGAATAGGTTTGAGCCCCTCCGGGAATCACCCGCTCAGAGCGGGCGAGCAGCGCATCACTCTCCCGCAGGATGAGCGGCGCCGCACGGCTGCCGCCAGCCTGTGAAAACACGGAGGTGTAGTAGCCCCGGTTGGGGATATCCTTGTGGATCGGCGGGGGAGCGGCGGTGACGGCCTGCATGACATCCTCGTAGGAGTGGGGGCCAGGGCCCCGGCGATCCAGTTCGGCCCAGACCCCGCGTACGTAGCCGAGGTCGGCCGCAGTATCCACGCTCCAGCGCAACTCGGCAGCACCGGCGCATGCCGTGTGGCGGACGGCGAGGCGCGAGACTTCCGCCGACGTCCTGAGCCAGGGCGTCACATGCTCGCGCTCAGGCCCCGGCACGGCGGCAGCGAGCGCACGCGTCAGCGCCGCGCGGGAAAAGACCTCGACATCCTGCCCATCGGGCCTGGTGTAGGGATCGGTGTTGGTGGCGTAGTCGACCGACGCGGCAAGAAAGGCGTCCACGACTTCGTCGATCGTGTCGGGGGTGTGCAGCGGGCAATCACCGGTCAGCCGTACCAGCACATCGGCACCGGTCTGGTCAGCCGCGGAAGCAAACCGGGCGAGCACGTCATCGAGTGCGCCGCGGATCACCGTCACGCCGGCGGCGGCAAGGTGGGCCACCAGCGGGTCATCGCTCGGGTCCACCGACGTGGCCACCACGACCTGATCCACCCGATGGCTGGCCCGCACCTGCCCCAGCATCCGCTCGATCATCGGCAGGGCGCCGACCGGTGCGAGCACCTTGCCGGGCAATCGGGTGGACGACATCCGTGCCTGCACGATCGCCACGACTTTCACCGCGTCACCCCGGCAGTGGCCCATTGCCGCGGATCGAGCAGCGCCTCATCGAGGGGACCCGGCACTTCCTCGCAGACCCGCCGCACGAATGCCGACACCTGCGCCACCTCCAGCCGGGCCAGTCCACCGAGCGATTCGAGCTGGACGGGGTCGTCGACGCCGATCACGACGCGATCGGCCGGGCGGGCCTTGCGCAGGAGTGCGGCGATCAGGAGCGCTTCCCGAGCGGCCCCCGCATGCCTTGCCGCACGGACCACCGCCGAAGCCAGTGGCCCCGCTCCGGCCACCCGCGCCTCGGCGATTGCCGGCGGGTCGAGCAGCAGGCCCTGCAGGAACACCGACCGGAGATCGAGCGGGCAACGCGAGGCACCCCGCGCGGCGAGGGCGCGCTGATCGAACACATTCCCCGGCGCCTGGATCCGCGTGACCCGCACATCCGACACCGCAACCGTGACCTCCTCGGCGGTATACACGCTCTGCCCGAGAACCACGCGTGGATCGGGGATTGCTGCGCGGGCCTGCGCCAGCTGCTCGCCGTGGGCGACACCGTGGGAGAGCACCGTGAGTCGCCGGACCCCGGCGAAGGGCAGCACCGCAGCAAGACTCCGCGTTCCGAAGTCCCGCTCCGGTGCGGGCGCGAGCTTGGTGATGATCTCGGCCTCCTGCCGATGCCTCCGCGCATCCAGCCAGTAGCCGAGCCGCATCACCGCATCGCCGTAGGCCTCCGCGGTATCAAAGGCGCGGATTCCGAGCGACCAGGCGGCGTCGAGGATGGCCCACGCCCGCTCCATCGGCATCAGCGTTGTCTCCCGCAGGCGACCGTAGGGGAGGCCGAGCTGAACCGTGCCGAGCACGACGCGATTGATCGGCTGGTCAGTCATCGCGCAGGAGGTCCGGCGTGAGCGGTGTTGCGCGCGCGATATCGCGCCGCGCGGCCCGGCCCAGCAGCGCATCAAGCGTGCGTGGGGGCAGGCCGTGTCCCGGGCGAATGCTGCGGATATTGGTCGGCGTGAACCGCTCCCCGGCGCGGATGTCTGCCACGGCGTAGAGCGAGCGGCGGAACTGAATGCTTCCTTCCTCCGCGGTGCCGGCGCCAAACCGGATTTCGCCGAGCATTGCCTCGGTGCGGCGCACCTCCCGGACCAGCGAGGCGAACTCCGCCGGCTCGACGGAGAAGTGCGCGTCGGGCCCGCCCGCCGCCCTGGACAGCGTGAAGTGCTTCTCAATCAGGCAGGCGCCCAGCGTGACGGCGGCGACGGCCGCGGTGGTACCGATGCTGTGGTCCGAAAGACCGACAGGGACACCGTAGGCCGCCGCGAGCACCGGGATCGAACGCAGGTGCATCGCCGCATCCGGCGCCGGATAGCTGCTGGTGCAGCGCAGCAGAATGAGGTCCGTCGTGCCGCCAGCCCGCAACACCGCGACCGCGTGATCGATCTCCGCCCGGCTCGCCATCCCGGTGGAGAGGATGACCGGCTTGCCGGTTGCCGCGACATGGCCCAGGAGCCCGTCGTCGACCAGCTCGAAGCTGGCCACCTTATGGGCCGGCGCGCCGAGTGCCTCCAGCAGCGCCACGGCGGAGGGATCGAACGGAGTGGAGAAGATGGGCAGCTCCAGGCTCCGCGCCTCCGCGAAGAGCCGCTCATGCCAGGCCCAGGGCGTGTGCGCTTCGGTATAGAGATCGTGCAGTGTCCGGCCGGCCCATGGACCACCGGTGAGGGTGAACTCGGGCCGGTCGCTCCGCAGCGTCAGGGTGTCAGCGGTATAGGTCTGCAGCTTGATGGCGTCGGCCCCCGCGGCCTTGGCCGCGTGCACCGTCTCCAGTGCGTGTTCGAGGCTGCCGCCATGATTGGCGGAGAGCTCGGCCACGAGAAACGCCGGCGCACCCGGCCCGACCGGCGTGCCCCCGATGCGCAGACTCATTCGTCCCGTCCGGAGTCAAACACGATCCGATCCGCCGAGCGCTGTTCGCTCCATCCCAACCGGCGAAAGATCTTGAGCGAGGGCGCGTTGCCGGTGGCGACCTCGGCCTCGACCCGAGCTAGCGGATGAAACGCCCGGAGGGCGTCCAGCCCCGCGGTGACGAGCGCATGGCCCAACCCCCGGCCCCGCGCCTCGAGCGCGAGGCCGTAGCTAAGGCGCGCGGTGACCCAGTGGTCCGACGTCTGAAGCCGCAGCACCCCAATGGGACAATGGTCGGTCGCTTCCGCCAGCAGGAGCAGCACTGCCGGGTCGGCAAGCTGCGCCCCGAGCCATTCGCGATGCTTCTGCCATTCGATCGGTGGTCGCCCGAAGGAGGCGGCGCGGGTCACGGTATCGTTGGCCCAGAGCCAAAGTGGATAGGCATCGGCGGCGAGCCCTGGGCGGAGCCGCAGGCCGGATGAGGGGTGCGCCCGGCTTCCCGCCAGCGCACCAATCCACCGGGCCACGCGTTCGGTTCCGGCTCGCATCGGCGGCAACGGGACCGCGGCGGGCAATGCGGCGGCGAACTGCTCCGCCAGCGTATTCACCGAAGTGATGGCGAGTGCGTCGATCCCGGGGGCGCCGGCATTCACCGCCCACTCAAAGCCGCGCCGCTGATTCTCGGCGAGGAGCATGACGGCGACAGGCACCTGCACCGTCGCGGCCTCCCAGAGGGTGGCGCCTGCGCCGGTCAGCAGCCGGCCGCACCGGGCAATGCCATCCCAAGGCCGGTGCGGATCGAGCGCGGCCCAGACCCGAGGCATCCAGTCACCGAGCCGGGCGAATGCACCCGGATCGTGACGCGTCGCGAGCAGATCCAGCGCGGCGGAAACATGCGGCAGCGGACGGCCTCCACCGAGCAGCACCGCGGTCGGGCCCGGTGCGCCGCACCAATGGGGAAGGCCGGTGCGGATGGGGAGGACATCGGGGCCGGCAAGCACCGCTCCGCGGAACCGCGGATAGTCGAGCTGACTCGCCCGTGGACTCGGATTCCAGACGGCATCGAATCCCTCCGGCACCGGCCGACAGAGGTCGTCAACCAGGATCCGGGCCCGGACGTCGTCGCGGCGTGCGGCACGTTCGCGCCGCGGCTGATCGTAGCTGTCGCTGACCAGCACGGTGCTGGCACCGGTCCGTTCCGGCGCACGGGCGACCAACAGGCTGGCCCGACTGGCGGTGAACGGCAGGTCGAGCGCGCCGGCGAACCGCACCGCACCCAGCCCGAGATCGAGCCACGCCTCCGCGAGGGCAGCACAGCGCATCAGGTGGCCGGCGCCGATCACTGGGTTCGCGTCGGCGTCAAGCTCCATGGTGAGGCCGGCCGCGGCGTCAGGCACCCGCCGCCGCCGTCACACGTTCGAAGGCCATGGCCAGGGACTGCGCCACCCGATCGACGTCGGAGTCGGCCATCGCGGGGAAGAGGGGCAGCGTGATCGCCTCGGCGTAATACTGCTCCGCCTGCGGGAGATGCACGTCCGCGAAGCCGTGGCGCTGGTAGTACGGGTGACGGTAGACCGGGAGGTAGTGCACGTTGACGCCGATGCCGAGGTTGCGCATCTCCTCGAAGAGCAGGCGGCGCAGCTGAGCCGGGACGCGAACGACATACAGGTGGTAGCTCCCGCGCGAGCCGGCCGGGACGGCGAGTGGCCGCACCTCGGGCCGTGCCGCAAGTGCCGCATCATACCGGGCGGCCAGCGCGCGCCGCCGCTCGACGAAGGCGCCAAGTCGCTTGAGCTGGCTCTGGCCGAGGGCGCATTGCAGGTCGGTGAGGCGATAGTTGAAGCCGAGTTCCTGCTGCTCGTAGTACCACGGCCCCTCGTCGCAGGTCAGTTCGGCGGAATCGCGGGTGATGCCATGGGTCCGGAAGCGAAGCATGGCCCGATAGCAGGATTCGTCATTGGTCGTGACCGCGCCACCTTCGCCGGTCGTGATGTGCTTGACGGCATGGAAGGAGAAGCAGCACATCGCGCTGTGGTGGCAGGCGCCGACGGCATGCCACTGTCCATCCGCCGTCTGATATTCCGCCCCCAGGGCATGGCAGCCATCCTCGACGATCACCCAGTTGCGCCGGCGCGCGATCGCCGCGAGGCGCTCCATCTCCGCGACCTGACCGGTGAGGTGCACCGGGGCCAGCACCCGCACGCGGGGATCATCGGGCAGCGCGCCGGGATCGAGCAGCGCGGTCCCGGGGTCCACATCCGCGAACCGGACAGAAGCGCCGAGATAGAGCGCGGCGTTTGCGGTCCCGGCGAACGTCATCGCCGTGGTGAGCAACGCGCTGCCCGGACCGAGTCCGGCGGCGGCGTAGGCGGCGTGGAGTGCGGCGGTCCCGCTGTTGAGGGCAACGGCGAATCGGGCGCCGGTCGCCCGGGCCAGCGCGGCCTCGAAGGCGGCGACCCCCGGTCCCTGGGTGAGATAGTCGGCCCGGGCAGCGGCGCACAGGGCCCGCACATCCGCCTCGGCGATCGTCTGCCGGGCGTAGGGCAGAAGGCTCATGACATTCCCAGCCCCGCGAGCAGTTCCCGCACGCCCTCCACACTCAACTGGTCGGGATTGGTATCGCTGCGATAGGAAAAGGCGTCCGGCACGGCCTGGCCCTTCCGTGTGCCGTTGGTAAACCAGGCGAACTCGGGGCAGACCACGTAGTGGGTGCCGACGTCGAGCGTGTGGCGGGCATCGTCCTCGCCAATCATCAGTTCATGCAGCTTTTCGCCGGGCCGGATACCCACGATCTCCATCTCGCACTCGGGCGCGAGGGCCGTGGCGAGCGTCATGATATTGGTGGACGGAATCTTCGGCACGAACAGCTCGCCACCGTGCATCGTCTCCAGCGCCGTCACGACGAACCGCACGCCCTGTTCCAGCGTGAGCCAGAACCGGGTCATGCGTGGATCGGTGATCGTCAGCCGTCCCTTCTCCCGGGCCTGCCGGAAGAAGGGCACCACCGAACCGCGGCTGCCGACGACATTGCCGTAGCGCACCACGGCGAATCGGGTGCCGCGGGCGCCGGCGTAGGCATTACCGGCGATGAACAGTTTGTCGCTGCAGAGCTTGGTGGCGCCGTAGAGGTTGATGGGGTTGGCAGCCTTGTCGGTGCTGAGGGCGACCACCTTTTCGACATCGGCGTCGAGCGCAGCTTCGATGATGTTCTGGGCTCCCAGCACATTGGTCTTGATCGCTTCGAAAGGGTTGTATTCCGCGGCCGGCACCTGCTTGAGCGCGGCAGCGTGGATGACCACATCCACGCCCTTGAACGCACGCCGCAACCGGTCGAGGTCGCGCACATCACCCAGGAAGAAGCGCATTCGCTCATCCTGAATGCGCTGGGCCATCTCATACTGCTTCAGCTCGTCGCGGCTGTAGATGATGACCTTGGCGGGCGCATACTCCTCGAGCACTGTGCGGGCGAAGGCATTGCCGAAGGAGCCGGTGCCGCCCGTGATCAGAACTGTCTTGCCGTGCAGTGGCATGAGACTCCTCAGCAGCCGAGCAGGAGCACGGTGTGCCCCAGGGTATGGACACCGGCGCGCGCCAGTGCCGCTTCGCACTCGCGCAGAAATACCGGATCGTCTTCCACGGCGGCAGCGTGGAGCGCGATGACCTCGACCAGCGTCTCCGCCAGCCGACCGCCCGCAGTCGGGGCGACGGGGTCGATGGCAAGGGCCGGATGGAAGAAGAGCAGGAAGCGGAGCACCGCGAGGCGCAGACAGAGATTCTGGCTGTAGACCAGGAGGTCCGGGGCATCGCAGTAGAGGTCCCGCAGCCAGTACAGTTCGGCGTAGCGGCTGAAAGCCTGATCGAGCGCCGCGCCATGGGAGGATTCCCATGCCAGGCGGCGTTCGGCCCACGCCGCGATCACGGCCGCCTCGGTCGCCTCGGGCCCGTCCGCCGTCGCTGTGGCGAAGCCGGAGAAGATCTGCTGAATCAGTTCGCGGAAGGCGGGGACGGTGGAGAAGCGGGCGCGGTTGTTCAGCACCTCGGCCACCGCGCGGAGGGACACCGCACCCGGCAGCGTCATGGCCTCGAAACCGCGGGCCAGCTCGGCCAGTTCTTCCGGATCCTCGATCAGGGCCACTTCGGCGGCGAGCGACGCCTCATCGAACACCTCAACGCCGCGATAATAGAAAGGCCGGGTGCGCTCCGCGAAGGTCGCCAGGCAGAAGAGCCGGGTGGCGAGCGGGTGGTCCGTTCGCGCCAGCAGCGTCAGCATCGCGGCGCGGATATCGTCGCAGTAGCGCTCCCAGGGCGCGATGGAGTTGACCGGCAGCGTCCGGCGCGGAACGAGCCCGCGCCCGACCATCGGTTCGCAGCTCTCCAGCGTCAGCGCCTCCGGATCCTGCAGGCAGCGCCGGGCCAGTTCGGTGCAGGCCAGCGAGCCGGTGAGTTCCATCCGATCGCCCACTCGTACGAGGACGCGCGCATCGGGCCGCGGCCCCGGCACCGCTGGGTGGTGCAGCGGACAGGTCGGATCGCCGCACGCAGCGGCATCGATCATGTAGCGCGCGGCAATCCATTCGCGCGGCGGCGCCGCGCGAGCCCTCGACGGGCGAGGTGGGCGAGTCTGGGTGGTTGTCATGCCCTGAGCCGGGGCAAGCGGCATACCGACCAGTCGAACGCAGCTAACTGCTTGTCGTAGCTACGGTAACGCAAAACCGCCCGGCGGGCATCCCGCCATTCTCCGGCAAGGGCTGCCGGGTCCGCGGCAACCTCGACCCACCAACGCACCTCAAGTTCTGCCCCGCCCCGCCGATATCCGTTTGCAGACGGCATTGACGCCGTTTCATCGCAGGACCGGAGCAGGGACGCTCCGCTACCGTTGGACAAGGAGCTACTCAGATGTCCCGCATCAACACGAATGCCGCAGCGAACACCGCGTACAAGAACCTTAGTGCTTCCGGCATGGTCCTCGACAAGCAGATCGCCAAGCTGTCGTCCGGCTTCCGGATCAACCGCGCCGGCGATGACGCCGCCGGGCTGAGCATCGCGAACAAGCTGCGCTCCGAGGGTCGCGCGCTGCGGATGGCCTCCCAGAATGCGACCCAGGCCGGCTCGGTGCTGAACATCGCCGACGGCGCCGTGAACGTCCTCTCCACCGTGCTCGACCGCATGAAGGAACTGGCGACCCAGGCGGCCTCGGCCAACCTGAGCACCACGGACCGCAGCAAGGTGCAGGCGGAGCATGCGTCGCTGCTGGTCGAAGTCGACCGCATCGTCAACAGCACCCAGTACCAGGGCGCGACCCTGCTCGGCGGCGGCTACGGCACCCAGGTGTCCAGCTCCACCGGCGCGCTGATCTCCGGCGGTTCCATCGGTGGGTCGGCCGGCGCCACCGCATCGTCGATCGTCCTGAACAACGCCAAGGCCTCGACCACCTACACCCTCGCGCTGGCATCGGGCGCCACGACTGGTTCCATCGCCTCGGCGACCCTGACCGACCAGAGCGGCAACTCGCAGACCGTGCAGTACATCTCCACCACGGCCGCGACCGCTGGTATCGGTGGCGCACCGGGCTCGCAGACCCTCAACTTCAGCGCCCTGGGCGTGACCATCAGCTCGACCTTCATCGATGGCTCCGCGGCCGGCGGCACCGGTGGCACGATCGTCAGCACCGCGGCCGCAGCGGCCAGCTTCCAGGTGGGAACCGATGCCTCCAGCAACAGCCAGATCGGCCTGTCGCTCGGCAACGTGACCGCCGCCGGTCTCGGCATCAGCACCACGGCGCTGTCGACGTCCGCGTCGGCCCTGACCTCGCTGACCACGATCAACACCGCGATCGACACGCTGAACACCACGATCGGCACGATCGGCGCGGCGCAGAACCGCCTCGAGTTCGCGCAGGCCAACCTGACCTCGATCATCCAGAACGTCGTCGCCGCGGAGTCGGTCATCCGCGACGCGGACATGGCGTTCGAAATGACCGTGTTCACCAAGACCCAGATCCTGCAGCAGGCCGGCACCGCGATGCTGGCGCAGGCGAACCAGCTGCCGCAGGGCATCCTCACGCTCCTCCGGGGCTGAGCTGGCCGGACAGGCACAACCCTCGGGCGCCGGGTTTCCCGGCGTCCGAGGCGTTCCCGTACCAGGAGGTGGACCGTGACCGCACCCCTCAGTTCCGTCAGTGGCCTCGTCAGCGGCATCCAGTGGCGGGACCTGGTCGACCAGATCATCCTCGCGGAAGCCGCGCCCGCGACACGGTCGCGCAATCAGGTCACGACGAACAGCAGCAAGCTCACCACCTTCAAGACCTACCGTACCCTGCTGGAGACGCTGCGCGCGGCGGTGAAGAAACTGCGCGACGGCTCCGCCTTCGACGGCATGACCGCCAGCGCCGTCATCACCAGCGGCACCAAACAGCTCGCCTCCGCCGCCGCCGGCCCCACCGCGCAGGCGGGCAGCTACGACGTGCGGGTCACATCCATGGCGGCGCAGCAGAAGCTGATGGGAACCACCCAGGCGAGCAGCAGCACCGCGCTTGGCCTGAGCGGCACGATCTCCGTCAACGGCGGCGCGGCCATCACGATCAGCGCCACCGACACCCTCAGCGATATCCGCGACCGCATCAGCGTCGCCAACACCGGCGCCAGCGCCAGCAAGGTGAGCGCCTCCGTCCTCTCCATCGGCGCCAGTTCCAACCGGCTGGTGCTCACCAGCGACACCATCGGCAGCACCGGGATGACGCTGTCCGACGTCAGCGGCACTGTGCTGCAGAGCCTGGGCATTCTCTCGGACCCGACGACGATCGCACCGGGCGCCGTGGTCCAGGCCGGCACCGACGCGGTCTTCTCGATCAACAACGTCGCGCTGACCCGCACCAACAATACGGTGACCGACGCGCTCTCCGGTGTCACGCTCCAGCTGATGGCCGCGGAGGTGGGCGCCGTGACCACGGTGACCGTGGATCGCTCTCCCAGCAGTGCCACCAGCGCCATGCAGAGCGTGACCGACGCCTACAACGCCGTCGTCACCTTCCTCAAGGACCAGGGGACGCCGCCGACCGGTACCGCCGCCGCGCCGGTGCTCTACCGCGAGTCGCTGCTGCGGGTGGCCCGCGGCAGCCTGCCGGGGACCCTGCAGCGCTCGATCGGCGGCGCGGCGAGCGACTTGAACTTTGCCGGGCTCGCGGGCCTGTCGCTGCAGCAGGATGGCAAGCTGGCCCTGAACGGCATCCTGTTCGATGCCGCCTTCTCCGGGCGCCTGTCGGACCTGCGAGCCCTGTTCCAGCAGCAGGGATCCACCACAACGGGCGTCGGGCTCACCTACCTGGCCGCTCCGATCGCGGTGAACGACGGGACCTATGCCGTCAACATCACGACGCTCGCCACGAAGGCATCCGTCACCGGCACGGGCCTGAGCGGCGGATTGTTCGTGGATGATGCCACGCCGGACACGATGAGCGTGACGGACGCGGGCACTGGCAAGACCGCCACGATCACGCTCACCGACGGGATGACGAGCGTCCAGATCGCCAGCGCCCTCACCGCCGCCTTCACCACCGCCGGCCTCGGCATCACCGCGACGGAATCCGGCGGGCAGATCACACTCGACCAGCCGCTCTACGGCGGCAGCGCCAGCATCACCGTCGCCTACACCGCGGGCGGAACGTTGAGTGCCACGCTCCCGATCGCCGCGGGTGTCTATGCTGGAGTGAATGTCGCCGGCACGATCAACGGCGAGGCCGCGACCGGATCGGCCCAGTCGCTGGTGGGCACGACCGGCACCACCGTCGCCGGACTCAGCCTCCAGTATACCGGGACCGCCCTCGGCGCCGTCGGCACGGCCACGATCAGCCTGGGCACGGGCGCCCTGCTGGAACGAATGCTGGATGATGTGGTGACCAGTGCGACCGGCGTGCTCTCCAGGCGTGAGGCCTCGCTGACGAGCCAGAACACCGCGCTCACGAAGCGGGCCGAGGGGATCGATGCCCGCCTCACCCGGCGGCGCGCCTCGTTGGTCCAGCAGTTCGTGAACATGGAAACCGCGATCAGCCGACTGCAGAACCAGTCCAGCGCCGTGCTGGCGACGCTGAACAACCTCAACAGCGGCCGCAACCGCTGAAGCGGCCGCCACCACCCGGACCGAAGCCGGCCACCGCCCCATGAGCTTCCTTGCCCTGCTCTCCTCGCCCCACCTGCTCGGGGAGATGGTCCGCGCCGGCGACGCCCCGCTCGCGGTCCTGGGGCGCAACCGCGCGGTGACCGACGCGGCGCACGCCCTCGGACTGCGGACCCTCCATATCGACGAGCTGTTCCGCCGGGACGAGCGCGTGGCGCTGCAGGATCATGTGGATGACCTCGCCCGTGCGCTCGCCGGCGGGATTCCCGCATCGCCCACCGACTATCAGTGCTGGGGCTGGTGGGCGCTCGAGTATGCCTTCGCCAACACGCTCTCGCACGGCGCCCGGACCCGCCGCCTCATCGAGGCCGGTCTCGCGCTGGCCCCGGGGGCGCGGGGCATCGTGCATGATGGGGATGGCTTCGCCCATGGCGCCGTCGTGACGCTTGCGGCCCGGGAGCGCGGCCTCGTCGCCCTCGGTTTCCCGCCCCAGGCCGGCGGCGCACTGCACACCGCACAGGACATGGTGCTCACACCGCTGGCCAAGGAAGGCGCCTGCGAGGACTGGCGGGGTCAGCCCCTGCCGCGGGACCGGCGCCTGACGGTGGTGGCCTTCCACGCCAACGAGATCGCGCAATGTTTCGGGCCGCTGCGCGATGCGCCTGACCTGCGCATCGCGATGGACCGCCGCGATCCCTGGTCCTTCGACGGCCCCACGGTGGATGCGAGACCGGTCGGGCCGGCGCGGCCATTGATCGCACCGGAGTGGCCGACCCCGCGGGGAATCACCGCTGCGCCGTGGGAACGCGAACTGTGCGAGCACCTGTTCATCTCTTATCAGCCCTGGCTCCGCGAGTCGCTGCACTGGGCCCTGGCCGCGTATCGCGCCGGCGAGGTCCGCGCCCTCCTCGGGGCGCAGGACTTCCTGCCGCACATGCGCACCCGCATGCTGGCCTGCCGCAGCGCCGGCATCCCCACCATCCTGATGCAGCACGGCGCCTATCATGCCCATCGCCCCGCCGGCCGGGGTGACCGCAACCACCTGATCGCGGATCACACCCTCACCTGGAGCCGTGCCGTCTCGCGCGAACTGGCGGACTGGGGCCTGACGCGCCCGACTCATGTCATCGGCTGGCCCCAGGGCACCGCACCGATCGCGCGGGAAGCCGCCGCGCGCCGGGCGGCACACCCGACATCCAACCGCCCCTGGGTCGTCCTCGCCACCGGCTCGAGCTCCGATACCGCGGAACTGCCCTACGATCAGGGGACTCGGTTCCTCTCCGACGTCCTGCCCGCGCTCCGCGCGGCACGCCCCGATGTCCCGATCGTCGTGAAGGGTCATCCCTTCTACGACTCCGAGGAACGGCTGACCGAACTGTGCCGCGGTCTGGGGGTCTCCGGCGTCACGATCCAGGTGGACCGGGTGAACATGTGGGAGGTCGTGGCGTTCGCCGAAGCGGTGATCGGGACCAAGAGCACGTCCGTCTTCAGCGCCGCGGCGCT
>JAWXBX010000183.1:0-2874 GCA_034440415.1 Gemmatimonadota bacterium | reverse complement strand
GGCACCCGGACGCTGCCGGGCATCTCGGACATCATCTCCGGCCGGCTGCAGCCGGGCGCGCTGCGCGACGTCGAGATTCAGGACCTGCTCCGGCGGGAGCCGGTCAAGATCGACATGCAGATGGTCCAGGGCCTCGGCACCGAGCGCACCGTCCTGGTCACGGGGGCGGGCGGTTCGATCGGTTCGGAGCTCTGCCGCCAGATCTGCCAGCTCGAGCCGATGCGCCTCGTGCTGCTGGGCCACGGCGAGAACTCGATTTTCGGGATTCAGCAGGAACTGGCGCAGCACTTCCCCCATATCCCGCTGGAGGCGGTCATCGCCGATGTGAAGGACGCCGCGGCGCTGGCGCGGGTGTTCGACCGGTTCGAGCCCTTCAGCGTGTTCCACGCGGCGGCGCACAAGCATGTGCCGCTGATGGAGGAGAATATCGGGGAGGCGATCCTCAATAACGTGCTGGGTACCCGGAACCTGGTCGAGTTGGCCGCCGAGCGGCGGGTGGAGCACCTGGTTCTGATCTCGACCGACAAGGCGGTGCGGCCAACCAGCGTCATGGGTGCCACCAAGCGGGTCGCCGAGCAGCTGCTGCAGAGCGTGTCAGAGGAGCATCACCGCAACTTTGTCGCAGTGCGCTTCGGCAACGTGCTGGGGAGCCGGGGCAGTGTCGTACCCACTTTCCTCAAGCAGATCGCGGCGGGGGGACCGGTGACGGTGACCCACCCGGAGATGCGACGTTACTTCATGACGATCCCGGAGTCGGTCCAGCTGGTGCTGCAGGCAGGGGCGATGGGGCGGGGGGGCGAGGTGTTCGTGCTGGATATGGGCGACCCAGTGCGCATCGCCGACCTCGCCGCCGACCTCATCCGGCTCTCGGGCAAGGAAGTGGGCAAGGATATCGAAATCCGCTTCAGCGGGACTCGGCCGGGCGAGAAGCTGTACGAGGAGCTGTTCTTCGGAGCGGAACATGCGACTCCGACGGAGCATCCCAAGGTCCTGCGGGCGAAGAACGCCGCGCTGCCGATCGGGGTGTCCACCGTGGTGGCCGATCTCATCGCCGCGGCGCAGGATGGGGAATCGGACGAGGAGCTGCGCCGCCTGCTCAAGCGGCTGGTGCCGGATTACGAGCCGTCACTCGCCGGCATGCCGGTGAAACAGGAGGCTCGGCGGCAGGACAGCGGGGGAAGGCCGAGGATTGATGAGAAGTAGCTGGTAGCTGGTAGCTGCCAGCTGCCAGCCTACTTCGTCTTGATCACCACAATCACAATCGTCGCCATGCTCGCGAGGATCTGGGCCACCGAGCCCACGATGCCGAGCCAGTCTTTCTTGTCCGCCGGGTCGCGGGCCGGAACGAAGACCGTGCCGCCCGCCAGCGGTTGCGGCTTGCTGTCCGGCAGGAACCACCAGTGCTTGTGGATTGTCTGCACCTTGCCGCTGGGCTGAGCGACGTATGTGCGCTTACCATCGGCGTCCCGCCGGTATCCGCCAGCGGCGCCCACGTAATACTCCAGGCTTTTCCCGGGCACATAGGTCACCGATGTCGAGGCCGCCACCGCACCGCGCACGTAGACCACCGGGATGTACTCGGGGATGAAGATGGAATCGCCCTCGGAGAGGATCAGGTTGTCGCGGAATTTCGGATCGGTGATCACGGTCGGGAGGTCCACACCGATCCGGCCACCGCGGTCCGCAGTGCGGAAGAACTTGATGCCCGCCGGATAGGCTTCCCTGGTCAGGCCACCGGCACGGTTGATCAGGTCGAGCAGCCGGTCGGTGCGGGTCTTGAGGGCATAGCGCCCGGGATAGCGCACCTGGCCGGTGATGTCGACGCTGCGCTGCAGCTCCCACTCCGGCTGCCGCAGGATCAGGACGTTGTCATACGGCTGCAGCAGGACCTCGGGGGCCCCGGAGGCGCTGGTCGCCACGCCGGGGGGGCCGAGGTAGCGGCCATCGGGGCCGCGATCGAAGAGATAGGTGGAGTCGAGCGGGACGCGCACCGCGACGGCGACCAGCCCGCTGATTCGTACACTGTCCGCCGGCAGGCGGGCGATCTCCGCTTCGGTCAGCAGCGCGTCCTCCGTCAGCCCCTCCACCTCCAGCAGCGCGTCCCGCAGCGTCAGCCCCTCGCGAAAATTGACCCGGCCCGGCTTCCGCACCGCACCGGTCAGCGCCACGTAGCGCAGCGGCCGGAAGGTGGAGCGGGAAAAGACTGTGACCTCGTCGTCTTCCCGGAGTGCGAGGTCCTGCGCCACGGCACCGGTGGAGTCGAGGAACCGGGCTCGGAGCTGGAGCCGGGTCGAATCGCTCTGGAGCCGGGTGATGAGGATCTGATCCAGGTAGACATCGGGCTTGGGCCCGCCGGCCAGCAGGATGGCCTGGGAGAGCATCATGCCGCTGGCGTAGCCCACCGGACCGGGGGTCCAGACGTTGCCGTTGACTGTGATCACGCCGCGACGCCGGTCCGCGACGGGAAAGACCGTCACCGAATCCCCCGGGGCCATGGCGAAGGCGGGGCCGAATCCATCGGCAAACTGGTCGGAGGGCAGGTCGAGCACCACCCGGTCCCGGCCGAGCTGTCCTCGCTCCAGCGGTGGCAGGATTCGGTCGATCTGCACCCGCCGGCGCAAAGCCGTCGCTTCGAAGCCGCCCGCCGAGCGCAGCAGGTCCTGCAGCGTCTCACCGATCTTGAGTTCGTAGATCGCGGGGCGCACCACCTCGCCGGCGACCTTCACCTGCGTACCCCGCACCGGGACGAAGACGACGTCACCGTTCTCCAGCCGCGCATCGTGGCTGTTGTCGCCCCGCAGCAGGTAGTCGTAGATGTCGAGACTGTCGACCAGTTTGCCGGCGCGCCGGATCTCCACCCGGCGGAAGGAGCCG
>JAWXBX010000182.1:0-5059 GCA_034440415.1 Gemmatimonadota bacterium | reverse complement strand
CCGGTCCTTCTGCGGAGTCAGGAACTTGAGCTTGGCGACCTGCGGCACATCGTTGCCGACCAGGTCCATGCGGGTGCAATGCCCGCAGTACTGCGGGCAGGTCGAGAGCATCTCCGCCAGCACCTTGGTGGGATAGCGGTGGGTCAGCCCCTCCGCCACCCACATGTCCTGTTCATGCAGGCTGTCGCGCGAGGCGCGCGGATGATTGGCCCAGTCGGTCCGCCGGTCGGCAAAGGCGGGCGCCATGTACCGGCGCACCGGGTCCTGCCACAGGTCGGCGACGTTCATCGTGTTGATCATCTGCGGCGGGATGAGCATCGACATTGTCGCCCGCTGCTCATGATCCTTCGCCATGCTGTCGGCAAGATCATCGGGCAGGAACTGACCCACCGCCGCCTTGAACTCGCGCAGATTCTTGACGGTGTGCTTGCGCTGCCAGGTGGCATCTTCCCACTCGGCGCGACTCACGCCAACGTACCCGGGAAGGCGGGTCCAATCCGGCTCCATGAATTCGCGCGCGGGAGGATACGGGATTGGCTGGCCAGCCTTGTGGGCCTGCGTCTCGGTGCGGTGATCCATCGGAACCTCGCCTTGCAGTGGTACGGCGACGGACCGCGCACCCCGCGGGGTCCGGGCGGGTGGCAGTCAACGACGTCGGGAAGATCAGTGCAAGCGATTCTGCCGCTTGACGTTGAGCAAGGTAATATATAATATATTATCCCGCAAGCGATGCGGGCTCCTTCATTATAAAGGACAACGCGTGCAGCTCGAGCAGGTCCTTCGCCGGATGCCCCGGATGCAGAAGCAGGCGGCCCATGAGCTGGTGGCCGCCGTGCTGAGAGAAGCGATTACCAGCGGGCAACTGCGGGGACACGAACCGCTGCTGCAGGATGAGATCGCGGCGCAACTCAATGTGAGCCATATTCCCGTCCGCGAAGCGCTGCGTCAGCTGCAGTCCGAGGGGCTGGTCACCTATCAGGCCAATCGCGGGGCCACGGTGACCGCGCTCGCGCCGGAAGAGATCCGTGAGATCTACGAGATCCGAGCGACGCTGGAGACCGCCGCGATCCGCCGGGCGACCACGGTGCTGAGCGAGTCAGCTCTCGCCGAGGCCGCGCGCATTCTGGATCGCGCCGAGTCGGCGACCGATGGTGCGATCTGGGGGTCGCTGGATGTCGACTTCCATCAGATCATCTATGCCCTTGATGGCCGGCCCCGGCTGCAGGAGATGATCGACGGCCTGCTGCGCCGAGTCGATCGGTACTGGCTGTCGCATGGGCTGATGCTGCAGCATCGCGCCGAATTCGACCGGGAGCATCGCGCGCTGCTCGCCACGATTGAGCGGCGCGACGCCGACGCGGCGGCGGCCCTGCTCGAGCAGCACCTGACCGGCGCGGCGGCGCTGCTGATTTCCGAGCTGGCACGGCTGGAGGCGGCGGTACCGCCGGTCGCGGTACCTTTCGCAGGCTGACCGAACGAGCCAGGATGAGTCGCTTGCGCTTTCCCCCCCCACCGGGAGGAGACTGATGGCCGTGATTGACTGCCGGAAATCATCGTGGCTCGGTTTCGGACTGATCATCGCTTCCGCAGCCTGTGGTGGTGGCGATGACGGCGGTGGATCGGGACCGCCTCCGGGTTCGGTTCCAGTCGCCACCGTCTCGGTGGCGCCGTCGACGGACACGATCCTCATTCGAGATCACGCCGGTTTCGCGGTGGTGGCGAAGGATTCGCGGGTCGCATCCTCACGGGACGGACGGTTGTGTGGTCCCTGTCGGACTCCTCGCTTGCCACACACTCCGGGGGCGGGACATTCTTCGCGGACCAGGTTGGCACGGTGCGGCTCATCGCCACCGTTGGAGGAGTGAGTGACACCGCGACGGCCGTGCTCGCGCCGGTGATCACCGTGGGCCGGCCGTACCCGAGTCTATTTGCGGGAGACACCACACAGCTTACCGCGAGCACGACGGACATCTTCGGCGCTCCGGTGGTGGCCCCGGCCGTGACCTGGACCTCGGGGACCCCGGGCATCGCTACCGTGTCCGGTACGGGCCTGGTCACGGCTCAGACCGCCGGCTCCGCCGTGGTTCGCGCCACCCTCAGCGGCAGCCAGGATTCCCAGGCCGTGGTCGTGCTCGTTCCCCGAGTGGGCGGGAATCGTGAATTGATGTTCTCGACTGATACAGCCTCACCAACCGCGTTCGGGTTCGCCGCATTGTGGATCAGCAACGCGGATGGCAGTGGTGCGCATCGGATTTCGCCGCAGGATTTCGACGTCCAGTCGGCGCGGTGGTCGGCCGATGGTTCCCGGATCGCCTTTCATGGCGGCCTGATCACCGGAGCTGGTGGGAGCTATTTCACCAATGTGATGAATTTCGATGGGAGCGGCCTCAACACGATGCAGGTCAGCGGGCTGATTCCTGCCTGGTCTCCGGACGGAACAAGGCTCGCGGTGTATCTGGGCGATGGCAGCGCCGATGTCGGTGTCGTCCAGGCCGGCAACGGGAGCTGGAATTCACTGCAGACCGGGAATGGGACTGATACCAGGCCCCAGTGGTCCCCCGATGGTCGGCAGATCCTCTGGATCAAGGAGATCGGAGGCAACACCTGCACCGAACTCTGGGTCATGGCGGACGATGGCAGCAACAAGCGGAAAGTCGTGTTGCCGACGGGCATGCGGCCGTGCGCGGTGAGCTGGTCCCCGGACGGAAAGGAAGTCGCCATCGAATCGGTGGACGGTGGGATCTGGCTGGCACGAATCGATGGCGGTGGGTTCCGGGCCCTCAGCCCCAACTGCACCCTGGCCACAGGCTGCACCGCGCCGGCCTACGCAGGAGCAGCCTGGAATCCGGACGGCACCAAGCTGGCATTTCATGGAGCGGAGGCTGGATCCCAGAGCTCGGTGAATGTGATCGGCAGAAGCGGGACCGGTTTCGTGACGGCCAGCTTTCCCACCGGGAACAATCCGACGTACCCCCAGTGGTCGCCTGACGGCCAACGACTCGCCTTTCAGGCCATCGACCCGGCCGATACCACTGGCGTGGGGCTCCCGCTGATCATTTTTACCACGGACCCCGATCTGCAGAACCCCCTCTATGGACGGCCAGGAGTACGGGCATCCGCTCCGCGCTGGCGTCCCTAGTTTTGCACCATGATCTCCCACGCGCAGAAAACGGCATGATCTCCAAAGTCGTCTCCATGAAGGACGCCATCGCCGCCAATGTCAGCGACGGTGACACCGTGGTGATCGAGGGATTTACCCACCTCATCAACTTCGCGGCCGGGCACGAGATCATCCGCCAGCGGCGGAAGGACCTCACCCTCTGCCGGCTGACGCCGGACCTGATCTACGATCAGATGATCGCCGCCGGCTGCGCCAGGAAGCTGGTCTTCTCCTGGGCCGGGAACCCCGGCGCGGGATCGCTGCACGCCTTCCGCCGGGCGGTCGAGAAGGGCACCCCGCCGCTCGCAATCGAGGAGTACAGTCACTTCGGGATGGTGGCCCGCCTCTCCGCCGGCGCCGCGCGGCTGCCGTTCTGGACCATGCGCAACTACATGGGCACCGACCTTCCGGTCGCCAACCCGCTGATCCGCACCGTCACCTGTCCCTACACCGGTGAGGTGCTGGCGACGGTTCCCGCGCTCAACCCCGATGTCTCGATCATTGCGGCGCAGCGCGCCGATGCCAGCGGCAACGCCCAGGTCTGGGGCCTGCTCGGCGTGCAGAAGGAAGCCGCCTTTGCCAGCAGGCACGTGATTGTCGTGGTCGAGGAGCTGGTGGATGAGTCGGTGATCCGCGCCGACCCCAACCGGACATTGATTCCCGGCATGATCGTCGACGCCGTCGTGGTGGAGCCGTGGGGCTGCCATCCTTCCTACGCCCAGGGCTTCTACGATCGCGATAACGATTTCTACGTGGCGTGGGAAGACATCTCCCGCGATCCCGCGGCGCTGGAGGCCTACCTCGCGGAGTATGTGCATGGGGTGAAGGACCGCGCGGGATACCTGGCCAAGTATCCGGGGCTGAGGGAGCGGTTGAAGGCGAAGGATCAGTTCTGTGAGGGCGTGAATTACGGCTTTTAGGGCCTTTGGCCATTAGCCGTTGGCCGTTAGCTGACGGCCGCCGGAGTCGGGTACGTAATGTCGACCATTTTCATGGCGGGAGTATGGCTTATCTGTGCACGGAACAGCTAACGGCCAACGGCCAACGGCTAACGGCCATTTCCCGACGGCCAACGGCCCATGTCGACTAGTTACTCCCCCTCCGAAATGATGGCCGCCGTCGCCGCTCGCGAGCTGCAGGATGGCGAAGTCACCTTCGTCGGCATCGGACTGCCGAACCTGGCCTGCAATCTGGCGCGCGCGCTGCAGGCGCCGAACCTCGTGCTGATCTACGAATCGGGCGCGGTGGGCGCCGTACCCGAGCGGCTGCCGGTCTCCATCGGTGACCCGTCGCTCGTGACTGGATCGCTGATGGTGTGCTCGATGGCCGATGTGTTCCAGCTCTTCCTCCAGAATGGCAAGATCGAGGTCGGCTTTCTCGGCGGGGCCCAGATCGACCAGTGGGGGAATATCAACACCACCGTGATCGGCAACTACCAGAAGCCAAAAGTGCGCCTGCCTGGCTCCGGCGGTGCTGCAGAGATCGCCGTGCACGCCAAGCGGGTGCTGATCATCAGTCGGCTCAATGCACGCGCCTTTCCGTCGCAGGTGGACTTCATCACCAGCCCGGGACAGCGCTGCAGGGGAGTTTCGCGCAAGGAACTTGGCATGCCCGGCGCCGGCCCGATCAAGGTGATTACCGACAAGGGCATTCTGGAGAATGATGCGGAGACCGGCGAGATGGTATTGACGAGCCTCTATCCCGGTGTCACGGTGGATGACGTCAAGGCGGTGGTGGGCTGGCCGCTGCGGGTGCGGGATTCGCTCGCCGCCGTCGAGGCACCGACCGCTCGTGAGCTCGATCTCCTGCGGAATGTGCTGGACCCGAACAAGCTGTACCTGGGGTAGCCGTCAGTCGGCTGACTGACGACTGACGACTGACGGCTGATGGCTGACGGCT
>JAWXBX010000181.1:0-38657 GCA_034440415.1 Gemmatimonadota bacterium | reverse complement strand
GAATACCGAGCGAAACGGCGAAACGGCCCCAGACTCGCACGTCAGTCCATCTGCCGGCGGATGAACGTCGGGATCTCCATCTCGGGCACGTCACCGGGATTCGAGGGCCGACGGGGCTCCGCCCGGACGGTGGCGGGGGAGGGACTCGGCGGGACCGGAGCGGCCGGCGGCGCCGGCACCCGATTGCCCGAGGGGAACTTGATCACGCCCGGCGCGGACCGGCCCGGGGGCGTGGTGGCGATGATCGGCGCCTCGACCCGGTCGAAGCCGGTCGCGATGACGGTGACGCGGACCTCTCCCTGCATCGACGGGTCCGTCGCCGCGCCGAAGATGATCTCGGCGTCATCGCCCACCGCATCGTGGATGATGTCGTTGATCGTGGTGGCCTCACCGAGAGTGAGGTCGGTGCCACCGGTGATGTTGATGAGGACACCGCTCGCGCCGGCCACGGAGACGTTGTCGAGCAGCGGGCTGGAGATCGCCTGCTGGGCGGCCTCCATCGCCCGGTTCTCGCCCCGGCCGATGCCGGTACCCATCAGCGCCGAGCCACCGTTCTGCATGATGGTGCGCACATCGGCGAAGTCCACGTTGATGATACCGGTCTTGGTGATCAGGTCCGCGATGCCCTGCGTGGCCTGCAGCAGCACATCGTCCGCCTTCTTCAGCGAATCCTGGAACGGAATCCCCTTCCCCACCACGGCGAGGAGCCGCTCGTTGGGGACCACGATCATCGTATCCACCGAATTCCGCATCTCCGCGATGCCCATCTCGGCCTGCCGCATCCGCTTCTTGCCCTCGAACAGGAACGGCTTGGTCACGATGCCGACGGTGAGTGCCCCCATGTCGCGCGCCATCTGGGCGATGATGGGCGCCGCACCGGTCCCGGTGCCTCCACCCATGCCGCAGGTGACGAAGACCATGTCCGCGCCCTGCAGCATGGCAATGACATCATCGCGATTCTCCTCGATGGCCTGCCGTCCGATCTCGGGCCGGGCGCCGGCCCCAAGTCCACGGGTCAGCTTGCGGCCGATCTGGATCTTGCTGTTGGCCCGGTTGGTCCCGAGCGCCTGGGCGTCGGTATTCACCGAGATGAATTCCACGCCCTGCAACTGTTCCTCGACCATCCGGTTGACGGCATTGCCACCGCCACCGCCGACGCCGATCACCTTCATCCGCGCGGCTTGCGCTCCGTTTTCTTCCAGTTCGAAGATCATGGTGTTTCCTCTCGGGCCAGCGTCGGAATCAGAAGAAGTCCTGGAGCCACTGTCGCACCGGCATCACCCACTTTTCCACCGCCTGGGACCGGCGCTTCGAGGCACCGAATCCCGAGCCCTGCACCAGCTGTTTGGCGCCGTAGAGCGCCAGGCCCGCGACGACCGCGAAGCGCGGGGCCTCGACGCTGTCCATCAGCCCTCCGAGTCCCTGGCCGGGCTTCCCCACCCGCACCGGCATCGCGAAGACTTCCCGGGCCAGCTCGATGACGCCGGGTGCCTGCGCCCCGCCGCCGGTCAGCACCACGCCCGCCGGAAGACGCTGGTGGTAGCCCGCCCGGGTGATCTCGTCCTGGGCGAATTCCAGCGTCTCCTGCATCCGCATCCGCATGATGTGGGAGAGCACCTGCCGGTGCGCCGACCGCGCCCCCTGCCCTGGTGTGCCGGGCAACTCGATGATATCGGAGTCCGGCACCAGGCCCTCCCACGCCGCACCGTGCCGCTCCTTCAGGCGCTCGGCATCCTGCTGGGTGACCTGCAGCCCGTGCACGATGTCGCTGGTGACATGGGCTCCCGAAATGAGCAAGGAGGCGGTGTGCCGGATCTTGCCGGACTGGAAGATAGCGACGTTCGTCGATCCACCACCCAGTTCCACCACCGCCGTGCCCAGTTCCCGCTCATCGGGGGTCAGCACCGCAAGGGAGGCTGCCAGCGGTTCGAGCACGAATTCCGCCACATGGTACCCCGCACCCTCGACGCACTTGCGCAGGTTCTGGGGCACGCTCGACAGCACGGTGACGAGGTAGACCTGGGCATCCAGCCGCGAACCGGTCATGCCGATCGGCTCGTTGATCCCTGGCTGCATATCGACCAGATAGTCCTGCGGGATGGCGTGCAGCAGCTCATGATCCTTGCCGAGCGGGACGCTGGAGGCGACATCGTTGACCCGGGCGACATCCGAGGTGCGGATCTCGCCACCGGTTACGGAGACAACCCCAGTCGATGTGAGTCCCGCGACGTGCTCCCCCGCGATCCCGCAATAGACCGAGCCGACCTCGACACCGGCCATCCGCTCGGCGTCTTTCATCGCCTTGGAAATGGCCCGGGTGGTTTCCTCGATGCCACGCACCACGCCGCGGCGGACACCGTTGCAGCGTTCCACCCCGAGTCCGAGGATCCGGGCAGTCGGATCGCGGGATTCGCCCTGCACTTCCGCGATCACTGCGGCCACCTTGGTCGTGCCGAGGTCCACCGCGGCCACCAGCCGGTTGGGCGAGATGGTCATGCGGCCTCCCACCGGACCACGACCTGGCCGGCGAAGCGGGCATCCAGCTCGGCGTATCGCCGGCCCTTCTTTTCGAGATCCTGCGCCACGAGTGTCACCGCTCGAATAACCTCCGCCGGCGCATCGGGCCGGAACCAGTACCGCTGTCCATCCACCGCGAGCACCACGTCATCGCCGGCGCGCCAGCCGGCGACCACCTTCGAGAACAACGTCGCATCCGTCTCCCGCACCCGCGCGAGCAGGCGGGTCACCACCGAATCCGCCGCCCGCACGATCGGCAGGTCCGGGGCGGACACCGTCGGGTCGAACGGAAGCACCCTGGCATCTTCGCCGAGCAGCCACAGACGGCCTTGCCGCATGACCAGCGCGATCGGCGGCGCTTCCCGCAGCGTGACGACCAGCGTGCCCGGCAGACGGCGGCTCACCACCACATCCGCGAGCCCGGGAATCGAGTCCGCGGCGCGCTGGACCCCGTCGAGATCATCCAGCAGGCTCATCCCCGCCGGGATCGGCAGCACGCGGACGACATCTTCCGCACGCAGGTTGGCCAGCCCGCGGATATCAATCTTGCTGACCCGGAAGAAATCCATCTTCCGCATGGCGCGCGGCAGCCCGACGAACAGCAGCAGCACGAGCCCTGCGCCGCCGAGAAGCAGCCAGCCCGGCCTGGTCAGGCGGCTCTGAGCCACTGGATCAGTTCCCGTCCCACCCGCGTGATATCGCCGGCGCCAAGAGTGATGATAATGTCGCCCGGGCGGGCCAGCTCCAGCAGTCGGTCATGCAGCCGATTTCTGTCCGGCTCGAATACCACCCGCATCCGGCCCCTCGCCGCGGCCTCGGCCGCCTCCGCGACGGTCCGGCCGGTGATGCCGGGCATGTGCTGCTCCCGGGCCGCGTAGATCTCCGTCACCACCGCCACGTCGGCCGCCGCGAGCGCCACGCCCATCGCGGTCCCATGTGCCGCCGTCCGGGAAAAGAGATGCGGCTGGAACACGGCGACCAGGCGCCGCCCGGGGAACGCCTGGCGGGCGGCGGCGAGGGTCGCAACCAGCTCGGTCGGGTGATGGGCGTAGTCATCCACGAACGTGATCCCGCCCGCGTCGCCCAGCCGTTCAAACCGCCGTCCCAGGCCGGTGTATGCGGCCAGCGCGTCGAGCGCCGGCTCCAGCGGGCCGCCGAGCGCGAGCACGGCACCGAGCGCCGCGGTGGCGTTGCGCAAATTGTGAATGCCGGGCACCGAGAGTTGCAGCGTCACCTTGCGGCGATCCGGGAGCGTCACGGTTGCACGGCTGCCACCTGGCCCCTGCTCCACCGCGGAGAGCGCGAGATCGGCATTCTCGAAGCCGAAGCGCCAGATCACCGGCCGGTCTCCACCGCCATCGGCCTGCGCATCGGTGCGCCGCAGCATGTGGGTGACCCGCATGGCGCCAGGGTCATCGGACCCGATCAGGACCTTCTTTGCGCGCCCGGCAAAGGTGTCGAATGCCGCTTCCAGCGCCTCGATGCTGCCGTAGCATTCGAGGTGATCGGCCTCGACGTTGTTGATCACCGCGACGGTGGGCGACAGGGTGAGGAATGCCTTGTCGTACTCGTCGGCCTCCACCACGAAGAGCCGGTCGCCACCGAGCTTCGCGTTCCCACCCCATCCGTCGACCCGGCCGCCGGCCAGCCCGGTGGGCCCGAGGCCGGCCGCCGTGAGCGCCTCCGTGGTCATGACCGTGGTCGTCGACTTGCCGTGCGTGCCGGCGATCGCCACGACCGCACCGGCCGCCACCAGCTCGGCGAGCGCCACCTTTCGTGGCACCACCGGGATCCCCAGCGCCCGGGCTCGTTCCAGCTCGGGGTGATCGATCGGAACCGCCGCCGTCACGACCACCGCGCGGGCTCCCTCGACATGCTTGGGATCGTGTCCGCTGTGTACCCTGGCCCCGAGCGCCACGACATCTGCCGCACCGCTCGGGTCGGGATCGCAGCCAGTGACCGCAACCCCGCGGCGGCGGGCGATGAGCGCCAGTGCGCTCATGCCCGCGCCGGCAATGCCCATGAAGTGGACAGGACGCGGATTGGCGGGGTTGAACAGATCCATGATTGGAGAGCTAATCTAAGATCCTGCCTGAAGTTGCGAAAGCGGCAAAGAGCTAGAAAAGCTCCAGCAGATGCGTCACGATCTGGTCCGCCGCATCCGGCTTTCCCCGGGCCCGGGCCGCCGCGGACATCCGGGCCAGGGTTGCCGGGTCCCTGAGGAGTGGGAGCAGGGTAGCCTCGAGCCGCCCGGCAGTGAGGTCGCGCTGCAGGATCATCGCCGAGGCGCCCGCCTGCACCAGCGCCTCGGCGTTGTACCGCTGATGATCCTCGGCGGCGGTTGGCAGCGGGATCAGGAGTGATGGCAAACCCCAGGCGCAAAGTTCCGCCCCGGTCATCATCCCGGCCCGGCTCAGCACCAGATCCGCCACCGCGTAGGCATCGGCCATCGGATCGAGAAAATCGAAGACCTGGACCGCGGGCGGCCGATGGTACCGCGCGTAGCGCTCGTAGCTGCCGCGGCCGGTCGCCCACAACACGATGCTCCCTTCGCCACCACCGCGTTCGATGAAGGCGGCGACTGCGTCGTTGATGGCAACGGCGCCCTGACTTCCCCCAGTCACCAGGAGCACCGGGAGTGCGCGACCAGCGGCGCCGAGGCCGAACCGATTCAGCGCGGCAGCCCGCCGTGCTGGATCCGGCGGGGTGATGGGGTTGCCGGTATCGAACACCACCGTCCCCGAGCCAATGCGGAGCCGGGTGCGTGCCTCCGGCAGGCCGAGGTAGAGGTGACGCACCCGTGATGCGAGCAGGCGGGTGACGAGACCGGGATAGGCGTTCTGTTCCTGCATCGCCGCCGGGATATTCCGGCGCGCAGCCTGCCAGACGCAGGGCCCGGAGGCGTACCCGCCGGTGCCGACCACCGCGATCGGCTGTTCCGCATCGAAGACTCGGCTCAACTTGCCCAGCAGTTTGGCCGCGACAAAGGGCCACCGGGCATTCTTCCACCACTGGCGCCGGTAGATCGGCTCGACCGGCAGCAGGTGGTAGCGGAAATCACGGGTGGGCAGCAGCCGCGCCTCGATGCCCCGCACCGCACCGACCAGCACCGGATCGAGATCGGGAAGGCGCTCCCGGAGCCGGGTCGCGATCGCGAGCGCCGGCATGAGGTGGCCACCAGTCCCGCCGCCGGCAATGAGCACGACCGGACGGTGCTTCACCAACTGCGCGACGGGTGTGCGGCGCTGGGGCATCTCGTGCTACTGCCTGAGGGAGCGCGGCCGTCCATCGGCGCCACCACGGCCCGCAGGCTTTCCCCGCATCCGTCCCACACTGAGCAGGATGCCGGTCGAGACCAGCGAGACCACCAGGCTCGACTTGCCGTTGGAGATGAACGGCAGCGTCAGACCGGTGGTCGGCATGAGGCTCAGGCTCACCGCCATGTGCATGACGGCGGTGATGCCGATGGCGGCGGTGAGGCCGGTCGCGAGATACTGACCGAACGGATCCTCCGCGGTCCGCGCTATCCTGAACCCAAGCCAGCAGAAGAGCCCGAACAGAAAGACGATCAGCACGACGCCGATGAAGCCCCACTCCTCGCCAATCGTGCTGAAGATGAAATCGGAGTAGGCGTAGGCCAGGTACCCGAACTTCTGCTGGCCCTGCCCCAGCCCCACGCCGAAGAGCCGGCCCGACCCGATGCCGACCAGCGACTGATGGATCTGGCTGGTCGGGTCCGCCCCGTTCAGGAAGATGTTGAGCCGGTTGGCCCGGTAGCCGGCGTGACTGATGAGTTGCAGTCCCCCGATCACCGCCGCTATCCCCAGGACAAGGAAGTGGCCGATCCTGGCGCCGGCGGCGAAGAGAATGATGCCGCCGAGCAGGCAGACCAGCACCGCCATCGACATGTTCGGCTGCAGCAGGATCAGCAGCGCGGTGATCCCGATGATGACGAGGAACGGGAACATCCCGTTCTTGAACTCGCGTACCTGTGCGCCCTTTTTCGCCGCGAGCATGGCGCACCAGACGATGATCGCGAGCCGAGCGACTTCCGACGGCTGGAAGGTGACGAAGCCCAGATTGATCCAGCGCTTGGCGCCGTTGATCGAGGGCGCGAATCGGTGTGAGCCAGGCAGCACCGGCAGAATCAGGAAGCAGAGACAGACCAGCATCAGCGGCCACGCCAGCGGCCGCAAGCGGCGGTAGTCCATGCCCGAGATGATCACCATCAGCACGCCGCCCACCAGCGCCCCGATGAACTGACTCAGCGCGAACGCCCCGCCCACGACCGATCCTCCGCGGGTCGGCACCAGGCTCGAAGCGCCGTACACCATCGCGATGCCGACGGTGACCAGCGTCGCCGTGATCACGGCGAGGAGACGTGTCTCCCAGCGGAATTCTCCTGGATGACGAATCCGTGGTGGTGTCATCGTTCCGTTTCCCGCATGGCCGCGACCGCGGTCCGGAACTGCGACCCGCGGTCCTCGTAGTTCTGGAACATGTCATAGCTGGAGCAGGCGGGCGACAACAGCACGGCATCGCCCGGACGAGTCAGCTCCCGGGCGGTCCGCAGCACCTCGGCGAAATCGGTGCCGCACGACACGACCTTGAGCAGGCGCGAAAGGTCGTCGACGATCCGATCGCGGGACTCGCCGTACGCCACCACAGCTCGGCAGCGTTCGCCAGCGGCGGCGGCGAGTGCGGTATACGGCTCCCCCTTGTGTCGTCCACCCAGCAGCAGCACGAATGGCTGCCGAAGCGCCTGCACCGCCACCAGCGTCGAGGCGACGTTGGTCGCCTTGGAGTCGTTGATCCAGACCACGCCTCCCGCTGTTCCGACCGGTTCCATCCGGTGCGGCAGCGCACGGAAGCTCCGGAGCCCGGTCGCGATCATGGCCGGTGTCACGCCCGCCTGCGCCGCGATCAGCGCCGCACACAGGGCGTTGGCGACATTGTGGTCGCCGAACAGCGCCAGCTCCGATCGGGGCAGGAGCGCCGTGTCGCCCAGCATCAGCGTGCCGCATGCCCGATCGAACCAGCCCTCCGCCCTGCCGCGCACCGTGAAGCGCAACCACCGCCCCGGACGACCCGCGGCGCGGCGCTCCATCTCGGCATCGTCCGCGTTGATGACCCAGACCGATTCGGGCCCCGCGTTCCGGTACAGCAGGTCCTTGTCGGAATAATAGGATTCGAGCGTCGGGTATCGGTCGAGATGATCGGGGGCCAGGTTGGTCATGGCCCCGATCGTTGGGACGAGTTCGTGCGTGTCGTGCAGCTGGAATGAGGACGCCTCCACGACGGCCCACTCCGGTTCAGGCCCCTCCAGCGCCAGCGCGGCCAGCGGGGTGCCGATGTTTCCCGCTGCGGTTGCCGCAAGTCCGGCCGACGACAGCAGGTGGGCTGTGAGCGCTGTCGTAGTCGTCTTGCCGTTGGTACCGGTTATGACCGCGTAGCGAATCCCGGGCATGGCGGAATAACCCACATCAAGCTCGGAAACCACCGGGACACCCGCCTCGAGCGCGGCACGAATCGGCGGAGCGGTCGGCGGGACGCCCGGCGATACCACACATACCCCGGAACGCTTGATCCGCTCGAGGTCATGCCCGCCGACCTGCACCTCGGCGCCCGCAGATCGCAGCAGATCCTCCGGTGGCGGGCCATGCGAGTCACTGTCCGCCGCAGGGTCCGCCGAGGCATCGGAGGCGTACACCGGGATCCCTTCCCGCCGAAGCAGCAGCGCCGCGGCGACGCCGCTCCGTGCCAGGCCGATCACCGCCGCTTCCTTCCCCGTCGCCCGCCAGGCGGCAAAGCTCATCGGAGCTTGAGCGTGGCCAGCGCCACCATCGCGCAGAAGAGTCCGAGGATGTAGAACCGGGTGACGACCGTCTGCTCGGCCCAGCCCAGCTTCTCGAAGTGATGGTGCAGCGGGGCCATGCGGAAGACGCGGTGCGCATCGGCGTATTCTTTCCCCCGGCTCCGCTTGAACCACTTGTACACGCTGGTCTGCAGGATCACGGAGATGGCCTCGGCCACGAAGACACCCCCGATGATGAGGAGGAGGAATTCGGCCTTCAGCAGGATCGAGACGGTGCCAAAGGCGCCGCCCAGCGCGAGGCTGCCGGTGTCGCCCATGAACACCTGTGCCGGATGGGCATTGAACCAGAGGAATCCGAGACAGGCGCCGAGCAGCGCTGCGCAGAAGATGGTGAGTTCACCGGAGCCGGGGAGGTAGAAGAGATTCAGGTAGGTCGTCGCATCCACCCGGCCGAACAGGTAGGCGAACAGCCCGAACGCCCCCGCCGCGATGGCCGCGAGCCCCGTCGCGAGCCCGTCGAGTCCATCGGTGAGATTTACCGCGTTGCTGCTGCCGGTGATCACGGTGGTCACGAACGTCACATACAGCCACGGCGAGAACACGACGACAACGAACTTGAAGAACGGCACCGTGGTCGCGGTCGCGGGGATGGTCTCCCCCGGCACGACGGGGAGAAAACAGAGCAGGACGCCCAGTACCACGCCGAATGAGACCTGGCCGACGAGCTTCCACTTGGCCACCAGGCCGCGTGACTTTCCCTGCACGATCTTCAGGTAGTCGTCCACAAATCCGATCGCCCCCATCCACAGCGTCGCCAGCATGGCGAAAAGCACAAACCGATTGTTGAGCGGGGCCCACAGCAGCGTCGGGACGATCGTCGCCAGCAGGATGATCAGCCCCCCCATCGTCGGGGTGCCGCGCTTGCCCTGGTGACTGGCGGGACCCTCGGCCCGGATCACCTGGCCGATCTTCCGCTCCCGCAGCTTCCGGATCATCGACGGCCCGACGACGAACGCCAGCAGGAGCGCCGTGACTGTGGCACCAGCAGCCCGGAAGCTGATGTAATTGAAGAGATTGAAGATGATGAAGTGCTTGCCGAGCGGGGCGAGCAGGTGATAGAACACGGCGCCTCAGTGTGTCGAGTGGTCCTGCCCGGTGAGGTGCGGAAGTATACGCTCCAGTGCCGCGCCCCGGGATGCCTTCAGCACAATCAGCTCATCGCCATGCAGCCGCTCCTTCAGCAGTGGGCCCATCGCTGGGGCGTCGGGCGCCGTGAGCAGCCGGCCCTTGAGCCGTTCGGCGTATGGCGCCAGCGCGGTCACGAACTCGCCAACGGCGGCAAGCAGGTCCGGTTCCAGCCCCACCAGCGCGGCGGCGACGGCGGCATGATGACGGGCGGCGTCCTCGCCCAGTTCCCGCATGGTGCCGGCAACAAATACCAGGCGGCGGCTTCCCCGCATGGCGCGGGCAATGGCGATGGCGGCGAGAAAGGACGCCGGGTTGGCATTGTAGGCATCGTTGATGATCGTGAGGCCGCCGGACTCAATCAGTTCGCCCCGGCCCCCGGGAAGCCGCAGCGTCCGCAGCGCCTCGGCTGAGGCACCCGGGTCCAGCCCGAGTTCCCGCACCAGCGTCCAGGCCAGCATCGCGTTGCTGGCCTGGTGCTGTCCCAGGAGCGGCAGGGTAATGCGCTGATCGTCGACCACGAACGTGGCCCGACCGGTGGAATCCACCGAGACCGACTGCGGCACCCGGTCCGCCCGGGCGAGTCCGGCGGTAATCACGACCTTCGCCCGGGAGCGGGCCCGCTCGCCCAGCGCCGCCGGTTCGGTGCCGACGATCGCGAGCGGGGCCCCCTCGAGCAGGTCGAGCTCTTCCTCCAGCACCCCCTCCAGCGTGCCGAATCCGTCGAGGTGCGAGAGCACGACGTTGGTGGTGATCACCACCGAGGGCTCGATGATCGGGCGGGCGCGCGCCAGCTCGCCCCGCACACTCGCTCCCGCCTCAATCACCAGCGCGTCGGTCTCCTCCGGCGCGCCGAGGATGCTCTTGGGGATGCCGACGAGATTGTTGTCGTTGGCCGGCGTCGCGTGCACCCGGTACCGGGTGCCGAGTACCGCCCGGCACATCTCCTTGGTGCTGGTCTTTCCGTTGGCACCACCGATCGCCACGACCGGGCCCGTGATCGCGCGCCGGCGCAGGCGTGCGAGCTTGCCATAGGCCTCGAGCGTGTCCTCCACGGCGTACAACAGCAGGCCGGCACGAGCCGGCGTGCCGGCGCGAACCACCGCCCCCGTCGCCCCCGCGTCCCGGGCCGCAGCCAGGTGATCGTGGCCATCGAAGCGATCCCCTTTCAGCGCCACAAACAACGCGCCCTTGGTCATGGTTCGGGTATCGGTGGAAATCTGGGTATAGGCGACCGGAGGAAGCACACTTGGCAGCCCGAGCGCCTCACGCACCAACGCGTCGGTCCACCGCATCAGGTGGCCCCCAGCGCGCGCACGATCTCGCGCTCATCGAACGGCACCTTCTCGGTACCGATGACTTGGTAGGTCTCGTGCCCCTTGCCGGCGAGCAGGACCGTATCGCCCACCACCGCCAGCTGCAGCGCAGCGGCGATGGCCGCACGACGGTCGACATGACGCTCGTGCTGCACCTGCCCCATCCCCTGCTCCACATCGGCGATAATGGCGTCCGGGTTCTCGGTCCGCGGATTGTCCGACGTGACGATGGCGACGTCGGCGAGTGTCGCGGCGATCCGCCCCATCACGGGGCGCTTGCCCCGATCCCGATCGCCACCGCAGCCAAAGACGACAATCAGTCGGCCGGCGGTGAGAGGGCGCAGCGCCGCGAGGGCGCGTTCCAGCGCGTCAGGGGTGTGGGCGTAGTCCCGCAGGACGATCGTGGGGTGCTCGGCGATACGTTCCATCCGCCCGGGTACCTGTGGTGCGGCGGTCAGGCGCTCGCCGATCTGCTGGAGCGGAGTCCCCAGCGCAAGCCCGCAGGCCGCGGCCGCCAGGGCGTTGGCAACATTGAATTCGCCGAGCAGCGGCAGGGACACCTGGGTCGGACCGGCCGGTGTGTCCAGCCGGAAGCTGCTCCCCGCACTGCCCTGCTGCAGTTCAGCGGGACGCACGTCGGCCCCGCTACCGAAGCCGAAGGTGAGGCGACGATGACTGTGCGGCAGCGCCGCCCAGGCGGGGTCGTCGAGGTTCACCACCTGGACCCCGCGGGCATCAAGCAGCCCGTCGAGCATCAGCTTCGCGGCCAGGTAGCGCTCCATTGTTCCGTGATAGTCGAGATGATCGCGGGTAAGGTTGGTGAACACCCCGGCCGCAAACCGCACTCCTTCCAGCCGCCCCTGATCGAGCGAGTGTGATGACGTTTCCATGGCCACATGGGTCACCCCTCGCCTCACCAGGGCCGCGAGGGTCGCCTGCAGGTCGATCGGTCCGGGCGTGGTGAGCGACCCGGCGGTGGAGGGGACCGGGTTCCCCGTGCCATCGAAGGCGCCGAGGGTGCCGATGCTTCCCGCTGTCCCGTGGGCATTCAGCAGGTGGCGGACCAGCGCCGTCGTCGTGGTCTTGCCGTTGGTCCCGGTGATCCCCACAAGCGTCAGCTGACGACCCGGATCATTGTGCCACCAGCGCCCCAGCACGATCGCCGCGCGGCGGCCCTCGGTGACGATGATTTCGGGCACCACGGCCCCCGTCGCCTGCTCCCCCACCACCGCGACGGCACCACGCTGGATCGCATCGGGGATGAACCGATGCCCATCCGACTGGGACCCCCGCACCGCCACGTAGACATCGCCACGGGCTACCGACCGGCTGTCGGCGGTGACGCCGCCGACCGAGACCGTCGCCGGTGGCGCGGTCAGCAGCAACTCCTCCTGCCTGAGGGCAGCGAGCAGTTCGGCCAGGGGACGCTGATTCATTCGGCCCAGACCGTCACCACCGTCCCGTAGCGCTCCGACTCCCCGGCGGCGGGTGTCGTCCGGAGCACCGTCCCCGCGCCGCGCAGTGCCACCCTGAACCCGCGCCGATGGAGCGCATTTGCCGCGCGGCGCAGGGTCGTCCCGGCAACGTTGGGCACCAGGCTTTGACCCTTGCTCTCGCCGCTGTCCGTGGGCAGCGGCAGGCTCACGATCTGATCATGCGACGCCACGTCCACCGGTGCGATGCCGGACCGCGGTCCCACGGCCGGGGCGTCCGGCCGGCGCTCGCTCAGCCGGCGGCGGTCGATGGCGCTGGTGCGCGCCGCAAGCGCTTCCTCCAGCATGTTCTTGGTGATCGGCGCCGCGGTCTGACCGCCGTACACCCTGACACCGCCAGGATTGTCGACTTTCACGATCATCACGAGTTGCGGATCGTTGGCCGGAAAGATCGCCGCGAACGAGGCCGTGTACGTCCCCGCCTTGTAGACACCACCCTCGTTGCGGACCGCGGTTCCGGTCTTGCCGATCAGGCTGTAGTCGCGCAGTTGCGCTCCCTCCGCCGTCCCGCCTTCCGCCACCACGCTGCCGAGATAGGCGCGCAACCTCGCCGCGACGACTGACGGGACAGCGCGCCGCACCGGTTCCGGCTGGTGCCGATAGAGCACCCGACCCGACGGGTCGCGCACTTCACGCACCAGACTCGGCGTCAACAGAATGCCGTCATTCGCGATCGAGGCATAGGCCGCCGCCAGCTGAATCGGCGTCACCAGGAACTCGTATCCCATCGCGATACTGGCCTTGCTGTAGCCGTCCCACTTCTCCGGCGGCCGCAACCCGCCACGCGACTCGGAGGGATACTCCACCCCGGTCGGGCTCCCAAAGCCGAAGTCCCGCAGCGCCTCGAACTGCTCCAGCGCCGTCAGCCGCTGGGAAAACTTCGCCATCGCGATGTTGCTGGAGACCTGGATCGCCTGCGCCAGCGTCAGGTCGCCTGTTGACTTGTGGGCGTCATGAATGATGCGGGTATCGCCGCGCGACGTGACCGACATCTCCCACACGCCGTTTTCGGCGAAGACCGCGTCAGTCGAGTCCACCCGGTGACGGGCCAGCAGCGCGGCGGCGGTGAAGAGTTTCGCGGTGGAGCCGGGCTGGAACGGATCGGTGAAAAAGGACGCCTTGTTGGTGATGACCGTGCCATCCACCGTCTGGCGTGAGGCCAGTGCGAGGAGCTCCCCGGTGGAGGGGTCGAGGACAACGACATCGCCACCGCTCGCCTGGTATTCGGTGATGGCGTCGTCCATCGCACGTTCCGCGATCTCCTGCAGCTCGGCATCAATGGTCAGGTAGACATCGCGACCGGCCGCCGGCTCCCGCTCGTTGCGCGCGGGGGATGCATAGCGCCGCCCCGCCCGATCCTTGAGCACCACCGCGAGTCCCGGGACCCCGGTCAGCGTTGAATCCAGCGCCACCTCGACTCCGCTCACCCCACGGGCGCTGTCGGCGCTCAGTGCCCCGATGACCCCCCGCGCGAGGGAACCGGCGGGATAGTGCCTGGCAAAGTGGCCATCGATGTGCACCCCATGCATCCCTCGCAGCGGGCGAACCTGGAAACCGCTGAACGGCCCACGGTAGCCGATCCACTTCCGGGTCCGCACCTCCGCGGCGACCCGCGACACCGGCATCCCGAGCGCGGCGGCGATCGCCGGCACATCCTCACTCCGGTCGCGCAGCTCGTTCGGGGCGACACCCACTTCGAAATATTCCTGGGTGAGCGCAAGGGCGACGCCGTTGCGGTCGTAGATCCCGCCTCGGCGTGCCGCCAGCACCAGCGTCTCCTTCCGTACCCGATCGGCTTCGGCGCGCCAGGTGGCCCCATCGATCAGCTGCAACTGCGCCGCACGGCCAACCACCAGCACCGCGCCCAGCGCGAGGACCAGTTCGATCAGTGTGAGCCGGACGGCGGGTTTGGCCACGGGTCAGCGCTCCGCGGGAAGGCGGAAGTTGGTGAATTCGCTATCCTGGGGAAAATGCAGGCCGAGTTGGGCCGCGCGCGCACCCAGCTCCCGCCGGCTCGACGCCAGGCGGATGGTGCGCTCGAGCGCGGCCTTCTCGGCTTCGAGCGCCCCGCGCTGCTCCTCGAGCTGGCCCAGTCGGCGTGAGGTGGCAATGGCCGATGCCTGACGGCTCTGAATGACGACGGCCACGGCCAGAAAGACCAGCAGCCATACCATCACCCAGAACCGGCCCCTAGGATTCTTGCTTCCGGAAGATGCGGAGGGTGGCACTCCTGGCCCTCGAGTTTGCCGCAGTTTCGGCCGCGGCAGGACGAATCGATTTTCGTGGCTCCAGCCGACCGAGCGGCTGGCCACGACAGGTGCAGATCGGCAGGGCCGGTGGGCAGATGCAGCTGCGGGCCCACTCCTGAAAGGCGTGCTTGACCACGCGATCTTCGCCGGAATGATAACTGATCACCGCCAGACACCCACCCGGCCGGAGCGCCTCGAGAAAGGCCGGCAGGGCGGCCCGCAGGCCGTCCAGTTCCTCATTAACCGTGATCCGGATGGCCTGAAACAGCCGGGCGAAATCACCGGGCCCGCTGCGTGGCCCCAGCACCGCGCGGATCGCATTCACGAAGTCATCGCTCGTGGCGAATGGGTGGGTGGCGCGGCGTCGGACGACCTCGCGGGCGAGCCTCGCCGCGTGCCGCTCGTCACCCAGGTCCGCGAACACGGTGCGCAGCTCGTCCGCCGACAATGCGTTCAGGACATCCGCACCGGTCGGGCCGGATTGGCTCATCCGCATGTCGAGCGGGGCGCCAGGCCGGAAGCTGAAGCCACGGTCCGCCTGATCGAGTTGATGGGAAGACACGCCGAGATCAAGCAGGATGGCCTCCGGCTGAAACGCCGCCACCGCAGCCAGCGCTTCCGCCGAGGCATAGGACGCCAGGAGGTAGGTGATCCGTTCACGACCCAGCCGGCCGCGTGCCGCCATCAGGGCATCGGGATCCCGGTCGATCCCGAGGATCTCCGCCCCCGACGCCCGCAGCAGCTCGGCATGGCCACCCCCACCGATCGTGGCGTCCACCACTCTCTGCGCGCCGCGCACCGCGGCGGCGATTTCACTCGCCAGCACGGGGAGGTGGTAGCCGGATGCGGTCATGCGTGTGGCCCGCGGGGGAGAAACAGCACACCCCGCCCGCAAAGGCGGACAGGGTGTCGGGTCATGGACCCACGGGGCTGACGGGGCTCGAACCCGCGACCTCCGCAGTGACAGTGCGGCACTCTAACCAAGCTGAGCTACAGCCCCAGAAATGAGCCGCGCAATATAGGCAGGGCTGGTGGGTGGCGGTAGTGGTGATGAGCCCTCAGCCTTCAGCCGTCAGCTACTTACAGTACACCTTGATCATCGAGGCCGTGCGCGGCTTCTGACTGGTGAGATAACCGTTGAGCTGGTCGTAAGTCTTGGACTGGCTCGCGCCGCTGCCCTGGATGTAGGCCGGGGCCCCGGCGAGCGCCGCTTCCGTTTCGGCGATGAGGGTCTCGACTTGCCGGGCCGCGTCACACGACTTCTGCGCCTCGGCCTCCTTGTCGGCTGGAATGATCAGGTTGACCAGCGCCAGGCCCAGAAAATAGTTCGCGATGGGAACGTAGCGCCCCTGCGGGTTGGCGATCGTGATCACCCGGCGAAAGCCGTCGGCGGCCCCCTTCCAGTCCTGCGGGGGCTGGATGAGGGGCAGCGTGCCGTTCAGCATCAGGCTCGCCGCGCCTTCCCTGGATTGAGCGTCGCCATTGGTGACGGCAAAATCGATGAACGGGGAGGCCAGTGCGTTCTGCTTGGCATCCTGGAACACCTTGGCCTGCTGCAGCGCAAAGCCCACGGCGCCAGCGCTGTCGTACTTGACCAGCAGGTTCAGGGAGGTCGCAAGGCTGTCGGCCTGGCCGACCTGGGCGTACGCACCGGCGGCCTGCTTGATGAGCGTGACGTTCTCCGGAAACTTCGCCAGCGCCAGCGAGGACCAGTGCACCAGCCGGGCCGAGTCCGGCTTCTGGCTGGCAAAGACGAGATACTTCACGTAGAACGTGCTGTCGGCCCGGGTGGAATCCAGAACGATGATCTGCTCCAGGTCATCCAGTGCGCCGCTGTAATTCTCGCGGAAGGCACGAGCGTTCGCCCGGAGTTCATACAAATCGACGTTGCCCGGATCGAGGGCGAGGCCTTCGTCCGCCACCTGCTCCGCGAGCTCGGGCTTGCCATACGACAGGAACTTCTTGAAGACGAGGTCACGCAGCGGACCGTTCGTCGGCGCGATGCGCAGCATCTGCTGCAAGGCCGCGATGGTCTTGACGGTATCGCCGGCCGCCTCGTAGCCCGCCGCGAGTTCGGTCCACGCCGCGAGGCTCAAGGGATCGCCCGTGACCGCATCCTGGAAGAAGCGCGTGGCCTCGGTGCTATCGGACTTCTTGCCCCGGGCCTGCACCAGCTTTCCGAGACAGAAATTGGCCAGCCCGTGCTTGGGAACGGTCGCGAGTGCCTTGCGCCCCGCCGCGAGGGCCTTGTCTGGCGCCGTCTTGCTCTGATCGACGCAGGCCTTCGCGTCGGGAAAGGCCTTCAGGGAACTGGCGAAGCCCTCCGCGACACGAACGCCAACATCGGGGAGGCCCTGGCCGGCCGCCTGCGTCACGCTGACGACGTTTGCGGCGTCATCGTTGATCCCGCCGAAGCGGGAGGTGACGACGTAGTGACCGGCCTGGTCCTTGGAGAGCGTCGAGACGACCATCGCCTTCGAGTTGAGCGCCTGCGCCAGGACCCGGGTAGTCGTCACCGAAAGGATGGCGTCCTTGGGATAGCCGTACTGCTGCAGTGCGTCGTTCATCTCCTGCCGGGTGAGGACGCGAAACACCGTTCCGACGAGCTTGTCCACCTTGCCGCGGAGGCCGTCGGCAATCGCGACCGAGGCCGCACTGTCCGCCGGACTGAAGGTATGCGGATTCCCCACCAGCAGCCGGGAGCCGCTGCTACCACCGGACTGGCCTGCGCTGGGACGCCGGATGGGGATCTGTCCGGCCAGTGGTCCAGCGGAGCCGGCCGCGCAGAGGGCGATGAGTACCAGACGAGCCACGCGCATCAAGGAATCTCCAATGGAGAGAGGTACCGGGTACCCAGTGCAACCGCCGTACCGGAATCTGCTGGCAGTGGGCGAAGAGGGATTCGAACCCCCGACATCCTGCGTGTAAGGCAGGCGCTCTAACCAGCTGAGCTATTCGCCCGAACCGGAAGACGCGCCCGCCCGGTTCAGCGCGCGGGCGCCCCGGTCAGAGTGCGATGCCGAGGGGGAACAGGATGCAGTAGCCCAACACCAGCAACGCTGCAGCCCCGGTCGTGCCGCCGGCGTGCAACCAGAGGTAGCCCGCCACGAGACTTGCGATCGCGGCAGCAAGCAACACAACATTTCGACGTCCAAACCGAAGGGCAGGCCCGGGCGCTGCAGGGTCAGAAAGAGGCATGGGACATGAGCTTAGCCCGATGGTCGCTCAGGGTCAACCGTTTCCTTCACCGTGGGGGACAGATTTTCGTCCAGAGGCTGCTCCACCTCGGCGGCGACGATCCAACCCGTGTTCAACGCGGCCCGGCGGGATGCGTCCCGCCGCTGCCGCCGCCACGCCAGCCCGATGACCGCCAGCGCCATCACGCCCCAAAACCCTCCCGCAGCAAGCCAGGTGATCAGACTGTACCGTTGGCGCAGACTGCGCTGCCAGCTGGCCTCGAACCGGTCGACGGTCAAGCCGGTGGAAGCCAACAGCGCTTCGTCGAATCCCTGCCCCTCCCCGAGGTGGGCGACCAGCCGGTCGACTGTCCCATCTGGTGGACGGCGGGACAGTTCCGCGACCGCGGAGGCGGCCAGAGTGTATGCCAGATCGGCCGACGAGGCGCCGCCGCGCAGCATGGCATCCAGCGCCTCGAAGCGGGGGAGCTTCCCGGTGGCCACTGCCAAGTTGAGCTCGAGCGACTCCATTCGGCCCAGCTCGCCCGAGGCCCAGGAGGCGTAGCCCTCATCGAACCAGAGCGGAAGACGGGTGCGCACGGCGTCCCGCAGGACCAGGTGGGCCAGTTCATGGCGCAGCGTTTGCCCGAGTTCGGGCAGGTCGGCCCGCAGCATGATCGTGCGTTCCGCGGGAAAGGCGAGTCCGGCGCCCCAGCCGGGCGCGCGCCCGCGGGAGAGCCGGGCGAACTCGGCGGAATCCTCGGCGATCACCAGTACGAACGGCCCTGGCGCACGCCGCCCGACGCCGGGCCAGAGGCGGATGCGGTCCGCATCCTCCGCGAGGGCGACACCGAGGGCCTGCCGTGCGCGGGGAGCAACCACGGTCACCTGCCCCACCTGCACCGCGGGCTGGCCCTGCTGCAGGGCCAGGGCGAGCGTCAGGGCGCGGAGCGAGGCGGCTCCCCCCCCGAGGCGGTGAGGTCCAGCATCTCCTTACAGCGCTTGCCCCAGGAGTTGAACTTGTTCGCCTTGAACCCCTCGGTCCAGATCAGGGCTGCCCCGTCCCGGTCGCCCATGAACCAGGCGGCGCGGCCCTGCTCGTAGTAGGCCTCGATCAGGTTGGGTCCGAGCTGCAGCGTCTTCTGGAAGAAGGTGACCGCGTCCTCGTACATCTCCCGCTCGAGGTAGACGAGGCCGAGGTAGTAGTGGGCGTACAGCGTGGCCTTCCGGTCGTTGTCCAGCCGGATCGCACGGGAGAGATGCTCGATCGCTTCGCCGAAGATCCGCTTCTTGAGGCAGATGTAGCCGACGTTGATCCGGGCGAGCGAGTTGGCTGGCTCCTTCATCAGCACCCGGCTGAACGTGGCCAGCGCGTCGTCGTAATCCTCCGCCAGCATCTGGGCCCAGCCGAGCAGTGACTGGGCCTGGATCTCCGAGGGCGCGAGCTGCAGCGCCTTCTCGAGCTGGCCGATGGCTCCGGCATAGTCGCCGAGCGAGATGAGACTCCAGCCCTTCTCGATATAGGTCGAGGCGCCGATGTGATCCTGCTGCACCACCGGACGCGCGCCGGTGAACTGCGGTGCCTGCGCACTCTCGGTCGCCACAGCCATCTGCTTGTAGCGATCCACCAGGACGCGAATCTCCTCCTTGATCTGGCCCAGCTCGCCGAGGGCCACATCCACTCGCTTGAAGAAGGCGATGATTTCGCGCTTGCTCGCCTCGCGCTCCGCGCCCGAGCCACTCCGATCGAGCCGGGCGGCAATCTCCTGGTAATGCTGCCGGTAGCCGGCCACCAGCGGGTCGACGAGGGGGGTCTCGCTCACGTCATGGCCTCCGACAGGGCGAGTCGCTCGGAACTCGAGAGGAGGCGACCGGCGTGCAGCACGATGATCGTCCGGCCAGGCCGGGCGATGATGCCGCTGACGTATTCCGCCGCAAGACCGCGGACCATGGGTGATGGGGGCGTGATCGTGCGGGTATCGACCCGCAGGACCTCGCGGACCTGGTCAACCACGACTGCCACAGGCTCCTCCTCCAGTTGCAGCACCATCACCCTCGTCTCCTCGCGGTATTCCGCCAGCAGCCCGAGCCGCTTGCGCAGGTCAATCAGCGGTACGACACGGCCACCGTAGGGCATGACCCCTTCGAGGAAGTCCGGCGCCTTGGGCAGCGGGGCCGGCGTCTCGAACCGGGTGATGCGCTCGACCTGAAAGATGCTGAGCGCGAACTCCTGATTGCCCAGCCGGAACACCACGAACTGCAGTTCATCGCCTGTAGTCATACCGCCGCCTCCCGGGCCCGCCATTGCGTCACCAGGGCCTCGAGGTTGAGAATCGGAATCCACCCGGGCCCACGCCGTATCGCACCGATCGCCCAGCCGGCAAATCCCGATCCCTCGGGAGGCGGAAGGAGCACCGCGTCGGGAATGGTGTCGGCCTCCTCCACTTCCAGCGCGATCATGGTCCCCCCGGCGCTCGCGAGGACCACTGTGGTTGACAGGGCGCCCTCGGGACAGGGGCCCCCGGAAAGCAGCGCGCCCAGGTGCAGCAAGGTGACCAGACGACCGCGGGCGACCGTCACCCCCCGAACCGCCGGAAGCGCTGACGGCACCCGGCTCACGGCACCGAGCCCGGTGACCGCGAGAACATCCCCCAGGGGAATCCCGACGGAGCGGCCGGCGCTGCGCACCAGCAGGATGCCTGTCGGGGTCATCGCTTCGGCACCTCACGCAGGAGCGAGCCCACGCGCTCGGCCATGCCACCGAGGGGCAGAACGAGATCGGTCCCGCCGGCCTCCACCGCCGCTCCCGGCATTCCGAAGATGGTCGATGTCTCCTTGTCCTGTGCGATCCCGACGCCACCGGCATCGTGGATCGCCCGCAGGCCCGCCGCGCCATCCCGGCCGAGGCCGGTGAGCACCAGGCCGATGGTGGCGGGTCCGAACAGCTTGGCCACGCCGTGGAACAGCGGGTCCGCAGCGGGGCGCACACCCCAGACCGCTGGTTCCTGGTCCAGCTCGATCCGCAGCCCCATGGGCCGGGCTACAAGCCGCATATGATAATCCCCCGGCGCCACGTAGGCGGTATCGGAACGCACCGGCATCCCATCGTGCGCTTCCACCACGCGATGCGCGCTCAGCCCATCGAGTCGTTCCGCCAGACTCCGCGTGAAGTTGGGCGGCATGTGCTGCACGATCAGCACCGCCGCCTCCAGTCCCACCGGCAGCGCGGGCACCAGTTCCGCGAGGGCACGCGGGCCGCCAGTCGACGCCGCGATTGCGACGATCCGACGGGCCTCGCCCTCGGGCCGGGAGAACACCGCCTGGGCGCCGCTGGAGCGGGGCCGGGCCAGCACCGGGACCCGGCGCACATCGGCCGCCGCCGCGGCCCGGAGCGCCCCCAGCAGGTGCGGCGCCATCCGGATCGCGGACATGCGCCCCTGTCCGTCCACCTTCGACACCAGTTCCATCGCCCCGAGCTCCAGCGCGCGGATGAAGCCGGGCGACCCTTCCCCTGCGTAGGCGCTGACAACCACGATCGGTCGCGGCATTTCCGACATGATGTAGCCAATGGCATCGAGGCCGCCCAGTTCGGGCATCTCCAGATCCATCGTGATGATGTCGGGCTGCAGCCGGTGCACCATCTCCAGCGCCTCGGCGCCATTGACGGCGGTGCCCACCACCCGGAACTCGCCCGAACTCGCGATGACATCGGAGAGCAACCGGCGGAAGAACGGGCTGTCGTCCACCACCAGGATGGTGGGCAGTTCAGAGGATCTGCTCACTCTGCCCCACCGCGCGGACGACCACACGACCATCGCCGACATGAAACCAGACGGACCGACCGACGGCGCCACCCACCATTTCGCCGACGATCGGAATTGCCAGCGTGCGCAGCACTTCGCGCGAGGCGATGAGATTTCGGTCGCCCATCTGCATCGACCCCGACGGCGCGAGTGCCGCGAACATGGCCGCCCCGCCCACCAGTCGAGCCACCATCCGGCCCGGCACGGCACCGAGCCCAGTCATCGCCTCCAGCAGCGCCGGAATGGCGGTCTGCGGGAATCGCCCGGGGTTCTCCCCCGTCCGGCTGAGTGAGCGCGACGGCAGCAGGACATGCGCCATGCCGCCGACGCCGGCCGCGGGATCGTGCAGCAGAATGGCGACGCAGCTGCCGAGGCCGAGCGTGATCAGCACCGAATCGGCGGGGCCGGCCCGGAGGTCCGCGACGCGGACCAGGAATTCCTCGGCCATCAGGCCGCGCGCCGGTAGATCCGCTCGCGCGACTCCACCACGTCGTAGCGGGCCCGTGCCGTCCCCAGAATGCTCTCGACCTTGCCGAGGACCAGGTAGCCGCCCGGTCCAAGTGCGTCGGCGAACTCCAGCATCAGCCGATCCTGGGTGCCGCGGTCGAAGTAGATGACCACGTTGCGGCAGCAGATCAGGTCATAGGGTGGCGACACTGCGGATTCGCGGGTCAGGTCGTGCCGGTGGACGGTCACGCGTTCGCGCAGCGCAGCGAGGATCTGGTGCTGAGCGTCAGCGACCGGGAGGGTCCAGCGCTCGATGATCCCGGGCTCGGCCTCGTCGAAGGCGCGCAGCCCGTAGCAGGCGGCGCGGGTCCGCTCGAGGGACGCCCGATCCACGTCGGTCGCGTCGATCTGGATGCGGGAGAACCACGCGCTCCGCCCCATGCGCTCCAGCACCCGGGCCGCGAGAATCGCCAGCGTATACGGCTCCTCGCCCGAGGCGCACCCCGCGCTCCACATCCGGATGCGCCCCTCCCGTTGGGCCAGCAGGCCAGGCAGAAGCTGCGTCTCCAGCCAGGCCCAGGTCTCGCGGTTCCGGAAGAACTTGGTGACGTTGATGGTGAGCGCATCGAGCAACCGGTCGAGTTCCTCGGGCCGCTGATCGAGCGCGTCCAGGTATTCGAGGTAGCTCCCCACGCCGCAGGCGCGCATCCGCGATGCGATGCGCCGCTTGAGGCAGCGGTCCTTGTAGGCGCCGACGTCGAGGCCGGAACGACCGGCGATGCGCTGCGCCAGCACCCGGAATCCCGGCTCCTCCACCTCGCTCATGCGGTCGCGTCCAGGGTATCGAGGTTGGCGCGCGCCAGTTGATGGCCGGGATTGAGCTCGGTCACCCGCTTCCAGCAGATCCGGGCCCGCTCCTTGTCCCGCCGCTTGAACGCGATATTGCCCATCTTGAAGTAGAGGTCGTCGCCGAGGTCCGGGCTCAGCTTGGCGGCGCGTTCGTACGCCTCAAAGGCGTCATCATAGCGGCCCGCACGGTACAGCAGGTCGCCGAGGTTCTTCGAGACCTGCGCCATGGTGGAGTCCTCGGCGAGCGCGGTGCGCAGCATCATCTCCGCGCTGGCGAGATCCCCGGAGAGCTCCTGCAACACCGCCAGATTGTTCCGCAGCGTCGCATGACTGCCATGCGCGACGACCCCAACTTCGGCGACTTCGAGGGCGCCGATCAGGTCGCCCTGACAGGCGTGGGCCAGCGCCATCGCCCAGTACCAGGTCGGGGGCTTGGTCTTGTCGCCAAGCAGCTCGCTGGCGCGCTGGAGCCGGCTCACCGCGACCTCGGGATCGTTCCGCTTGAGCGCGGTCACTCCCCATCCCACCATGATCCGCGGATCCTCCCGCGAGCGGGATGCCGCCTCGGAATAGCAGGTCTCCGCCTCGGCCAGGCGGCCGAGCTGCTCGTACGCGAACGCGAGGTTGTGCAGCGCCGACGCCTTGCGTCCGCCGCGATCGGCGGCCTGTTGCAGGGAATCAACCGCCTCCAGCCAGCGGGCCTGCTTGAGCGCGATGAGTCCGAGATAGAATGGCGCCCCGGGATCTCCATCACGCAGGTCGGCGACGCGGCGGAACTCTCGTTGCGCCTCATCCAGCATGCCCGTCTTGTAAAAGGCGACGCCCAGGTTCTGATGCTCCTGGATCCGGACGTCGTTGGCCCGCTGCGGCACCGGTCGGGCGGAGGTGCCCACCCGGCGGATGTAGCCGGCGGTGATCAGCCCGTAGAGCGCCTGGGCCGCCTCGAACTCGATCAGGGAACACTCGTCGATCACCTGGCGGACATCGCGGGTTCCGTCGAGCAGCGGAAAGATCCGATCCTGCGCCGGGGAGAGCTCCACCTCATCATCCGGGGCGTGCTCCGGATCCACCGCGAAGATCAGGTCGAAGCTGGGGATCTTCTTCTCGATCTGGCTCCACTCGTCGATCCGGCGCGCACCTTCGAGCAGCAGCGATTCGGGGTTGATCGAGACGACATACACCTGCTGCTCCGGCCTGACCCCGGTTTCGAAGTTGAAGGTGCCCTGGGTCCAGGTGAAGAGGTGGTAGACCGCTTCTTCGATCTGGAGATACAGCAGCCGGTCGAGCTCGTCCTTGCCGACGGCACCGAGCTCGATCAGGATGTCCCCCAACCGGCGGTCACGGTGGACCTCCTGGGTCCGGATGGCCTGGTCGAGCTGCTCGGTCGTGACCAGTTGATTCTTGCGCAACAGATCGCCGATCCGGTCGCGCCGGTTCACGATCGACGCATACGAGATACGGCCGTCCTCGAAATAGATGTAGCCGAAGTTCTGCCGGTCAGCGACGGCGAGGCAACCGGTGCGCTTGCCGAGCGCCAGGAGCTGCAGCACGTCCGGCAGGCCCGCTTCCTTGAGGCTTCCCTTGATGGCCATCAGCGGAACTCTTCAATGAGGCGGTCGGCAATGCCGGGCCAGTCCCAGACCATCTTCTCCCGGCTGCGCAGGCTGCCGACCGGTGACAGCAACCCGCTGGTGCGCGTGCCCATCGAGCGGCGGGTGGGCGCGGCGGGACTGCCCTCCAGCACCTGGCGGGCGAGCCCGGGGGAGAGCGGACCCTCGCCGGCATCCTCCGCGGCGAGGACCCGCTGCACCAGTCCCTGCAAGGCGCGCACGTTTTCTACCGGCCGGCTCGCGAGGTAGCTTGCGAGCTCGGCGTTGGCATCGCCGGAGCGGGCCCGGAGCAGCCGGCTCACAATCGCCTCACGAACCTCCCGGTCGGGCTCCGGCAGCTCCACGACCAGCCCCGCTTCCAGCCGGGTCATGAGTCGCGGTTCCATGCCCTGCAGCGCCTGCGGCGCGACCGTCGACGTGAACACCATCTGCCGCCCGCTCTGGGCCAGCACGTTGTACAGCCAGAACAACTCTTCCTGGGAGCGGTCCTTGCCGGCGAGCAGGTGCACGTCGTCGATCAGAAGCACGCTGGCCCGCCGGAACCTGGCCCGCCACCACGGGACACGATTCCGGTCGATCGCCTTGATCAGTTCGTCGACCAGATCTTCCGCACGCAGGCAGGCCACCAGCTGTCCCGGTCCGGCGAGCGCGTTGCCGATGGCATGGAGCAGGTGCGTCTTGCCCACGCCCGCTCCGCCGATGAGCACCAGCGGGTTGTACTGGGTTCCCGGCGCCGCGATGACCGCCTGCGCGGCGCGGACCGCCATCCGGGTACCGGCCGATTCCACGAATTCCTCGAGCCTCCAGATCGGCGCGGGGGTGGGCGGAGGGCTCAGCCCGTCGCGCGCCTTTTCCACTTCGCCAATGGCCTCCTGCAGCCGGTCGGGATCGCGGAACAGCGGCTGCCCCGCGCTCGGCGCGTCCAGCTCGCGCGCTTCAATCTCGAGTTCCTGCAGCCGGGCAATATCGGCCTCGAAGTCGCGCAGCGTCGCATCCGGATCCAGCGGCGACTCCTCCTCGAGCAGCAGCTGCAGCCGCGCGGTGCGATAGCCCTCCCCCTGCCAGCGCATCACGGCTTCCGCCACGTGGCCGCGCCACGCCTCCACCTGCCGGGCGAGCGCGCTGGAGATCTCCGACAGGAAACTGCCGAACTCATCACCCGCGATCACCGTGTCCGGCAGCACGGACTCCGGCGCGGGGTCGACGCCGGCCGGCGCGGACCCTCCCCCAGTCCCGGCGACCGGTGCCGGAACGGAGCCGCGCACCGAGGCCGGCATCGTCCGCGCCAGCACCGTTTTCGCCTGCGCCGAGGTGAGCGGCGCATCGTTCACGGCCTGGAACGCCACCAGCCGGTTGAGGGCGCCGATCAGTTCGCGGATGCTGGCGATCGGCAGACCGGCGACCATCTCGATCACACTCGGATCGAACGCGGCCTTCCGCTCCTCGGCATGGCGGCGGAGGATCGCGACGCGGGTCTCGTAGTCGGGCGCGGAGATATCGATGACGAGCCCGCCGGCAAAACGCTGGATCAGGCGGTCGTCGAGCGCCTCGATCTCGGCCGGGGGACGGTCGCTCGACAGCACGATCTGCCGGCCGGAGGTGAGCATCGCATTGGTCAGGCGCAGCAGTTCAGTCTGCATTTCGCGCCGGTGCGTCAGGAACTGCACATCGTCCACCAGCAGCATGCCGACATCGGTATAGCGCCGGCGGTACGCCTCGCCCTGCCCCGCGGCGATCGCGGCGTGGAAGGCCTCGATGAACTCGTCCAGCGTGAGGTATTCGACGGTGAGTTGCGGATTGACCTCCATGGCCAGATGGCCCATCGCCATGAGGAGGTGGGTCTTGCCGAGGCCGGAGCTGGCGTAGAGAAACAGCGGGTTGTACACCGCGCCGGGCGATTCCGCGACCGCACGCGCCGCCGTCGCCGCCAGGCGATTGGCGGCGCCGACGATGTAGGCGTCGAAGCGATAGCGCGGATTGAGCCGGATACTCATGGTGGCCCGTGGCCCCCGGCAGCGAGGCGCTTGAGCACCAGCTCCGAGATCCCCTTCAGCGTCTCGAACACTCCCGCGCCGCGGAGCGCATCGCCCGGAAAGCTCCGGTAGCCGCGAAAGTTCAGCGCCTCATCCATGTCCGGCTGTGTCAGGATCAGGTCCGCCGGCAGATCCTGCTTGTTGTACTGCAGCACGAGCGGGAAATTCCGCACATCGACCCCCTGGCCAAGGAGGTTGGCCTGCAGGTTCTGCAGGCTCTCGATGTTGTCCTCGAGCCGGCGCGCCTGGCTGTCGCCGACAAACACGACCCCGTCCGCACCCTGCAGCACCAGCTTGCGGGTCGCATTGTAGTAGACCTGGCCCGGTACGGTGTAGAGCTGGAACCGCGTCGTGAAACCGCTGATCACACCGAGATCGAGCGGGAGAAAATCAAAGAAGAGCGTCCGATCGGTCTGGGTGGCCAGACTCACCATCCGGCCCCGCCGCGCCTCGGGGACGCGGCCGTAGATATACTGCAGGTTGCTCGTCTTCCCCGAGCGGCCCGGCCCGTAGTAGACGATCTTGCAGGTGATTTCGCGGGTGGTGAAATTGACGAGTGACATGGTCGCTAGCGTCCGAAAAGGGCCCGCAGGCTCGCGTTGAGTTCGCGCTCGAAATCCGCGGCCAGCACTTCCTTCTTGTGCAGGGGCTCCGGCGGGGTGGCCGCCACCAGCTCATCCACCATCTGTTCCAGGTACATCTGCACCAGTCCCACCTTGGTTTCGCCGCCAAAGACCACCAGGGCGATCCAGCGCCCCCGAGGGGTTTCGAACCAGGTCAGCAGGTGGGCCTGGTGTTCCCCCTGGTGGGCCATGACGCGGAAGGCGGGCCACTGCATCTGCAGGGCGAGTTCACTGCTGGAGGCGACGATGCCGGACCCGAGCGCGGCGGCGGACATCAGGTCGAGCGCACCGACAAATCCATGCTGGGCGAGGACCTGGCCCGACGTCGTCATCAGTAGCGCCAGGCGCGCCGCCGACTCTCCCATGAAGCGATCCAGCGGGGCAACCACCCACGGCTCGATGGCCCGCATCAGCCCATCCGCTCGGCCATGCGGAGCATCTCCAGGCGCAGCAGGCCCAGCGGAACATCCCGCCCGGCGATCGCCACTAGGACCAGGTCCGGGGCAGCCGGTGCCACGAGCAGGGAACCGTCACTGCTCTGCAGGTGAAGGAACCGCGGCGCCCCGAGCCCGCCCCGCGCGGCGAGGTCGGCGGACCGGCTGGCAAGCGTCGCCGCCATGGCGGCAAGGGCGGTGCCCTTGAGCCCGCCCATCAGCGACTCGGCGACCGGCAGGCCATCGCCCAGCGTGACCACCATCGCGCCGCGGATGCCGCGGAGACGGGTCAGGGCATCGAGCAGGGGAGCGTAATCGCTCATCGGACCCGCTCCAGCCACGCGCGGGCGGTCTTGGCGGCACGCTCGGCGAGAAAGGCGAGCTGCCCGGCCGGGAGGCCGGCATCCATTGCGGCGAGGAGACTCGTATCGGGGGTCGGCTTGAGGACGCACGCGCTGAGCTCGGCGCCTTCGATCGTGAGATAGGTCCACTCGCCCAGCTCGAGCATCCGGGCCGCCCGGCCCGCCTCGAAGGTGGTCCCGGCGAGCACGGCCGAGGCGTCGTCGCTCACGTCGCGGCCGCTCGGGGTGATCAGTCCGCCCCCGAGCCGCAGTCCGCCGGAGTCGACCAGCAGCAGCCGGTCACGCGCACCATCGAGGCCGGCGAACGGATCACTGCCCTCGGCGATCGGCGCGGCTCGGGCCACCCGTTCCAGTGGCGCCTCCGGCATCGGCACATCCCAGATCTCGCCGCCCCCTGCCACCCGCTCCACGGCGAGGCGCAATCCACGGTCCGTCGGATCGAGCTCGGCCGCCACGCGGAGGTGATAGAGGGCCCGATCCGGGTCGCCGGCCCGATAATAGAGAAACCCGATCCCCTTGTGTGCGCCAATGTGCTGCGGGACGAGGCGGAGCACCGTGTCCCATTCATCGAAGGCGTTGGCGTAATCCTGCTGATCGGCCAGGATGCGGGCGTAGAGATCGTGGGCGTCCGGGAGGTGCGGATACCGCGTGAGTCCCTGCACGGCCACCTTCGAGGCCGCATCCGTCTGACCCCGAAGCCGCAGCCCCTCGGCTAGCCGGAGAAAGATCAGGCTGGAGGGATCGGCGGCGTACTGGGCGCTGAGCGCGCGGATATCTTCAGTCACGCGAGCCTCTCAAGGCGAGATCCAGCGTGAGCGCTGCCTGCCGGATGCGATCGACGGCGGGCAGTTGCGCCTCTTCCTCCGGCGGCCGGGTGCCGAGCCGCTTCCACTGTTCCCACACCTGAGCCGCCTCGCGGAAGCGACCAACGGACGCGAGTGCAAGGCCGAACAGCCGGTGAGCGGGCGCCGAAACCGGGTCCAGTTGTACCGCCTGCCAGAGCGCCTCGGCGGCTTCGGCATGATGCCCTGCCGCCAGCAGGGCGCGCCCGTGGGCCAGATGGGCCAACGGTTCCTGCGGGTGGGTCGCGACGGCCTGGTCGGCCGCGCTCACCGCTGCCTCCGGATCGCCGGCACTGAGCATCTGGTCAACCTCGCCCAACAGGATGGGCAGGTCGGCGTCACCCAGCGATTCGAGGGCATGACGGGCAGGATCATCCAGCAGGATAATGCCAGCGGTCGCGAGTCCGAAGAGCGTGCGCGCCACTTCGAATTCCGGCCGGCCAAGACCGGAGGCGAGATCACGCACCGAACGCTCGCCGTCGATCACCGACAGCACCTCCCATTCCGGCGGCAGCAGGTCGAGTGGCGCCGCGGTGTCCAGGACCGGCGCGAGCCGCGGGACCAGGCCGAGGTGGGCAATCTTCTTCTCGATCCGCGACCACTCGTCGGTGCGCCGCGCCGCCTCCATCAGGACCTGCCCGGTCGGAATGCGACCGTCGGCTTCGGTGGGCCAGCTACCGTGCTTTCCCTCCTCGAAGGCGAAGTATCCCTCCGACCAGCCAACCAGTTCGAATACCACCTCTTCGACCTGCAACCGGACGTAGCGGCTTAGGTCGCGGGGCGATACCAGCCCCTCCGCCACCAGGATTTCTCCGAGGCGGCGACGGTCCCCCGCGGACTGGACCGCCCGGGCGCGGCCGAGGTCATGTTCACTGACCCGGCCCGCACGCACCAGCAGCCCACCCAGGGGATGGGGGTTGCTGCGGATCTCGGCACCGACCACGGCGCCATCCTCGAAGAACACGGTGCCGGCATTTTGCCGGAGATCGGAGTCCACCCGCAGCGTGCCGGTCTTCCGGCTCAGGTCGAGCAGCTGGAAGACATCGTGGATGGAGAGTTCCTTGAGGGGGCCTTCGATCGCCACGGGTCAGGCCGCTCCAGCAAAGATATGCTGCAGGTCGCGGGCAGAACGCGCATGGGTCCGGGCTGCCTGAGCGTAGGGTCCCGAGGGTTCCACCTGCACAACGCGCTCCCACGCGCGCACCGCCTCGGTGTAGCGCCGGGTGCGGGCGAGGGCGACGCCCCGATGGAACAGTCCCGCCTCATTGTCGGGATCGAACTTGAGCAGCCGGTCCAGCGCCTCGAGGCCCTGCTCGGGGCGGCCATCATCCAGCAGGCAGCGTCCCAGGAGCAGCATCGCCTCGAGATCCCACGGCTCGGCCAGGAGAACGTCCACCAGGAACTCCACCGCGATGGCGGCAGGCTCGGTGCGCCGCAGCAGATCCCCCAGCAAGAGCGCTGCTTCCATGTAGCTGGGCAGCAGCTCGAGCGCATGCTCGTAGGCCAGCTTTGCCGCCGTCCAGTTCTCCCGCCGTTCCTCCAACCGTCCAAGGTCGCGCCAGACCTGCGGGATACCAGGATCGAGCTGCAGCGCCGCGTGACAGGCGTCAATCGCTCCGCCGGCGTCGCCGAGGCGCTCAGCAATGGCCGCCTCGAGCTGCAGCAGCTCCGGGCGACCCGGCTCCAGTTCGCGGGCCCGGCGCAGCGCATCACGTGCTGTCGCGGCCTGGCCTGCGGCGAGGCGCACTCGGGCCACGGCCACCAGGGCCTCGACGTCCTCCGGCAGGGCACGCACCAGCCGCTCGGCGTCGTCGCTGGCCTCCGGCCCACGTCCCAGCGCGAGCAGGGCGCGGAGCAAGCCCAGCAATGCCGCGGGTTCATCGGGCGAGATGAGCAGGGCCTCGCGGAAGCGCTCCAGCGCTTCGCCATGCAGGCCGCGACGAGCGTAGATCTCACCCAGCATCGCGGTCGCACGGGCCGGCTCCGCTCCCCGCGCCAGCGCGCGCTCGACTTGGGCGCTCGCGTGCTCCAGGAATCCCTTGGCGATGTAGTCGGCGGCGAGCGCGAGCGGATCCTCGGCGCCCAGGGCCGGCGCCGGCCGCGCAGGCGGCTGGAGGTCGTCGAAAATCCGGTCCAGCAGCCGCTCATCGAAGTTGAACTCTTCACCGACCTGCTGCGCCGTCACGTCGGCCGAAATCTCCGGGACAATGGCGATCTCGGGATGCTCGTACTGCAGGTCGATGGTCAGCGAATACTTCTGGGCGACGTAATACGGCTCCAGCTCCAGCGCCCGCTTGGTGGCGCGGAGTGCGCCGTCGAAGTCGCCCAGATGACTGAGCGTGAAGCTGAGGTTATAGTGGGCCGACGCATTCGACGCATCCGCTTCCACCGCGCGGGAAAAGGCGTGGCGCGCGTCCTCGAACCGCTTCAGCTCCACCAGCACCAGCCCGACCCCGTTCCACGCGACGGTCTGCTCCGGGTGTTCCGCGAGTACCTGGCGATAGGCCTCGAGGGCCAGTTGCAGCCGGCGCCGGTGAAACAGCGCGAGGGCCAGGTTCAGCCGTGGCGCCACGAGATCGGGGTGGGCCTTGAGCGCCCGCTGGAATGCTTCGAGGGCGCCGTCGTCGTCCGGGTTCTGGGTTCGCAGCACGCCGAGGTTGTTCCAGGCCAGGGCGTAACCGGGATCGGTCGTGACGGCCTGTTCGTAGGCCATCGCGGCTTCGTCCCGCCGACCTGATTGGTGCAGGCAGACACCGCGCTCGTTCCATAGCTTCGGGCTGCCCGGGTCTTCGGCGAGCAGCAGGTCGTAGATCTCGAGCGCCGCGGCGAGATCGCGACGGATGAGGTAGACCTCCGCCATGGCCTGGCGGACGAGGCGCGGCTCCTCACCTGCTTCCAGCGCGAGGCGGTACTCGCGGAGCGCCTCGGTGTAGTACGCCTTCTGCCGAAAGGCCAGACCGAGGTTGTAGTGGGCGAGGGCCGATCCCTCCGATACGGCGGGCCGCGGCGCCTGTACCCGTCCGGGGGGGAGGCCAACGCCGGGATACCGGGTCAGCGAGAGGTTGTGCTGGACGCGCGCAAGGGTGGGGTTCAGCGTCGTGGCGCGGGTCGTGGCGGTGCGGGCCTGCTCGTGCAGCCCGAGATCGCCATAGACAAACGCCAGCAGGTAGAAGGCGTCGGCGTGATCGGGATTGCGCTCCACCGCTTCTTCCAGCGCCACGCGGGCCTGCTCCGACAGCCCGCGGTTGTACAGCGCCTCGCCATAGTAGAAGAGTGTAATGGAGCTGGTCGCGTCGAGCCGGCGGGCCTGGGCGAACGCCTCGGTGGCGGCTTCGAGATTGCCCCGTCCACGCTCGGCGAGGCCGAGTTGCAGCAGGCTGGCGACGTCATCGGGACGGCGCGAGAGCAGCGACTGAAACTCGCCGACCGCCTCGTCCCAGTGACCCAGGGCGGCGCAGGTGCGGCCCAGCTCCCACCGGGCACTGGCATCGGCCGGGTCGCGCCGGAGCCGCTCGCGCAGCTCGGCGACTCGCCGGTCGTAATAGCCGGTGGCATGATAGGCGATCTCGAGATTCTCCTGGGCGCACTGCATGCGCGGGTCGAGTTCGAGGGCCCGGAGGAACTCATCGGTGGCCTCGGGGACGAGGCCTTTCTGGTAGTAGAGGACGCCGAGGTTGTTGTGCGCTCCCGCGTCCGCGAGATCGATGCGCCTCGCGAAAGAGCGGAGGACCGAGAGGTCTCGTTCGGACAGCACAGGCCCGGTCACGACCGCCTCAGCCGACGCGGATCGCGTCGAAGATGGCCCGGAGGCTCGCCAGATCGGGAAGCAGGAGGAAATGCCCGCGCAAGCGGAGCCCCGGGTCCTCGAACAGGAACTGCGTCTCCACGCAGAAGACGTAGTCCCGATCGTAGCCGAAGTTCATGTAGATCGAGGTCAGCACCGCCCCGATCTGGTCGATCGCCAGGCTGGGGACGGACGGGACCAGCATCATCCCCATGAAATCGCTCAGCGCATTCATGTACGCGCTGGAGAGGATGTTGCCGACTTCCTTGAGGCCCGACTGTTCCATCTCGCCAAAGCTCGTGGTCGTGCCCATCTCCCGGCGCAGCAGCAGATCGCAGAGCGTGCGTGCGGAGGGTTCGGGAAACAGCACCAGGGTGCGGCCGGTGAGGTCGCCCATCATGTGCATCAGCACCGCCGCGACGATCTCATCGGCCTTGCCGAGGATCTCGGGTACTTCCTCGAGGCGGGTGATGTTCACCTCGGGGACGCTGATCATGATCTTGCGATTGGTCAGCTGCGACAGCGCCGTCGCGGCATGGCCGGCGCCAATGTTGGCCACCTCCCGCAATGCGTCGCGCTGCAGCGCGTGCAGCTCCCTCACGTCATCCATCGGGCCTCCTCAGACCAGCGCGGCCGGGTCCACGATCAGTGCGGGGGTTCCATCCCCCAGGATCGTTGCCCCGCTGAAGACCGGCAACGTGCCCTGGGGCGCGTCAAACGGCTCGACCACAATTTCCTGCTGTCCCACCAGCGCGTCCACGACCACCGCGACGCGCCGCTCCCCAACCTGCATGATGACCGCCGGCTGTCGCCCCGGCTGCCGAGGCCCCGTCACCCCCAGCCGCTCCCTGAGCCGTACGGTCGGGATCAACCGTTCCCGCAGCACGAAGGCCTCCCGCCCCTCCAGCGCCGCCACCCGATCGGGATGAAACTCGACGGTCTCGGCGATTCCGGCGAGCGGAATCGCGTAGCGCTCGTCACCGACCCGTGCCACCAGTGCCCGGACGATCGCCAGCGTCATCGGCAACCGCAACGTGAACGTCGTCCCCTGCCCCATCCGGGTTTCGATCTCGACGACCCCGCCCAGTCCGCGCAGGCGCGAGATCACCGCGTCCATTCCCATGCCCCGGCCAGAGACGTCGCTCAGCCGCGCCGCGGTCGTGAAGCCGGGCCGGCCCAGCACGCGGAGGAGCAGCTCGTCGGGGACTTCCCCAGCTTCGGCCGGCAGCAGCCCGGCCTGAACCGCCTCAGCCAGGACTTTGCTCCGGTCGACACCCCGGCCGTCGTCGCTCACCCGAATCAACACCGTGGTCCGGTCGCTCGCGGCACTCAGCCGCACCTGGCCTTCCTCCGGCTTGCCCTGCCGCGCCCGCTCTGCGGGAAGCTCGATCCCATGATCGACCGCGTTGCGGAGCAGATGGATCAGCGGCTCCCCGATATCATCCAGAATCGCGCGGTCGAGCTGGGTCTCCTCGCCCTCGACCTCGAACCGGACCCGCTTCCCCAGCTGTCGCGCCAGATCCCGTACCACACGCGGGAAACGATCGAAGACCTGCCAGACGGGCGTCATGCGCGCCTGCACGACCTCGCCGTGGAGGTCCGCCGTGACCCGGGCGATGCGCGACGCCACCGCCCGGAGCTCCGGCTCGGGACTCGTCTCCGCCAGCTCCATCAGCCGGGCCCGCGCCACGACGAGCTCTCCCACATGACCCATCAGGGCATCGAGCCGGCGGAGGTCAATCCGGATCTGCCGCCCGCGCCCCGCGGCCTCCGTGACTCGCTCCGCCTCCGCCGCGTCGATCGAGGCCTCGACGATATCACCAGCACTCCGCACTGCGGCAAGGATCTGCGCCGCTGCGGCACTCCCGGCGAGCTGAAAGCTGAACCGACCGTCGAATTCCTCCTGCTCCAGCGCCGCAAGCGAGGGCCGCAGGGCGCTGACGGCGCCGAACGCTTCCGCCTTGCGCAGGGCGAGCATGGCCCGGGCGCCCCGCATCGTCGCGCCCGGCGCCACCACGACCTGGATCAACCGACTGGCCGCCACCGGTGGCGTCGCGACCGGCGGGATCGCCCCGGCCACCGGGATGGCCCAGCTGCCGGTGGGGGCCGTCGCGACGGATGCCTCGTCCAGCTCGGCCAGCAGCGGAGCGAAATCCAGCTTGGGATCCCCACCATCGACCGCAACCCCCGCCCCCTGCTCCAGCGCGTCCACGATGCGGAAGAAAAGATCCGCAATCTCGCGTCCGCTCGAAGGATCGCTGCGCAGCAGGTCCAGCACGGTCTCAGTGCGGTGGGCCAGCTCCGTCAGGTTGGCGTAGCCCATCGCGGCGGCCATGCCCTTGAACGTGTGCATCGCCCGGAACAGCGTAACCACCGGCTCTGTCGCGGTCGGTCGTCGCTCCCACTCCAGCAACGCCTGCCCGCATGCACCCAGCTGCTCACGACTTTCCGTGACGAAGAGGGCGGCGTAGCGGGAGAGGTCCATGGCCTCAGCCGATAACGCGCTGGACGGCTTCGAGGACGCGAGAGGGCTGGAACGGTTTGACGACGAAATCCTTGGCGCCGGCCTGAATGGCTTCCACCACCAGCGCCTGCTGCCCCATTGCACTGCACATCAGGACCTTGGCGTCGGGATCCCCCTTGCAGATTTCCCGCACCGCCTCGATCCCACCCATGTCGGGCATGACGATGTCCATCGTCACGAGGTCCGGCTTGAGCTGACGGTATTTCTCCACCGCCTCACGCCCGGTCTCGGCCTCGCCGATAATTTCAAACCCGGCCTGCGCGAGGATATCGGAGATCATTGTTCGCATGAATATGGCATCATCACAGACCAGCACCGTGTGACTCACAGGTCCTCCCTCGAGATCGGCCTTGAACAGCGAACGAGCCTACCCCAGCACCGGCGCAATCAGGGCGGCCGGATCGAGCAACGCGAACACCTGGTCACCGTGCTGCCCGACCGCCTGCACCAGCCGTGGGTCTACTCCCGGCAGCGCTTCGCCGGGCGAGAGCGAGTCCTCGGCGACGTCGGCCAGATCCAGCACCTCATCCACCATGAGCCCGACCAGCCGCTCGCCCTGCTGCAGCACCAGCACGGAGTCGGTCGGAATCGCCGGGGCGCCGAGCAGGATGCGCCCATCGACGACCGTCAGCAGGGTGCCCCGAACGTTCATCAGGCCGACGACGGACGCCCGGGCTCCGGGAATCCTGGTGGGGGCGCTCGTGGAAATTACTTCACGGACGGTCGCCGCCGGCGCCGCGCAGATGAGAGTACCAAGCCGGAAGATAACCAGCCTGAGATCAGCCATGTCGTTCAAAGAAACCAAGATACCGGAGGGCCTCAGCCGGAGCAACGGGACATTCATCACCCATGGCGCTCGCGAGCAGCGGCCGCAGATCGGCGGGCCACTCGGAGGTGAATTCGAGCAGTTCCTCGGTGACCGGATGCCGGAATCTCAGCCATGCCGCGTGCAGCGCCTGCCGCGGCGCGAGGCGCTCCAGCGCCTCCGCCGCCACCCGTTTCTGGTCCGACATCCGCTTGGCTCCGCCGCCGCCGTAGACCGGATCGCCGACGACCGGATGGCCGACGTGCGCGCAATGGACCCGGATCTGGTGGGTACGCCCGGAATGCAGCTCCAGGCGGAGCAGGTTGACCAGCGGAAAGCGGGCGACGCGATAGGCATCGGTACGCGACGCACGCCCCTCCGAGGTCACCACCATCTTCTTCCGGTCGCGGGGATGCCGGCCGATCGGCTCATCGATGATCAACGGGCTCTCGTCGATATGCCCCCAGGTCAGCGCGGCGTACCGCCGGGTCATGCGCCGGGCGGCCAGCATGGCCCCCAGCCGCCGATGGGCGATGTCGGTTTTGGCGACGACCATCAGACCCGAGGTGTCCCGGTCGAGCCGGTGCACAATGCCGGGCCGGCCCTCCGCTCCCCCGGCCAGCGTCGTACCGCGGGACACCAGCGCGTTGACCAGAGTGTCATCCCAGTGACCGGGAGCGGGATGCACCACGAGGCCCGCCGGCTTGTCGAGCACGGCGAGGTGTTCATCCTCGAAGACGATGGTCAGGGGGATGTCGGCCGGCATGAGCTGGCGCGGCGCGACATCGACGGGGAACTCGATCGCGACCTCGTCGCCCCGGGTCAGGATGCGGGACGCCCGCGCCACCGCCGTCCCGACCGTCACCCGCTTGTCAGCGACGAGACGCGCCGCCTGGGTGCGGGAGACCGCGAGCTGATCGGCCAGGAAGCGGTCGATCCGCTCCGTGGTCGGGGCCAGCACGGAGAATGTGGTGTGGGTCATGAGCAGGGAGGGACCTTCACGCGCCGATGGCTGGGCTTCGAGCAGGGGAGGAAGATGCAGATCGGCGTCCATCACTCCTCGGTCCGGACAGTCATCGGATCGATTGGCGTGGGTGGCTCCGGCGGCAACGCTCGACCCGACGTCGCCGTGGCTTGCTCCTCCCGGCGCGCATCCTCACGCCAGAGCGAGATCGCGAGGGCCACGGCGCCGCACGAAACCGCCATGTCGGCCACGTTGAACGTGGGCCAGCGCCATTGCCCCACCCCGACATCAAGAAAATCCACGACGCCCTGGGTCGAGCGGATCCGATCCACCAGGTTGCCCAGCGCACCTCCACTGACCAGCCCCAGCGCCAGCTGGCGGAACCAATCGCCCCGCTCCGCATCCTGTGCCATGCGGAACAGGGCGACCAGCGCGACCAGCGCCACCACCATGAAGATCCAGCGGGAATAGGGCCCGAGATCGAGCCCGAACGCCGCGCCAGGGTTGTACACCAGCCTCAGCTGGAACCACTCGCCGAACACCTCCCGCCCTGAGGAGCGCAGCAGGTGCTGTTCGGCGAGAAACTTGGTGATGAGGTCGAGCACCAGGACCGTGACGCCGGCGCCCCAGTACAGTCGCCGGTCAGCGCCGCTTGCCATTCTCTTCCTTTTCCTTGCACTCGATGCAGAGCCGGGCATGAGGCAGCGCCTCCAGCCGTTCGACGGCGATGTCCTTCCCGCAGGCGTGGCACTGCCCGAACTGTTCGGGCGACTTGTACAGCCGCCGCAGCGCCTCGTTCACGTGCCAGAGGTACCGCCCCTCCTGCGAGGCGAACAGGAACTGCTTCTCCCGCTCCATCGCGTCCGTGCCCTGGTCCGCCATGTGGAGCGAGTACGAGGAGACGTTGCCGTCGGCGTTCTGCAGCGTGGCGGCAAAGGACTCGTCATAGTAGCCCAGTTCCTTCATGACCCGGGCGCGCTCTTCCATGAGGAGCTTCTCGAAATGCGTCAGCTGCTTCTTGTTCAATGACATGTCCCTGCCTGTGCTCGCCGGTGGTTCAGGCGCCGCCCGTGTGGCGACGAATACTGATGGTTACTGCGTGCCCTTCGATCTCGACCGCCTGCGTGAGATCCGCGGCCGGGTCCAGCGTTCCGGGAGTGAGTCGCCGGGCCAGCGTCTCGGCCTGGATGAACTCTGCGTGGGTCCGTGCGGCATCGAGCACCTCGTCCGGGCCCGTCATGCCGAGCGCGATCCGATTGGTCACCGCGTACCCCGCCTCCCGCCGCAGCCGCTGGATCTGGCTGATCAGCTCCCGGGCTAGCCCCTCGGCAGCCAGCGCCGGTGTGAGCCTCGGATCGAGGGCCGCCACGAATGGCCCGTCGCTGGCCACCAGCCAATCCGTCGTGACCTGACGCTCAACCGCCACATCCTCGGCAAAATAGGCGAACGGCCGTCCATTTTCATCTGTCACCTCGGCCGACCCGCCGGACTCCAGCATTCTGAGCTGGTCCTGGGAGAGCCGCTGGGCGGCCGCCGCCGCCAGCGGGGTGTCCTTGCCGTACCGCTTGCCCAGGGAACGGAAGTTCGCCTTGGGCCTCAGCCGGACCAGGTCCGTGTCCGAAGCGACCGGCACGATCTCCTTGACGTTCACCTCCGCCTGCAGGATCACCAACAGGCGGTCGAAGATAGGGCCCCGCGCCGCCGTGGGCACCGCCACCTGCATTCGGGCGAGCGGCTGCCTGACCCGCAGCTTGGCGGTCTCGCGGGCGGCGCGGGCGAGGGAGGCGAGGCGCCGAATCGCATCCATGGCGGCACTGAGTCCGGCG
>JAWXBX010000180.1:0-11938 GCA_034440415.1 Gemmatimonadota bacterium | reverse complement strand
GGCGAGACAGGGTGCCGCCGCGGAATCGCTCGGCCTGCCCACGTGGGACGCCCCGGCGGCACCCTGTCTCGCCAGCCGCATCCAGTACGGACTGGCGGTGACACCGGAACGACTGCACCAGGTGGAAACGGCGGAAGCGCTGCTGCGGGCGCGCGGGGTGGTCGGCGACCTCCGGGTACGCCATCGTGGTGATCATGCCTCGGTCGAGTTGCTGCCCGCCGAAGGTGCGCGGATGGCCGACCAGTGGGACGCGATCCGGCGGGAGCTCGAGGCGGTCGGATTCGCCCGCGTCACCCTCGACCCGCGCGGCTACCGCCGGGGTGGCCTGCTGGCAGAGCTCCCGGTGCTGGACGGCTGATGCGGCTCTGGATCCTCCCCTTCCGCCTGCTTGGAATCATCGCGCTGTCGATCCTGATCAGTGCTGCGTGGCTGTTGCGTCACGAGATCCTGAGCATTGTCCGGCCCCAGGTGCACCGCGTCACCGACGCGCTGGCCCCGCATGACGGGGCGCCAACCTCGGCTGCCCGGGCACACGGCCGCGACAAGGTGGACAGTCTGCTCGGGTGGAACGCGGATTCCGTGGTGCTGACCGCCGGCGAAATGGCCGCGCTGCTGCTCGACGGCCTGTCGCCGGAAGCGCGGAGTCACCTTGATTCGGTGACGGTGACGCTGGGCGACGGTCGGCTGAGCGTTGACGCCCGGCTGGAGACCAGCCAGATCCCGCCGGATCAGCTCGGGCCGCTGGCCGGGGTGCTGCGCGCCTGGGAGACGGTGACGGTGGCTGGAGACGTCGCGTCGTCCCGGCCCGGTCAGGCGGAGTGGAGAATCGATGCCCTGACGCTGCGCGGCATCACCTTGCCACCCGAGGCCAGCCGCACCCTGATCAATCGAGGCCTGCCCGGATCCGAGGGCGGCAGGGTCGCAGTGACCCTGCCAAAGGGCGTGGCACGAATCACGGTGCGCCCGGCCGGCGTGGCACTCTTCCCGGAGCGGGCACGGTGAGCCGGCGGCTGCTGGTGGTGGACGACGAGCCGGGAATCCGTGCGGCGCTGCGGCAGATCCTCGAATACGAAGGCATCGAGGTGAAGGTCGCGTCGACCGGCGGGGAGGGGCTCGCGCTCTTCGAGGAGTTCCGGCCGAACGTCGTCCTTCTGGATGTGAAGATGGCGGGGCTCAATGGGCTCGACACCCTCACGCGTCTGCGCGAGCTCAAGCCGGAAGCCACCGTCGTGATGATCTCGGGCCATGGCACCGTCGCCACCGCGATCGAAGCCACGCGCCGGGGCGCCTTTGATTTCCTGGAAAAGCCGCTCGACAGCGAGCGCCTCCTCCTCACCGTCCGCAATGCGATCGAACATGCGGCGCTGGCCGGAGAGAACACCCGCTTCCGGCGGGAGGTCGAAGCCCGCTTCGCGATGGTCGGGGACAGTCTCGCCCTCAAGGAAGTGCGGGACGTCGTCGCCCGGGTCAGTCCGACGACCGCGAGGGTGCTGATCACCGGCGAAAGCGGCACGGGCAAGGAACTGGTCGCACGGGCGATCCACCAAGGCTCGCCCCGCCGCACCCGCCCGTTCATCGAAGTCAATTGTGCTGCGATCCCCTCCGAACTGATCGAGAGCGAACTGTTCGGCCACCTCAAGGGTTCCTTCACCGGGGCGGTCGCCGACCGCGAGGGCAAGTTCGAGCAGGCCGATGGCGGGACGCTCTTCCTGGACGAGATTGGTGACATGTCGCCCGCGGCGCAGGCCAAGGTGCTGCGGGCGCTGCAGGAGGGCGTGGTCACGCGGATCGGCGGCGGGAAGCCGGTGCAGGTCGATGTGCGCGTTCTCGCGGCGACCAACAAGTCAGTGGAGGAGGAGATCGCCTCGGGCCGTTTCCGCCAGGACCTCTTCTACCGGCTCAACGTCGTCCCGATCCGGATGCCGGCGTTGCGGGAGCGACGTGAGGATGTGCCCGCCCTGGTCGCCCATTTCGTGAAGCACATCGCCGGTGGCGCGGGCGTGGCGGGAAAGACTTTCGATCCGGCCGCCCTCGAGCGGCTGCGGGAGCGTCACTGGGCCGGCAACGTCCGCGAGCTGCGCAACGCCGTGGAGCGGCTCCTCATCCTGGCGCCCGGCAAAGTCGTGCGGGCATTCGATGTCAGTCGCCTGCTCGGCGAAAGCACAGCCGCCGAGGCGGCCGGCGAGATTTCCACCGTGAAGTACGGGACGTTTGAAGCCTTCCGGGACGATATGGAGCGACTCTGGCTCACCGGCAAGCTGAAGGAAAACAACTGGAACGTCACCGAAACCGCCAAGATGCTGAAGATCCCGCGCTCCAGCCTGTACAAGAAGCTCGAGCTGTATGGCCTCTCGAGGGACGGCTCATGAGCGAGCAGCCGCGGAACTGGGACAAGGAGATGGCCGATATCGACCGGCTGATAGCCAATCCGTCGGCTGCGGTGCCGGCAAAAAGTGGCAGCGGGCCGGCGCCCGCCCCGCGTGCCAGCGGATCCCCCGCCCTCAGCGGTGGGCGAATGACCACCATTACCACCTGGCTCCGGGTGCTCCTCGGTGTCGGTCTCGCGGTGGGGATCACGCAGTGGCCCTATCCGACCGCCTGCGGCTTCAACCTCTCCGTCTACCTCGGTGCCATCGTCACAGTGGTGGTCGCCGGCCTCTGGAGCAGCATCTCCTCATGGCAGCGCCGGCTCGGCCTGGCCCACACCCTCTCCATGCTGGTGCTGCTCTGGGGTCTGGTATTGTCCGCGCGCGAAGTGCTGCCGCGGGTGGGCTACGCGCGTCACCCCCGGGTGTGGAGCTGCCCCGCCGGGAACGGGGTCGAAGCGCCGCAGTAGTCAAGTCGTCGGCCATCAGCCGTCAACTGTTGGCTACCAATCGCCTGACGGCAACGATCGCGTCCCGTTCCCCGTTTCTTCTTCTCCCCTCTCGCCATGCCCGTCATGCCTCCAACATTCAAGAACCTCATCAACGGGCAGTGGGTTGCTCCTTCCACCCGCCGCTATCTCGAGAATCGCAATCCGGCGGATGTCCGGGATCTCATCGGTCGGTTTCCCGATTCCGCCGCGGATGATGTGCACCGCGCCGTGGCCTCGGCGCAGGTCGCGTTCGAGCGGTGGCGCCGGGTGCCGGCTCCGGCGCGCGGCGACCTGCTGCGTCGCCTGGGCGACTTGCTGGCCCGGGAGAAGGAGTCGCTCGCCGACGGCATGACCCGCGAGATGGGGAAGGTGCTGGCCGAGGCGCGCGGCGACGTCCAGGAGGGCATCGACACCGCCTACTACGCCGGCAGCGAGTGCCGCCGGCTCTTCGGCAAGACCGTGCCGAGTGAGCTCCGCGACAAATGGGCGATGAGCTGGCGCCGCCCGATCGGGGTCTGCGGCCTGATCGCGCCGTTCAATTTTCCGCTGGCCATCCCGACGTGGAAGCTGTTCCCGGCGCTCGCATGCGGGAACACCGTGGTGCTGAAGCCGTCAGAGGATGTGCCGCACACTGCCCATCGCCTGGTGGAACTGGCGCTCGAGGCCGGCTTCCCGCCGGACGTCATTCAGCTGGTCCACGGTCGCGGCGCAACCGTCGGTCGCGCGCTGGTCGATCATCCCGACGTCCCGGTAATCTCCTTCACCGGGTCCACGGCCACCGGATCGGTGATCGGTGAGAGCTGCGGCCGGCAGCACAAGCGGCTTTCGCTCGAGATGGGTGGCAAGAACGCCGTCATCGTGCTGGACGATGCCGACCTGGACCTCGCGGTGGATGGGGTGTTGTGGGGCGCCTTTGGGACGACGGGGCAGCGCTGTACTGCCACCAGTCGCCTGCTGCTTCACCGCAAGGTGCACGATCGCTTCCTGGCCCGGTTGCTCGACCGGGCCGGCCGGCTCCGTCTGGGCGACGGTCGGAAACGCGGCGTCGAGGTGGGACCGCTGATCCACGAAGCCGCGCTGCACAAGGTGGAGTCCTATGTGGCGCTGGGACGCGGGGAAGGGGCGACGCTGGAAGCGGGGGGCCGCCGTCCGCGCCGCGCGGCGCTGGCGCACGGCTGGTTCCTCGAACCGGCGATCTTCACCGGCGTCCGGCCGGAGATGCGCATTGCCCAGGAGGAAATCTTCGGGCCGGTGCTCGCGGTGATTCGGGTCGGGTCGCTGGATGAGGCGCTGACGGTTGCCAACGGCGTCCGCTATGGGCTGTCCAGTTCGCTCTACACCGGCAATGTCCGGGCGGCGTTCCGGGCCCTCGAGTCGCTCGACACCGGCATCACCTACATCAACGCGCCCACTATCGGTGCCGAGGCCCACCTGCCATTCGGCGGCGTCAAGCAGACCGGGAACGGTCACCGCGAGGGCGGGTGGGGCGTCTACGACTTCTACTCCGAGGTCAAGGTGGGGTACGTCGACTACTCCGGAACGCTGCAGCGGGCCCAGATCGATAACTACTAGCTGTCGCGTATAGCATTCAGCTGGAATCGCATTGCGCGCAGCTGTCAGTGGTTGGCAGGTGGGCCTCGGCGGCGCCCGGTGGCATCCGATCGCGGCTGAACGCTGAAAGCTCAGCGCCGCTCGCTCCTTGCGCCCATTTTTTGGCGTGGGTAAGGTTCTGCCAGTAGCAACTTCCTGCCGGTGGTGAGGCTCCGCACATGAGACCGATGCGAGTGGGTTCGGGCAAACGAGGTTCGTCGGGTTTCGACGAAGGTTCGCTCGACCAGTATCTCCGTGAGATCAGCCGGTACCCGCTGATCAACCAGGAGGAGGAAGTCCGTCTCGCGCAGTGCATTCGTGCCGGGGACGCCGAGGGGCTCGACAAGCTGGTCCGCAGCAACCTGCGTTTCGTCGTCTCCGTCGCCAAGAAATACCAGAACCAGGGTGTCTCGCTCTCCGATCTCATCAACGAAGGCAACCTCGGCCTCATCCGCGCCGCCCACAAGTTCGACGAGACCAAGGGGATCAAGTTCATCTCCTACGCGGTCTGGTGGATCCGCCAGGCCATCCTGCAGGCCCTCGCCGAACAGAGCCGGATCGTCCGGGTACCACTGAATCGCGCTGGAACGCTGCACCGGATCGGGAAACGGTCGGCCGCACTGCTGCAGGAGCTCGGACGGGAGCCGACCCCGGCGGAAATCGCTGAGGGCATGGACATCACGATCGAGGAAGTACAGAAGACACTCTCGATCAGCCAGACCCATCTCTCCCTCGACGCCCCGATGACGCCGGGCGAAGACAACAAGCTGCTTGACTACCTGCCGGACCTGGTGAACGCCGGACCGGATGCCGAGACGTTCGAAAAGGCCCTGACCGAGTCGATCGAGGAAGTCCTGTCATCGTTGAAGGAGCGGGAGGCCAAGATCCTGCGACTGTATTTCGGGCTCGACGGCCCGGAGCCGATGACGCTCGAGGAAATTGGCGGGCAACTCGGGATCACGCGCGAGCGGGTCCGGCAGATCAAGGAAAAGGCGCTCACCAGGCTGCGCCATGTCAGCCGGGCCCGCGCCCTGGAGAGCTTCCTGTCCTGAACCGCCGCGCCTCGGCCGGGGTCAGCGTCGTCGCAACGACGCGACCAGCATCATGCCGAGGTTGGCACCCGCGCACGCCCCCCCCACGATCAGCAGCGTCCGCCCGGCCTCCCGCAGGACATCGAACTGCTTCACGCTCAATCCGACCAGCAGCACCTTGATGGAGAGCAGTGTGACCGCGGTCGAGAAGATCACGATCTGCAGCAGCAGGAGCGGTCGGAAACCGAGTCCACCGTACAGCCAGTACAGCGCCGCCGCCATGAGAATCCACGCGAGGATCACGGTGCGCGTGGTTTGGCCGAGAGGAAGCGCCCGGATCGCCGGGCCGAGCACGACCAGCGCGCCGAGCCAGAGCGCCAGACGCAGGCTGGCCGCCTTGAGTTCCCGGGGGGTCGCTTGTTCGGCGGTGTGTCTAGCGGGACCACTCACACTCAGCTCCAGTGGGAATGCCCCGCCCGCGCGGGCTATTCCCGGTCAGTTCGTCCATCCCCGAGCAACCGCTCCACCTGATCGAACTCGATCAGGAACGCGTCGTGCCCGTAGTCACTGCGGATTTCTTCGTATCGGGCGGTGACGCCGGCCGCGGCGTAGCCCGCGACCCAGTCCCGAATCTCGCGAGGATAGTACAGGATATCGCTGTCGATGCCAACGCCCACAACCTCCCGAACCCGCCATGCCGTCTGGCGGCCGGCGGCGGACAGGTCGCCAACGTCGTGGCTGTCCATCGCCTGCATGAGGGAGACATAGCTGCGGGCATCAAAGCGTTCGACCAGCTTCTGCCCGTGCCGGCGCAGATAGTGGTCGACGTCGAACTGCCCGGGATTCCGCGTCTGCCGTCGTCCGAACCGCTGCTCGAATTCCGTCACCGAACGATAGGTAATCATGGCAATCGCACGCGCCGCGGCCAGGCCGGCCTGCGGGCCCGCACCGGCAGGATACGCGCCGTTCTCCCACGCCGCATCGGCCTCGATGGCCATCCGTTGCGCGCCATTCCACCCGATCGCCTGCGCGCTGGTTCGGGCCGGCGCCGCAAAGATCACGAGGCGATCGACCGGGACCGGCGTGAGCCGCCCCCACTGCAGCGCGACCATGCCGCCGAGGGAGCCTCCGGTCGCCAGCGCGATATGCTGGATCCCGAGGGCCTGAATCAGCGGGACATGCGCCAGTGCAAGATCCGCGGTGGTGAGTACGGGAAAGCTGCCATCGCTGAGTTCCGCCGGACCGGACGAGCCGTAGCAGCTGCCCAGCAGGTTGGCGGCCACGATCGCGTGCCGGCTCGTGTCGAGTGCGCGGCCGGGCCCGAGCACCGATCCCCACCAGCCATCGATGTCGGCGTTGCCTGTCAGCGCGTGAAAGACGAGGATCCAGCCGTTCGCGTGGCCCAGCGCGGCGTCGCCAAAGATTCGGTACCGCAGCCGGGCATCGCGGATGACTCCCCCGCTTGCCGGGTGGAAGTCCCCGAGCGGGAGCTCGACCGGATCGCTGCCCACCGCCGCGGGGATGGTCATGGACACTCGGGCCTCACGAAGCACGAGCGATCTGGCGGGGATCGTCCAGCACGAAGACGGCGTGAATCACTCTGGTTGCCTCGCCCGCGAGGGCGGCGGGGACGAGGTAGCGACGGCCGTCGGCCGCGGGCTGAATCTCGATGAGCGGGACAAGCGCCGTCCGCAGCGCCTCTCGAATCTGTTCCCCCCCACCGTGCGCGACGGCCGCTCCCGTGGCGATCGTTGTGATCTCCGCGGTGTCATCGGTGACCCGGGTGGCCACCGCCCGCAGCCCATGGTCCGGCGCATCACGGGTGATCCGTGTGTCGCATCTCTCACCGGTGAGCGAGACGAACTCGAGTGGCAGCGATTCGCTTTCCGCCAGCCGGGCGGCATCGGGCTGCACGACACCAGCGCCGGCGGCGGTGAGCGCGCTCAGGAATGCATGGGAGGCGAAGGGAATCGGCTGCGCGTCGGCCACCAGCTTGGGATCGGCGGTGCGCAGTCCTTCGGCGTCCTTCACGAAGACGAGGCGTGGGCTCCCCAGCGCTGCGGCCAGCGCCACCGCGGAGGTGTCGGTGCCGCCGCGGCCCAGCGTGGCTACCCGCCCGCGGCGCCAGCCCTGGAATCCGGTGATCACCGGAAGTTCGCCACGCGAGAGCCGACGCAGGATCCGGCTGGTTTCGATCTTCCGGATGTGTGCCTGACCAAAGCGGCCGGCGCCGACGACCCCAGCCTCCCGGGCATCAAGCGAAACGGCGCGAATACCGAGCTCATCGAGCGCCAGCGCGAGGAGTGCGGCGGACACCACTTCTCCGGTTGCGACGGCCCGATCCACTTCAGGATGTGGCCGGCCGCTGCCCCCGGTGCCAACCCGGACCCCTCGGACCAGGTCGAGGAGGTGATCGGTGACGCCACGCCGGGCGCTCGCGACGGCCACGACCGGCCCCTCCGCCGCGAGCCGGCGAATCCGGCGCGCAGCGGCGAGGATGCGCTCAGGGGAGGCGAGCGCATCTCCCCCGAGCTTCACCACGACGGGACGGTCCGGCATCAGGCTGTTGCGCTGCCCGCGACGGCGAGCGTGCCTGACGGGACCTCGCCCAGCGCCTGGTCCAGATCGGCGATGAGGTCGCGCGCGTCCTCGAGGCCGACCGAGAGGCGAATGAGCTCGGGCACGACGCCGGTGGCACGCTGCTGCTCGGTCGTGAGTTGCTCGTGTGTCGTCGAGGCCGGATGGATGATCAGCGACTTGGCGTCGCCCACATTGGCCAGCAGCGAGAACAGTTTCACCTTGTCGATCACGGCCCGCGCCTGCTGGTGGCCTCCCTTCACCCCGAACGTCAGGACGCCGCCGAACCCGCCTTCGAGGTAGCGCCGGGCGTTGGCGTGCTCCGGGTGCGAGGTCAAACCGGGGTAGGACACCCACTCGACGCGGCCATCCCGCTGCAGCCACTCCGCCACCTGCAACGCGCTCTCCGAGTGGCGCTTGATCCGCAGCGGCAGTGTCTCCAACCCCTGCAGGAAGAGGAAGGCGTTGAACGGCGAGAGCGCCGGACCGAGGTCACGCAGCAGCTGGACCCGCAGCTTGATGATGTAGGCCAGCTTGCCGAAGGCCTGGGTATAGACCAGGCCGTGGTAGGATTGGTCGGGCTCGCTCAGCTCGGGAAAGCGCGCCCGGGCCTTGTCGCTGGTCCAGTCGAACGTGCCGCCATCCACGACGACGCCGCCAATCGACGTACCGTGCCCACCGATCCACTTGGTGGCGGAGTGCACGATGATGTCCGCGCCGAACTTGAACGGGCGGCACAGGGTGGCCGCGCCGAAGGTATTGTCGACCACGAGCGGGATCCCCGCCTCGTGCGCGATATCCGCGAGGGCGGCGAAGTCGGGCACGTCGAGCCGCGGGTTGCCGATGGTCTCGACGTACAGCAGCCGGGTCTTCGGGGTGATGGCCGCCCGCACCGCGTCGAGGTTGTGAATATCCACGAATGACGTCGTGATGCCCCACTTGGGCAGGGTATAGGCCAGCAGGTTGTAGGTCCCGCCATACAGCGTCTGCGACGACACCACTTGGTCGCCGGCGCGCGTGAGGTTCAGGATCGCCAGCGTTTCCGCCGCCTGGCCGCTGGCCACGCCGAGCGCCGCGACACCTCCCTCGAGCTCCGCGACCCGCTTCTCGAACACATCGGTCGTCGGGTTCATGATGCGGGTGTAGATGTTGCCGAACTCGCGCAGGCCGAACAGGTTGGCCGCGTGCTCCGTGCTGTTGAACACGTAGCTCGACGTGGCGTAGATCGGCACCGCCCGCGCGTTCGTCGCGGGGTCCGGTGACTGGCCGGCGTGGATGGCAAGGGTGTCGGGATGGTACGTCATGGTCGGACTCCTCAAGGGTCAACGGTGGTGGCCTGGTTCGCGGGAATGCGAAACGGCCCGGTTCACGTTGGGTGAACCGGGCCTGGGGTACATCAACGGCTGGGTGTGCTGCCTACCCACCTGCCCGTGACATGCCACCGGCACAGTCCACCCCGCGAGGGGTGCACTTGCACTGGCGACAACACATCAACGGGCTGCGCTTCATTGCTGAAACGTCTCCGGGTGACGCGCGGCGCGGTAGGTGCAAAAAACAAAACCCCCGCGGCCACGAGCTCGGGGGGTTGGTATCCACCGGCTCTTTAGCTCTTTGTTTTGGGGTTCACAACCCCAGGCGGTAGCAAGTGGCCCTAAATCCGTCCGCCGGACTTCCGACAGTATAGGACGGCGTCATGCCGTCGTCAAGAGTCGGGTGTTAGAAATCGCCCAGATCTTCCAGGTCTTCGACCGCGTCAACCTCCGCGACCGGATAGAGCGCGATCGAGATATACCCGTTCGGGTAGTCCCGGGCCCATGCCCGAAACGAGAGCTGTTGCTGCAGCGCTGCTTCCATCTCCTCCCGCTCTCGAACCGAGAGCGGGGAGTGATCCACCCGCTTGTGGCGATAGATTTCCTGGATGCTGGCCGACAGCAGGGTGATCAGCAGGTCACGGTTGATACAGAGTTCCACCGGCATCAGCATGTTGATGCCACGCGGCAACGGGTGCACCTCGCGCGGCGCGCTGGAATCCCGCTCCGCCGGCTGCTCGGTTCCCGGCTCAAGCTCGGCAGGATTCCAGTCCTTCAGGAGATGGCGGATCCGGTTGGTCATCGTGCGTCCTTGCAGGTGTCTGCCTCTGTCATCGGCCATCCCCATGAAAACTTGAGGCCCATCGCTTACATTCAAACCGCAAGTCCCAGAAGCACTTAGACCACCTCTTTCAACTGCCCTCATGGCCAGTAACCCATCGTTCGACATCTCCACCGGCGCGGACCTCCAGGAAGTGGATAACGCCGTGAATCAGACGCTCAAGGAGATCGGGCAGCGGTACGACTTCAAGGGAACCGTCTGCACTGTCGAGTTCGATCGTGAGAAGGCGGAAATCCGTCTCGCCGCCGACAGTGATTTCCGCATGGATCAATTGGTCGATGTGCTGCGCATCAAGATGATCAAGCGGGGCGTACCGGTGAAGAATCTCGATTTCGGAGAGCCGGAGGAGGCCACGATGGGCTCGGTCCGCCGCACCGTGAAACTCACGCAGGGGATCGAGACCGAAGCCGCCAAGAAGATCGTCAAGGCGGTGCGGGATCAGGGATTCAAGAAAGTGCAGGCGACGATCCAGGGCGACGAAGTCCGGGTGACCGCGCCATCGCGGGACGAGCTGCAGGCCGTCATCGCCTTCCTGCGGACGCAGGACTTCGAGATTGAACTCAAGTTCGGGAACTATCGCGGGTGAGGAGAAACGCCATCGGAAGGGGCAGCGTTCGACGATACGGTACGGCAGGCTTGCTGCTGCTGGCGACCTGCGCACCGCCGATGGGCGATCTGCAGTTGCCCCCCGCGCCCACCGCCGCAGCGCCCGAGATCCGGATCGGCCTGCTGGTCGGCGCCTCCACCCTCGAGGTCACCGGCGATAGCGGCGCCCTGGTGCAGGACGCCGATGGGAACAGCGCGGGGGCTATCGAGCCGGGCTCGTTCTGGCGGGTCCGATCCGCCGCGGGACTGGTCGACGCCGGTGCCGCTGGCAGGTGGCAGGTGACGGGACAGCAGCAGCTGACCTTCCAGCCGCGAGTCGCCGGTGGCTGGCTCCGGGTGGGCGATCGCCCGTATCGGGGTCGCCTCACAATTGCCCGGGACCGCACCGGCCTCACGGTGGTCAATGTCGTAAGCCTGGAAGACTATCTCGCTGGCGTCGTCGCGGCGGAGATGGGGCGGCGGGATTCCACCGAGGGTCAGGCCCTCGCCGCGCAGGCGATTGTCTCCCGCACCTTCGCGTTGCGGAATCTGGGGAAGCGCGCCACGGAAGGCTTCGATCTGTACGCCACCGTGGCCGACATGGTCTACGCCGGCGCCAGCGCGGAGTACGGGGCGGCCAGCGCCGCCGTCGCCACGACCTCCGGCCAGATCCTCACCTGGCAGGGGGTGCCGATCGATGCCTTCTTCTTCTCGACCTGTGCCGGTCAGACCGCGGCCGGCACCGATGTCTTCGCCGCGGCGGACCGGCCCTACCTGCAGTCCATCCGGGATGTGGACTCCGAGGGGCAGGCGTACTGCCGGATCTCGCCCCGCTTCCGGTGGCGGGAGGAGTGGAGCATCGAGCAACTGCGTGGCGTGCTGAAGTCCACCCTCCCCTCTGCCTCCGCCGTCACGGCGGAGGCCGCGGCGGGAGTCCGCGGCGTCACCGTCAGCGGTCGGACGGCGTCGGATCGGGTGTCCCGGGTGACGATCGGGTTGCGGAACGGGGATATCGTGGTCGAGGGGCCCGCGATCCGGCGCGTGTTGAGGCCGGTGGCGGATGCGGTGCTGCGCAGCGCCATCTTCCAGCTCAGTGAGGTGCGGGAAGGAGGCCAGCTCCGGCGGCTCGTGGCCGACGGCGCCGGGG
>JAWXBX010000179.1:0-8938 GCA_034440415.1 Gemmatimonadota bacterium | reverse complement strand
TGGCGGCTGGAATGCGCCGCCACAGGATCTGGCGACCTGGATCGGGTTCCTGAGCGCCGCCACCGGTGGCGATCGCGGGCGCGCCGCCCGCTTCGAGACGGTACTCCGCCATGCGACACTGACAGAGATGTGGCGCCCGATCGTGCCGGTCGGGGTAGAGGATGGCGAGAGCGCAGGGCTGGGGTTCTTCCTGCTGAAGCAGGGCGGTGTCACGCTGGTGGGGCATACCGGCGAGCAGGCGGGCTATCGCTCCTTCTTCTACTTCAATCCGGCAACACGGGCCGGCGTGATCGGGGTGGTGACGACCACCAACGAGGCGAGGCCGAGGGATTCGGGGACAGCGTTCCGGGCCGCGCTCCTCAGCGCTGTGCGACTGATCAGACCGTAGGCGCAGTGCGGATCGCCCGATTGACGTTCCGGGAGACCAGCATCATCGTGGGTACGGCTCGCTCCATTCCACGACAAGGAGGAACTCCGATGCGCCATCAGCTCGTGCAGCGATCGATGCTCGCCGGGGCCCTGCTGCTGACTGCATGCGGCGGCTCCGCCGGCAAATCGGTGGAAGATCCGGTCATCGCCAGCATGAAGACCGACTTGGCCGCCCTGCTTGCGGCGCAGGACAGCTTCCGCCTGACCAACGGCGACTATGCCGGGTCGATCACTCCACTTGGTTCAGTGGGAGAGAAGGGAGGGAGCGGACGGCTGCACTTCGCGCCGATCGGCGATGATATCCTGGTGTTGACGTACGTGGATACCGCCGGCTGGTACGCCAGGATGGACAATCCCGCGGTCACCGGTACGCCCAGTCACTGCGGTGTCTTCGAGGGTGCGCCGGCCAATGCGCCGAACGCCGCGGTGATTGCGGCCAGGAGCGTGGTCTGCTGGTAGCGGGTGGGATTGCCTGGGTGTCTCAGCTGAGGTTGCCGGGAGGTCGGCGCCGCGAGTGGAGCTGCCGGAGTGGGCCCGAGGCTAGTCGCGCTTCGGCGCTCCCAGCGCGGCAACCCGCGCCTCTGCCTGCATCCAACGTGAGGTGAACTGCGGGTCCGCTTGCCGCCAGGCCCCAACCACCCACCGGAAGTGCGCGAGGGCGCTGTCGCGCTGGCCCATGGCATCGAATGCCTGCGCCAGGCGCTCCTCGATCTCGGTTCGGGTGACGTAAAGCCCGCCGGCTTCGAGTGGACCGCGCAGCCCCGCCTGCAACGGCTCGATCGCTTCCGCGTTCCTTCCCAGTCGCATGAGAGCCCCGGCCAATTCGTAGTTGTTCCGGGTGAAGCCCTCGGTCGGGACCGTTGTGGCTTGTCGGAATTCCTCCACCGCCGCCGCCGAGTTTCCCCGTGCCTGTTCGATCAGTCCCCGGATGTAGTGATGCAGCCGCTGGTGTCTTCGCCACGAACTGCTGGCCCCCACACGTTGCACGGTGTCGGCCAGCGGGCCAAGGGCGGCAGTATCGCCGGTGAGGGCCAGGCAAGTTGCAGTGTGTGTGAGGTACCAGGAGTGGTGCTTGGCGGCATGAAAGCTCGCAGGGGAGCCAGGGCTCTGCCCTGCGATTCGCCGGAAGACCCTGGCTCCTTCCGTCCCTCGACCGCTTTCGCAGAGTATCTGTGCCGACTGCAGCTCATCTCGTGCGGCGCCGATCCCCTCCGCCGACGCGAGCGCCTCGCGCAGCCGGCCCTGGGTGCGCAGACTGATGTCGAGCCACCACCGCGCGTCAGCCTGCCGTCCTGGCGTCCCACGCTTCAGGAGATCCTGCGCCCGGGCATTCAGTCGGTCGAACTCGCCACGCCGGATCGAGAGCGCCCACTCGATTGTCGGCTCGGCCAGAGCGGCGGAGTCGAGTACCCGGTCCACCGCCGAGTCTCCTGAGGGTTGGTCCAGGAAGCTGGCGATCATCCCCGCGGTCAGTTTCGGATCGGCCGCGCCGGGTTGTGCGCGGCGCCATCGCGCCAAGGCGGCCTGGGCTTCGCTGAATCGGTTGAGATAGACGTTCGTCAGGATGACCTGTCGGTATGCCACACAGGCCCGGCAGCGCGCCACCTGACCTCTGAGCCCGAGCGAATCCATCCGGATCACTCGCAACAGCGGTTCGATCGCAGTCTCAGGATCGCCGAATGTGAGTCGCGCACCGCCGAGAATGAGCGGACCGTCGGGCTCGGCGGGGTACCGCACCGCGAGGGTCTCGGCATAGGCGAGCGTTGCGGGATCGAGGTTGCGTTCGGCCCAACGGGCCCGGATCAGCAGCCGTTCGCGGTCCGGGACGCGGTTAGCGAGTGCGACGACCCGGTCGATCAGCGAGTCTGCCGCGGGGCCATCACCGTTCACGTCGGCGACGAGCGAGGCATAGTACCACGGCATCGCGAAGGTCGAGTCCGCTTCGATAGCCGACCGGAAGAGACGGCCCGCTGCCCTGTAATCCGATTCGGAAAAGGCCCGGAGTCCTTCCTCGTACAGGCGGTAGGCCAGCAGCGAGTGAGTGCTGAAATCGCGAATCGAGGGAAGTGGGGCGTCGAGATGGAGCTGCCGGGATACGCTTGCGGTCGCTTCGTCTGCGAGCGAGTAGAGATCGGCGGCGCTGGCCTCAATAGTGAACTGGATGATTCCGCGGCGCATTCCGGTTGCGGTCAGCTGGAGGGTGTACCCTGCTTCATCGCGCTGGATCCGTCCGCCGAGCAAGGTGCTTGCGCCCGCCAGTTTCGCCGCCTCCAGCGGGCGCGAGTCGGGAGACACTCCAGCGCCAAGCTGGGCCTCGAGTTCCAACAACCGCACTGTGCTGATCACACTTACCCCGGGCAGTCGGGCCAGGCTCGTACTGAGCAGGTCGCGCAGCACTGGGGTTGGAATCGCGCTATCGCCACCAGAGAGTTCCTGCAGATATCCGACGGCGAAGGTCTCGCGCGGTGCAGCCGGTGCGGGCCTGAATATCTGCCAGGCGGTGATCAACCCGACTGCAGCGGAGAGCGACACTGCCCACCGCCACCGCCGTGAAGTCGTCAGGGATGGGGGCGTATCGGTCAGAGCATTCGGGGAAGCCGTCGCGATGGCAGGGAGGGAAGGGGGCGGTGGATCGGGCGCTACCGGACGCGGTCCGTCATCGATGGCCTGGCGCGCCTGCGCCACCAGCTTCAGTACCGCAGGACTTGCCTCCGCCCCGAAAACGTCGCGCTGCCGCCGGATGTAGTCGGTGCCCGCCCGGGAGGCGCCGGAGTGGTCACCCAGCCTGAGGAGGAGCGCGAGAAGGGACCGCATCCCGGTCTCCTCATCCGGTGCCAGTTCGACCGCGCGCCAGGCCCAGTAGGTGGCTCCCGCCGAGTTCCCCGCCCGCTCCTCCCGCTGCGCCATGGTCCAGGCAGCCCCGGTCGCCAGACTCCTGAGTCGGCCCCGTTCCTGCTCGACCCACTCCTCCCAGTCCGAGGACGCACCCGGCAGGTGAAATCCGGTAACAAAGTCCCCCCGGTACAGCTGCAGCGCTTCGGCGGTTCTTCCCTCCAGCAGGCACGCCTCGAATTGGCGGCTATCGACCGCTACCAACTCTGGGTTCACCCGCAGGTCGGCCTTGCCTCGCCCCTCGATCGCCGCGGTGCCCAGCACCTTTCTGAGCTGCAGCACCAGTTGCCGCAGACCCTGGCGTGCGTGCTCGGTGTCGGCCTCGGGCCAGACCATGGCAAGGAGGACATCGCGTCGCTGAAAGCCGTTCGGACGGGCAGCGGCGAGGTAGAGCAGCAGCGCGGCCCGCTTCGGCTGGCCGGCGATTCCGCCATCCCCGGCATCCCGACCGGTCGCGAGTTCAAAGCCGCCCAGTAATCGAAGTTGAATCATCCGCTTGTCATCTACCGACTTGGAGGCGTCATCTGCCATATCACGCTCAGCGAGCGGCGGTATGACTGTGAGGGACTAGCATAACCCAACGGTATCGCCAATCCCGATTCTCGGCAAACAGGAGCGAATGAGGGTGACAGGAAACGGGTTCTGGCTGGTTGTGCTCTTCTCAGGGCTGGGCTGCCGGGAAGCGCGGCCCCCTCGATCAAGCGGCATGGCCCCTCCGGAGACGGTCGTGGTGCTTCGGTCGACGGATCTGGCACAGTACCGGGCTGCGGTGGAGGCCGAGCTGGTAGCACTTCGGGCGGCTGAGGCCAGGGGAATACGGCTGACGCAGTCGACGCTGGATTCGGCCGGCGCGTCGGGCAGTGGTCGGGAGGCGGCACGACTGGCGCTGCTGGAGCGCAGGGTCACTGGGTATCTCCGGCAATGGTCTGCCGCCGACGGGGTGCCCGACGTTGAGCTGCAACTGCTTGACTCCCTCCGGTCCGAATTGGTGGTGATGAAGGTGCGGGCAGGACCGTGAACGCTGGTGGTGATACCTCGGATTTGTGCCACATCGTGAACCCGACAAACGGAGCACATCATGGCAATCAGGACCAATCGGGAGTGGGGTCGGCTCCTCTTCGTGCTTTGCGCCGCCCTGAGCGGCTGTCAGGCCGAGAGCCGGCTCGCGCCGAACACCCAGCCGGCGCTTCCACCGGCGGACATCGCGCCCTACGCCTTCTATCTGGACATCGATGTCGAACATGGAGTGGTGCGGGTGGTCCCACCGACCGTGCCCAGTACTGCGGCCCACCAGGATGGAATGGCCTTTTCCCTGGCGGGAGCGGAACTGGTGGGACTGACGACGAGCAACTTCTTCCGTTCGAACATCGGGCAGTTCGTACCCTACAAGCGGACTATCACCTTTGACCTTGCCCTGACCAACAAGCTGTCGGTGACCGACCTGGTCACCCCGACTTTCCCGCTGCCGCCGACCGGGGCACAGGGGATCCTTGCCTTTCCCTACACCGTCGCGGCGTTCGGGGTGCAGGGCGGCAAGGCGACGCCGAATACCGACTGGAATGGGAATGGCTCGGCCGGGAGCGGCGGGCCGCTCAATTTTTTCAATGATTTCGGCACCTGCGGCACCGCGGTGACCAGCGACTGTTATCGCTGGGAGATGTTTCCCACTCCGCTGCTGCCCGGGCACTCCACGGCGGGGCAGAAGGTGGGATTCACTGTCGACAAGAACGTGACCAGCGTTGGCGTCTATCTCGTGGTGGCGGCGGATCTCCTCGATCATCCCCCGCCGCCACCTCAGCCCGGCCTCGGCGCACTTCTCGGCGTCGCGAGCTCCCCCCAGCTCGGCTTCCTGAGCGGCGCGACAGTGACGCTCACTCCCGGCGGCCAGACCGCGGTGACCGACGGGGTGGGCAAGTTCCTGTTCAGCGGACTGCCGGTGGGGGCATTCACGGCGACGTTGTCCGGACTGCCCGCGAGCTGCGGAAGTCCGGCCAGCGTCAGCGGCGCCATCACCAGCGGCGGCGTGGCAACGGCGGACTTCGTGGTGAGCTGTGTTCCGACCACCGGCAGCCTCGCCGGCCAGATCGAACGGGTTGATAACGGGCTGAACGGTGTGGTGCTGGTACCGATGCCAGGAATCGGAATCTCGTTGGGCGGCCGCAGTGCCATCACAGACCCGAACGGGAGCTTTTCCCTTACCGGACTGGCTCCAGGCAACTACGTGATCGATGCGTCGGTACTTACCGGACTGGGCAACTGCCAGACCTACGGCGGGCCGACCACCGTCACTGTCGTGGCGGGACAGACCGGGCCAGCTACCGTGACCGTGATCTGCTTTGCCACACTGCAGGGCCAGATCACCTCATCTCAGGGCCCCGTATCACAGGTGGTCGTTCAGTATCAGAACAATTACGGGTTCGTATCGCTCGCCACCAGCAATGCCGCCGGGCAGTACGAGGCGTACCTCCCTACTGGCGACTACGGCGGCGTCGCCGTCCAGCTCCCCTCGGGCTGCACCCAGCTCTCGCCGGCGGCCCCGCAGCAGCTGACTTTCGCAATGGGCCAGGTCATCACGCTGGATTTCGTCCTCGACTGCGGCGCCTATCAGAACGGGTTCGTCCGTGACTATTTCAGCGGCCTCCCACTCCCATCGGTGAGCCTGACCGCCGACGGACTCCAGCCGCCTCCGAGTACGGTCAGCAGCGGGACAGGAGGCTACCAGCTGTCAGGTCTTCCCTTCAACACTGCACTGGATGTTCTCGGTGCGCTCCCGTCATACCGCTCGACCCGGAACCGGGTCACGATCGGATCGGCCTCCGTGACGGCCGACGTGTGGATGGTCTCCCAGGCCGACGCAAACGCCCAGTACGCCTCCGTCGGGTCCACTCCGAGCGCGGCAACGGGCGTGCTCTTCGTCGAGTTGGCCGATGCCGCCGGACAACCACTCGAAGGCATCCCGCTTGCGGGCATCGCGCTGACCGATGCCGGCGCTCCGGTGACGGCTCTGGGCCCGTACCTGTTCGGCCCCGGCGGCTTCCTCGACCCGACGCTGACCACCACCGTGGCATTCAACGGGCACGCTCGGGTGGCATTTCTCGATGTTCCCCCGGGCACCTTCACGCTGGCCGTCAACACCATGACCGGGATGCTGAGCACCGGGGCCGTCATCGACGCAGGCGGGGCAACGCTGGTGCGGCCCTGAGCGGGACGAAGGCATCGCCTCACACAGGGTGACGAGTACATCGACCGGATTCCATTTCTTGGGGAGGACACCATGCCAGAGCGTCGGATAACGTGGGTTCGTCGCCAGTTCGTCGCGGGGAGCGTCTTTCTCCTCGTCGCCTGTCAGGCGGAGCAGCTGGTCGAGACCCAGCCGCCGGAGACCTTCCCGCCGGGGCTCGAGGGCATGGCCATCCGGCTGGATGTGGACCTGGTCCACGACCAGATCCACGTCGTGCTTCCCGCTGCGCCCGGGTCCTCGGGCGACGGGCCCAGCTTCGCGCTGGTGGGGGCGAATGAGGTCAGCGCCACCGCCAGCAATATCGTCCGCTCGGCGCCGGGCGCCTTTCAGCCCAACAAGGTGCGGGTGACCTTCGATGTCGCCCTCACCAATCGGCTCACCTCATCCTCCCTGGTGCCGCCGACCTGGCCCACCGGGGTGGCCGGGACAGCCGGGCTCCTGCTCTTTCCGTTCAAGGTGAGCGCCGTCGCCGGGGGAATCCCCTCGCAGGTGCTGGCCAGTTCCGACTGGAACGGCAACGGCACCCCCGGCAGCGGCGGGCCCCGCAACTTCTTCAACGATTCCGGCTGTCCTGTCACCGGGATCACCTCCGACTGCCTGCGGTGGGAACAGTTCGCGGCTCCGCTCTATCCTGGGGTCACGACCGCGAAGCAGAATGTCGGCTTCGACCTGCCCAAGGCCATCACCGCCTTCTCGGTCTACGTGGCCCTGGCGGCGGATATCCAGAACGACCTGCCCGCGCCGCAGCGGCTGGTGGTGACGCCGTCAAGTTACCTGATGAACGACGGCTTCCCGGCGAACTTCTCCGCCGTGGCCTACGATATCAACAACCAGCCGCTGACCTGGGTGACGATTCACTGGACCGTCGCCGACATCACCGCGGCCGAGTTCCAGTACGGCTCGGCCCTGGTGGGGAGCATTACCGGGCCGAGCGTGATCGTGCATGGGCGGAAGGTGGGGCAGACCAGCTTCACCGCCAGCACCGGTGGCCTCACTGTCACCGTGCCGCTGGATGTGCAGGTGAACACCATCGTGCTGGTGCAGCCCTACGTCCTGCCGGACTCGGACCTGGTAGTGGGGGAGCAGGTGCAGGCGGTGGCGTCGGTCAAGGACAACTCGGGCAATATCGTGCCGGGCTTCAATCCCACCTGGAGTACCAGCGACCCGGGTGTGGTCACAGTCGACCCTGCGACGGGCCTGATCACCGCCACCGGGCCCGGCACGGTCACGATCACGGCCACTGCCGCCGCGGCGAGCGGGACGATCCCAATCACGGTCAACCCGCCGACCACCGGCGACATCGCCGGCACGATGCTCGATCTCGATGGCCAGGCAGTCGCCGGGGCCACCGTGCACGCGGTCGGTCCCGTCGCGGGCGGTGGTCCGCCGGTGGATGTATACGCCACCACGTCCGTCACCGGGGCGTATCTGATGGCCAATCTCAGTTCGGGCAACTACATCCTGGACTGGAGTCCGGCCGGTTGCGTCGCAGGCTCCTTCCGTGCGGTGGCAGTGCAGCGCGGCCAGACGACGACCTTCGACATCACGGTCGATTGCCCCCCGACCGTCAGCGGTGTGCTGACCCCGGTGCAGGGAGCACTTCCGGCCGGACTCACGGTGGAGCTGCGCCCTGACATCGGCGGCAACAACATCGTGGCGGCGGTGCAATCCGATGGCAGCTACCTCACGCCAGGATTCCCCGCCGGCGGCTACTTCATCTTCGTCAACTACCTGCCGGGCAACTGCACCGCCTTCGGTGCCCAGTCCATCAGCCTGACCCAACAGGCGAAATACGTGAAGCACTGGCGCGTGGACTGCCCCCCGGTCGGGGCGATCGCGGGAACGGTGAAGGACCTCGACGGCCAGCCTGTGGCGGGCGCGACCGTGCTGGCCCAGATGAACCTGCCTCAGCCAGGTCCGCAGCTCAGCACCACCACAGATGCGCAGGGAAACTTTGGGTTCGCCCTGCTCCCACCGGGGGGTTACTCGGTGAGCGCACAGAAGCCGGGGACCTCCTGCAGCCCGGCTTTTGGGCTTCCGCTCGTCACTGCCGGGCAGACCGCCGCCGTTCCGTTCCTGATGGACTGCCCATGGCATATTACCGGTACAGTGGCAGCCCAGGGCGGCCTTCCCTCCGGACTAGTAGTCACAATGCAAGCCGGGAGCGAGTCTGCTCCGGTGCAGCCCGATGGCACGTACGATCTAACTGAACTGCCCTCGAGCGTCCCAGGTCCGAACGGGGTCATTCTGAATGGTATTCCGCAGAGCTGTGTGGCTACCATAGGGTCCTTCCCCGGCCCATTTCCGTTCCTCGGCCAGCAGATGACCCTGACATCCGTGGATTTCGCCTTGGATTGTCGTCTTGCGGACCTGCAG
>JAWXBX010000178.1:0-15645 GCA_034440415.1 Gemmatimonadota bacterium | reverse complement strand
CGCTCGCTCGCCGACACCGTGAGCGGATAGGGAGAGGTGAACATACCCCAAGATATGACCTCTCCACTGTCAACGCAACTTTAGTTACACTCCACTAGTTGGGGCCGTCCCGTACTCCGCTGCCGGAGTACATCGTGGCCTGACGCGGATGCTGGAGCGGCGGGTCCCAGGTCAGGGTACGGGTCCGGCCCCCGCTGAGCGGCCGCACGACGAACACACCCCCATCCTGGTACGCCACCGAATCCCCGCTCCACCGGAGCGGGCCCGATCCTCCCGCCGCCAGCGGCACCACGCCGCCACCCCCGAGCCGCACGCAGAGCCCGTCGCCATTGGCGCAGCGCTCGACCGCCACCGTCGGTGGTGTGCCCAGCAGCACGACGAAGGCGGACTCGGCAGCCGCCAGGTCCACCGCCGCTACTGGCGCGAATCCGGTGTGCGCCGGAGGAGCCGCGCTCTCCAGCAGCTGGCTCTCCGAACGCGCGTACAATCGGGCTCCATCCGCCGACCAGGCCAGTGCATCGGCCCGCATCCCGACGGGCAGCTCGAGCTGCCGCTCGGCGCCGCTCAGCAGGTTCATCACCGAGATGTGCACCCCGGTGGTGTCGCCCGGAGCCCGGCTGCGGACAAAGGCGAGCGAGATGCCGTCGGGGGAGAGCGACGGCAGCCGTTCGTCCACCCGGGTGAAGGTGAGTTGCCAGGCCATCCCGCCCCCGGTCGATGAAGCGAAGAGGTCGCCCAGGCCATCCTCGCCGTCCGCCACGACGACCATGAATGGCTCCTGCCCCACCTGTATCCGATTCGACAGCGGCGACAGCGTACCGCGGCAGGCGGCAAACACCAGCACCGCGCCAAGCAGGCCGACTCGCCTCACGGCACCCGCTCGACCGTCGCCTGCAGCAGCCACCACCCATCGGGATCGACCACCACCGATCGTGGCGCCTGCTTCCGCGGGAGCCGGATGACGGTCTCGGAGCCGGCGGCATCCACGTTCACCACACTGCCGTCGATCAGCAGCCCGAGCCCGGGCAGCCGATACGTGCCCCACGCGGCGGGCTGGGTCTGCCTGACCGTCAGGATCAGCATACCCCTCGTGTGCTTCCAGGTGACGGCAAGCCTGGGATAGCCGGGCTGCGTCAGTGCCTGGGTGAAGTACCAGGTGAGATCCTGCCCGGCCGCCGCGGACATGACGGCGGCGAAGTCAGAGGAGAGCGCCGTTGAGTCGCGGTAGGTCTGATAGTAGGCCCGGATACCGGCCTGGAAGGCGGAATCGCCGATCAGGCCGCGGAGGGAATGCAGCGCCCAGCTGGCCTTGGGATAGTTGTTGGTGTTCAGCAATCCCATGAGATCGGTGGCGGCCATGTCCAGGATCGGCCGCTCCGTTGCTGCGGATTTGACCACCTGTTCGAGGTCGTCTCGCATGGTGCGGCGGAAGGCGCTGTCGCCATCGGCATGACGGACCCAGAGAGCGGAGAAATAGGTCGCGAAGCCCTCGGAAAGCCAGAGGTGGTGCCAGTCGGCCTGGGTGACGGCGTCGCCGAACCACTGGTGCGCCGTCTCATGGGCGACGGTGGCCTCGCTCAGCCGACGGTTCGCGTAGGCCGCTCCGTCGTAGAAGATCGCGGTCGGATTCTCCATGCCTCCGAACATCGTGGTGGACTGCACGTGGGAAAGCCGGGCATAGGGAAAGGGTCCGATGTAGCGGCTGAAGAATTCCACCATGTCGCCCACTCGGCGGAACGGGCCGTCGACGGCGGTGGCGGAATCCTCGGGAAAGGTGACGATGGCCTGAGGTACGCAGCGAAGCTCACAGGCCACCGGAGGCACCGGGGTCATTGCCAGGCGTGCCGCACCGATCACGATACCGTACGGCGGGATCTTCTCGGCCTGCTCGAAGTGCCAAAGCCGGCGACCCCGAGGCAGGCTGTCAATTTTCTGCAGGACACCGGTGGCCACCACCTGCAGCTCGCCGGCCGCCTCGACATGCAGCGTGACGCTTGCCTTGGCGCTGGGATGATCGTAGAGCGGGATCCAGTCGTGGGCCCGGTCCGGCCAGTTGTCGGCAAAGATCGTCCGTCGGCCGGCGCTGTCGGTGCGGATGATGAGACCGTTGCGCGCATCGCCGTGATACCGGATCGTGGTGCGCAGGGTATCGCCGGCAGCCTTGGCGTGCGGGATGTAGACGCCGCCGCTCTGCAGCAGTGCGTATTCGGCCCGCGCCAGCCGGCGTTCGCCCTTGCCATCAGTCAGCACCCGGACGATGCGATAGATGGAATCCAGCTCGAGCTCGAGAGGCTTGTCGGAGCGCAGCAGCCAGGTGGTGGTGAGCACGCCGAGGATGTGTCGACCGGTGTCGGGCAGGACGATGGTGAGGTCGTGGTGCAGCGGCGTGTGCTGCGGCAGGATGGAATCGGGATCGGTCCGGGCCGCGAACGGGGCCTGGAGCAGGAACAGCAGGGAGAGGATCATGGCACCAAGATAAGGGGAGGGGGAATCTCAGACCCGCCCCTGGCTACGCGGACCCAGTGCTACGCTTCGATATCCAGCGCCAGGCGTGCCTCCCGGATCGGAGCGAGGAACCGGGCCACGGTCTCGAGATGCGCGGGGTGGTCGCCGTAGCGCTGCACCGCGGCCATGTCGTCGAGGGCAACCGTCAGCACATGCGAATACTCGGTGGCGCTGGGCGCCAGGTTGGGGGCAAAGCGAATGGCGCGGATGCCGGGAATGCGCCCCGCCATCCCGAGAAGCCCGGCGCCGGCCTCGGCGATCTGTGCCGGCGCGGTGCCGGGCTTGAACCGGAAGCAGACAATGTGGTGGATCATGCGTCGTTCCTCACGCGGATCTGGATCAATACGGGTTGGGGTCGGCCGGCGCTCGACGCCTCTCGGCGACACATGGATCCGCCGCTCGGTGACCCACCCCTGCGCGAGCGGCTACCGCAGCGCCTCACGATAAAACGCCAGGATCCTGGTCCACGCCCGCTCCACTTCCGGGCCATCCGAACCGGTGCGACCGGGCCGCAGGAAGCCGTGGCCGGTGCCGGGATAGATCCGGTATTCGAAGCTCTTCCCAGCCAACTTCAGCTGACGGTCGACATCGGGGAGGGAGGCGGTGATACGGGCGTCGTTCTCGCCGTAGACGCCGAGCACCTTCGCGGTGATGCCGGCCAGCAGGGTCGAGTCGGGCGCGGGACCGTAGCAGACCACCGCCGCCCTGAGCTTGGGATTCGCGGTTGCATAACGGAAACTCTTCCCGCCGCCCCAGCAGAAGCCGATCGTCGCGATATCGTCCTTCCGCACCGCCGCCAGCCGGTTCACGTAGGCGTATGCGGCATCGAGATCGGCATTGACCCCTTCCGGCGTCAGCAGCGCGGTGAGCTTCCGGCCGCTGTCGGGATTGGCTGGAGTGATGCCAAAGCGGGTGCCGAGCAGGTCTGGGACGATGGCGACGTAGCCGGCGCCGGCCAGGCGGTCGGCGATACTCGGCTCCCATTCGCTCAAACCGAAGATTTCGTGGATCACGATCACCGCCGGCGCCTGGTCCTTGCGCTCGGGATAGGCGACGTATGCGCGCATCGAGTCGCCGGCGGCGTTGGCGAGCTTGATCCATTCGCCATGCGTTTTCGCGGGAGCGGAGCCTGGCCTGGCCCCTGCCGATGCCTCGCCCCGGCCGAACGTCCACATCGCCAGCGCCCCGGTGATGACGCCGGCCAGCGCTACCATCGCAATCGAGAGAGTGCCGCGCCGCATCGTTCCTCCGGGAAGTGGAGTGCTTCAGGTGAACCGGCCACCACTGGGCCTGGCCGCGGCCCTACCGCTCGCGATCGTACACGCCGTCAAAGACGGTAATCGGTCGGGTCGCGTTGAGGATCACCATGGCATCCACCGTGTGGCGCATCGTGAAACGCAGCGGGAGGAACTCGAGATGATACCCGGCCTGCCTCACCTCGTGCAGTGGCGCCCGGATCTGGTCGGAGAGCGTGTCCAGCGTGACGGCCACGTTCTGGCCGGGATATGACGGCGCGAGCTGATCATACAGGCGCGATGCCCCACGGCCGCTTTCGAGAACCGCATCGGTGAAGACGGAATAGATCGGCGTGCCCCCGTCGCTTAGATAGCCGGCAAACCACCGATCGAATCGATCGTGCACCCGCCCGATCGTGATCTCGCCGCCCACCGTCTTCAGCCCGTGGTACCCGCCCATGAAGATCAGCACCCGCGCCGCCGGCCGCTGCTTCAGCTCACGGGCGAATGCCTCGGCCATCCAGGGGTCGCGGTTGACGAACCCGCCGACCGCCATCCCCTCGGTCAGCGGCGTCATCGGCCAGCCGCGGATGTCAGCGGCCAGAATACGCAGTGGGTCCGCCGGGTGGGCCGCATTCCAGCGCCACGCCGCCCGATAGATCCCCAGATATTCCCGGCTGGCGCCCCAGTGCACCCGCAGCGTGCGCGAGTGCTCCAGCAGGATGGAAGTATCCTCGGGGAAGCTCGCCAGGTAGGCATCAATCCATGGCTGCTGATCCGACCCGATTTCGAGCGCCAGCAGGCTGAGCGGGGCGGATGCATCCTGCCGCGCCACCACCTCCGCGACGATTTCCTTCGGCTCGGCCAGCGGGTGGATGTCGCCGAAGAAGACGATCGGATGGCACTTCAGAGCGGAGAGGAGAAAATCGGCGGGGGGGATCTGAGCCAGCAGCGGGGAACGGGCGACGGGGAACGGGATGAGCAGGCAAATCAGGAGGCGGCCAGGCAATCGAAGATGAAGGCGCATCCCTGCTATACCGTCAATCCCGTTCCCCGTTCCCTGCTCCCCATTCCCGCCAGCTACTTCCGAAAGAGCCGGGCAAACACCCCGCTCTCCTCCGCGCCTTCGATCGCCTCCGCAAAGGCGCCCATCGAGGAGAACCGGTCGCCGGCATCCAGCGCCATCGCCTTGTTGAGCACCTGCTCCAGCCGGCTTGGCAGGTCGGGCTTCACCTCCCGCAGCAGCTTGGGCTTGCCTCTGAGCCGCGCAATCATCATCTCCTGGGCATTGCGTCCCTGGAAGGGCAGCTGGCCGGTGAACATCTCGAACCCGACGATGGCGAGGGCGTAGACGTCGCTGCGCAGGTCGAGCACCTTGCCGCGAATCTGCTCGGGGCTCATGAACTCGGGCGTACCGAGCACGATCCCCGTCGCCGTGAGCTTGGCGACCTCGGGCTCCTGCCGCCGCTCCTTGGCCAGACCGAAGTCCATGACGACCGCCCGCACGCCGCCGGCGCCCGAATCATCCGGCACCAGCATCACATTTTCCGGCTTGAGGTCGCGATGCACGATCTGCAGGTCGTGCGCATGCTGCAACCCGCGGCACATCTCCACCAGCAGGGGTACGCCAAAGTCGATCGGCAGCGCGCCCTGGCGCACCTCGCGGTCCGAGAGCAGCTCCCCCGGCAGATACGGCATCACCAGATAGATCAGGCCGTCCTCGGTCTCGCCGAGCCGGAAGATGCGGCAGACGTTGGGATGATCGAGGCGCATGGCGAGACCCGCCTCGCGCCGCAGCCGTTCCACCGAGCTCTTGTCTTCCTTGAGCTTGGGCGTGAGCACCTTGATGGCGACGGTATCCCCGGTGGTCATGTCCTTGGCCAGATAGACGTAGGACATGCCACCCTCGCCAAGACGCTTGCCCACCTGATAGCGGTCATCGAGCAGCGCGTTGGTCAGGGTACTGGCGCGATCCATCCCCGGCCCGCGCTTGAGCGCGGCCTGCCGCACCAGGGTGCGCAATCCCGCGCTGGTCTGGTCCGGCGTGGGGGCGGCCGGAGCGGCCCCGGCGACATCGACCAGGGGGCTGCCGTCCTGCGGGCAGAAGCGGGCCGGATCGGGATAGATCCGATTGCAGCGGGGGCAGCGTCGGCTGCTCAATCGCGGTACCGGTTGCGGCCATCCTGCTTGGCCTTGTACAGGTTCTGATCCGCCAGCGTCAACAGGGTCTCGCCGTCCTGCACCCGCTGGTCGGGATAGCTGGCGATGCCGATGCTGATCGTCGCGTGGATCGCATGGTCCGCATCGCCAAAGGTATACACCGCGACCTTCTTGATGACACGATCGGCGAAAATCCGCGCCCCGCCCGAGATCGTCTCGGGCAGCAGCACGACGAACTCCTCGCCCCCGTAGCGGGCGACCACATCCACCGCCCGTTGCTCCCGCCGGAGAATGGCGCCCAGCTGCCGCAGGACCGTGTCGCCCACGAGGTGTCCATGGGCGTCATTGATCTGCTTGAAGTTATCAACGTCGATCATCAGGCAGGCGAGCTGAGTATTGTAGCGACTGGCCCGCTCCACTTCCTGCACCAGCTTCTCCGCCAGCGCCCGCCGGTTGAAAGTACCGGTCAGCGAATCGGTTTCCGCCAGCTGCTTCATCTGCTCCCGGCCAACCACCGCGCTTTCGAGGTCATACGCCTTCTCGAGCGCCTGCGTTGCCGCCTTGATCACCTGCTCCGCAAACGCCATGTCGGAGGCGTTGAGCGGCGTGTCCTCGATGGTCGTCCGGAGAAAGAATACCCCCGCCCGCTGGTCCTTCATCACGAAGGGAATGGCGATCGCCGAGCGGGTCGGCACCTTCCACCCCTCCGATTCCCACTCCTCGCGCGCTTCGGCATACAGCGGGTCGGTGGCCACGTCGGTGACCAGCACCGTCTGCCGGGTGTCCAGCGCGCGCCGGATCTCGGGGTAGCGGCCCAGGCCGATGCGCAGGTCGCGCAGCATCGGGTTCTCGTAGGAGGCCACCACGAGGGCTTCCTCCTCGCCCGGAGTGGCGAAGATCAGCGAGCACTTCGAGATCTTGAGGCCGCGGGCCACCCGCCGCACCAGGATGTGGTAGATCTCCTCCGGCTTGAGCGAGGCGGTCACCTCCTGGAGGATATCCACCATCTCGGAGCGGCTGCGGGCCTCGGCGCGCGCCAGGTTCAGCTCGCGCCCGACCCGCAGGTGCGCCTTGACCCGCGCCAACAGCTCCCGCACCCGGAACGGTTTGGAGATGAAGTCGGCCGCGCCGAGCCCGAGAGCGCGGACCGTGGCCTCTTCCGGGGGCATGCTGGAGATCATCAGCACCGGCACATCGCTGACCCGCGGGTCGGCCTTGACCTGTTCCAGCAGCTGTAGTCCGTCCGCGCCCGGCATCATGATGTCGAGCAGCAGCAGGTCATAGGGTCGGCCGCGAGACGATCCAGCAGGTGATCGCCGTTGCTGACGACGGCGACCTCGTACCCGTTCTCCTTGAGGATCCAGGAGAGGGTGCGGGTCAACGCCTGGTCGTCATCGGCGACGAGGATGCGCGGGGCGAGGCTCACGAATCGATCAGACGCTGGAAGAGATCGGGATCCACGTTGCCTCCGCTCAGCACGGCCACGATCGGACCGTCGCTCTCGATCTTTCCCGCCAGGACGGCGGCCACCGTCACCGCTCCCGACGGCTCGACTCGCAGCCCCTGATGATGATACAGCCAGCGCACCGCCGCGCCGATCTCCGCTTCCGTCACCTGCACCGCGCGCCGGACCCGCCCGTGGATCAGCGACCACGGCAGCACACCGATCGAGCGGGTGAGCAGGCCATCCGCGACGCTCGCCGTCTGCTCCAGCAGCACCGGGCCATCCGCCGCCAGAGCGGCAGAGAGCTTCGGCGCTCCAGCCGGTTCCACCCCGATGATCTCGATGTCGGGCCTGAGGCCGCTGATCGCCGTCGTGACCCCGGAGAGTAGTCCCCCTCCCCCCACCGGCACCAGCACGGTGCGCACACCCGGCGCCTGCTCCATGATCTCGAGGCCGCAGGTACCCTGCCCCGTGATGACGCCGGGATGGTCGAAGGGTGGGATCATCGTCATGCCCCGGGATGTAACGAAGCCCTCGGCCACGACCTGCTGTTCCGCTGAGCGGGTCTTGCCGGCGAAGATCACCTCGCCACCATGGCTGCGCACGCCCGCGACCTTGATGCCGGGCGCCGACTCCGGCATCACGATCACGCTCCGGATGCCGAACCGGCGGGCGACGGCGGCCACCGCCTGCCCATGATTGCCGCTGGAGGACGTCACGACGCCGCGGGCCCGGTCCGCGGGGGCGAGCGCGGCGATGGCCGTGAAGGCGCCGCGGATCTTGAAGGCGCCGATGGGCTGGAGCTGCTCACACTTGAGGAAGAGCGGCCGGCCCGCCACGCGGACCATCGGAGTGCGGACCGCGACGCCGACGAGCGCACGCGCCGCGGCCTGAATCGCGGCGAGGGACACCGCGGGCATCGTGGCCGGTTGGCTCACGCGGTCAGCATGCGGCAGCGCGGGAGATGGTTCGCCGACGCCTACTCCGCGTCATCGGCACTGGGCGCTTCCACGCCCTCTTCGGGCGCGCCCGCCTCGTCCTCATTCACCACCCGGGCCACATCCACCACGGTGTCGCCGGCATCCAGGTTCATCACCCGGACGCCCTGGGTGTTGCGGCTGATGACACGGATGGAATCGACCGGCATGCGGATGATGACGCCATGCTTGGTGATCAGCATCAGCTCGTTGTCGGGCTGCACCTCCATCAGGGCGACGAGGGCGCCGGTCTTGTCGGTGCGCTTGAGCGTGATGATGCCCTTGCCGCCCCGCTTCTGCACCCGGTAATCGGCCAGCTCGGAACGCTTGCCGAAACCCTTTTCCGACACCACCAGCAGCGTGGCGTCCCGCCGGATGATCACCATGCCAATCACATGGTCGTTCGCGTCCAGCTCGATCCCCTTCACCCCGGTGGCGACCCGGCCCATCGAGCGCACGTCGCCCGAATGGAAGCGGATGCTCATGCCGTCCGCGGTCGCCAGCGCGATATCGCTCTCGCTGTCGCACTGCTGCACGTCGATGAGCTCGTCGCCCTCGTCGATGTTGATCGCCCGGATGCCGGTGCTCCGCACGTTGCCGTACTCGGCGAGACTGGTCTTCTTCACCGTGCCGTTGCGGGTGGCGAAGATCAGCCCCTGATCGGCGGCGAACGCCCGCACCGCCACCGTCGCCGCCACCCGCTCGTCCTGCCGGATGGCGATGCAGTTCACCACCGGCTTGCCCCGGCTGGCGCGGCCGCCCTGGGGGATTTCATGCACCTTGAGCCAGTGCACATGCCCCGTATTGGTGAAGAACATCAGGTAGTCGTGGGTGCTGGCGATGAAGAGGTGCTCGATCCAGTCCTCTTCCTTGGTGGTCGCCCCCTGCAGCCCGCGGCCGCCGCGCCGCTGGCGGCGGTAGGTGCTCACCGCGATCCGCTTGATATAGCCGGTGTGCGAGATCGTGATCACCATGTCCTCCTCGGCGATCAGATCCTCCACCGAGAAGTCGTCCTGGTCGGCCAGGATCTCCGTCCGCCGGTCGTCGCCGTACTTCCTCGCGACCTCCTCCAGCTCCTCCTTGAGGATGGCCATCCGCCTGGGCTTCGAGGCGAGGATGCTGGTGAGCTCCGTGATCTCGGTGCGGACCTCCGCCAGCTCCGCCTCCAGCTTCTCGATCTCGAGACCGGTGAGCTTGGCGAGCCGCATGTTGAGGATCGCGTCGGCCTGCTTCTCCGACAGCCCGAAACGCTTCCGCAACCGGGCATCCGCCTCCGGCACGTCCTTGGACTCGCGAATGATCCGCACGACCTCGTCGATGTTGTCGACGCAGATCTTGAGTCCCTCGAGGATGTGCTCCCGCGCCTGTGCCGCGTCGAGGTCGAACTGGGTCCGCCGGACCACGACCTGGTGCCGGTGCGCGATATAGCGCTCCAGCATCGTCTTCAGATTCATGACCTTGGGCGCGCCGTCGTCCAGCGCCAGCATGATCACGCCAAAGGTGGACTGCATCGCGGTGTGCTTGTACAGCTGGTTCAGCACCACGTTGGGAATCGCGTCGCGCTTGAGCGTGACCACGATCCGCATGCCGTCCTTGTCCGACTCGTCGTTGACCCCGCTGATCCCCTCGAGCCGCTTCTCGATCGCCTGCTCGGCGATCGCCTTGACCAGGTTCTCCTTGTTCACCTGGTAGGGAATCTCGGTGATCACGATCTGGCTCTTGCCGCTCGACTCCTTCTCCTCGATCTGGGCCCGCGCCCGCATGATGATCTTGCCGCGGCCGGTGTCGTAGGCCTCCTTGATCCCCTGCTTGCCGTAGATGTAGCCGGCGGTGGGGAAGTCGGGACCCTTGATGTGCTTGCGAAGATCGCCGATGGTCAGCTCCGGATCATCGATCAGCGCCTGCGTCGCCTTGACCACCTCGCGCAGATTGTGCGGCGGGATGTTGGTCGCCATGCCGACCGCGATGCCGCTCGATCCGTTGACCAGCAGGTTCGGCACCCGCGACGGCAGCACGGTGGGTTCCTGCAGCCGGTCGTCGTAGTTGGCCTGGAAATCGACGGTGTTCTTGTCGATATCCTCCAGCATCGTGACGGCAATCGGCGTGAGTCGCGCTTCGGTGTACCGGTACGCCGCCGCCGGGTCGCCATCGACCGAACCGAAGTTGCCCTGCCCGTCGATCAGCGGATACCGGAGCGAGAACTCCTGCACCATGCGCACCAGCGCGTCATAGACCGAGCTGTCGCCGTGGGGATGGTACTTGCCTAACACGTCGCCCACGACCGTCGCCGACTTCTTGTACGGCCGGCCCGGGACCAGGCCCAGCTCGTTCATGGCGTAGAGAATCCGGCGATGCACCGGCTTCAGCCCGTCGCGCACATCCGGCAGCGCGCGAGAGACAATCACGCTCATCGAATAGTTGATGAACGACTGCTGCATCTCCTCCTCGATCAGCCGGGGCAGGATGCGCTCGTTGGGATTCAGGCCGGTCATGCGGATCCGTGGTTCGACAGTAGGGAGTGGCACGCCAGCGCCGCCCGGGACGGACGCACCAGCGGTTCAGTGATGGCAAGCGATTGCGAGGGCCAGGAGGCGGCCTGTGAGACTTGGCAATATAGCCCGGCCCTGGGGTCCGTCGCAACCGCGGCGCTACGCCGCAAGTCTTTCAGAGTCAGCTACTTAGGATGGATACCCAAGCCGACACCTTCCGGCCATCACCCCCTGCCACCTCCCGCCCTCCCGGCTGTCCGCCTATCGGCCCGTCCGCCTCCCTCAGCAACCCTTCCAGGCCCCGCTGCGTCAGAGTAACGCTGGATCGGCCGAGTGACTCGACAAACTCCGGAGTGCCGTGACTGAACACGATCTCATCGCCCGCGTCCTCGCGGGGGATCAGGGTGCGGAACGCACCCTCTACGATCGCTACGTCGACCAGGTCTGGCGCATGACCTGGCGCTTCGCGGGCGACAGCGACCGCGCCGCCGACTGGACCCAGGAAACCTTCATCCGGGTCTTCCGCCGGCTGGGCGACTTCCGCGGCGACTCAAAACTGGGGACCTGGATCGGCTCGATCGCGGTCTCGGTTTCACTCGGCGGCCTGCGGTCCGCCAAACGGAAGGTCGAGCGTGAAGTGCCGATCGAGGCCGGTGCGAATGTGGCCGATCCCGGGCCCCGACGGAGCGACGCCGACCTCGGCGAGCGGCTCCACCGCGCGATCGACCAGCTGGCCGAGGGCTACCGCTCGGTGTTCGTGCTGCATGATGTCGAAGGCTATACCCACGAGGAGATCGGGCAGATGCTCGGTGTGACCGCGGGCACTTCCAAGGCCCAGCTGCATCGGGCCCGCGGCCGGCTGCGGGAATCACTCGCGGCATTCGCCAGGACGACCGGAGACTAGCATGACGGACGACGAACTCGACCCGAACCTCACGAAAATTGCCCGCGCCTATCATCAGCCACCGGAGCCACCACGTGAACAGCTCTGGGCCCGCATCGCGGAGGCCCGGAAGACGCCGGTCACGCCCCTCCGCTCACCCTGGCGCCGGGCCCTGCCCTTCCTGATTCCCGCGGCCGCCGCAGCGGGCATACTGCTCGCCTTCGCGCTTGGCCGGATGAGCGTGCGGCCCGCCCCGATAATCGCCGGTCGGTCGGGAGTGACTGTGCATGGGCCTGCGGAGACGCCCGCCCCTACCCTCGCCCAGCGAATCACCACCGGCGATCACCTCGGCCGGGTGGAGGTTTTCCTTACCGGTTTCCGCGCCGAGGCCCGGAGCGGCAGGTCCGATACAGTCGCCCCCGAGGAGGCGCGCCGGCTGCTCGCCGCCACCCGGATCCTGCTCGACAGTCCCGGCGGCCGCGACGCACGGATCCAGCCGCTGCTGGAAGACCTCGAACTGGTGCTGGCCGAAATCGCGCAGCTGCCCGCGGAAGCGGGACAGGACCTCAACCTGATCACCACTGGACTCGACCGCCGGGGCACCATCGCCCGCCTGCGGTCGGTCGTACCGACGGGCGACGCGCCCGTTCTGCAAGGAGAAAGCTGAATGAGCCGCTGGTTCCTGGGATTCGCCGCCGCTGCCTCGCTGGCCACGAGCGATATCCACCTGCCCCTGTTCACCTCGGCCCCTCAAGCCGACACGATTGCGTCCGTCGCCCCCGCGGCCTGGCTGCAGGGCGATCCAGCCGACTCGCTGTACAAGATCGCCCGCGAGGCACTGAACAAGAATCAGTACGCCCGCGCCGTCACGCTCTTCGGCGACCTGGTGCGCAAGTATCCGAAGTCGGGCTACGCCGGCGATGCGCTCTACTGGCAGGCGTTCGCGCAGTACCGGGCCGGCGGGGCGGACCACGCCAGGCTGGCGCTCGCGGCGCTCGAGACGCAGCGCACGAGGTATCCCGCCGCCGCGACACGGGGCGATGGTGACGCTCTCGCGGTTCGCATCCGGGGGACCCTCGCCCGAGAGGGGGATCCGGGTGCAGCCGAAGCGGTGATCCTCGAGGGGGAGAAGGCGACCACGTCGGGTGGCAGGGCGGGTCAGGGAAATTGTGATGATGAATCCGACGTGAAGATGGCGGCGCTCAACGCCGTGCTGCAGATGGACCACGATCGGGCACTCCCGCTGCTGACCCGGGTCCTGGCTCGGCGTGACGCCGGCTCGGTCTGCCTGCGACGCAAGGCGGTCTTCCTCGTGGCCCAGGCGAGCGAGGGCGAGGCCGCCAACATCCTGGTCGCCGCGGCCCGCAATGACCCGGACGCCGAGGTGCGGCAGCAGGCGGTGTTCTGGCTGTCGCAGGTGAATACGCCGGAGGCGGTGGCGGCGCTCGATTCGATCGCGCGGCGCACCGGCGACGCCGACCTGCAGGAGCGGGCGGTTTTCGCCCTGGCTCAGCAGGACGATCCCCGTGCCGCGCAGGCCCTGCGCGATATCGCCGAGCGGAAGGACGTGCCTCGCGGGGTGCGGGAGAAGGCCATCTTCTGGCTGGGCCAGTCGGAAAAGGGCGGCGGCGAGTACCTGCGTGGTCTGTTCGCACGACTGGACGACGACGACCTCAAGGACAAGGTGATCTTCGGAGTTGCCCAGTCAGGCAAGGCCGAAGACCGCCGCTGGCTGCTCGATGTGGCGAAGACCCCGAAGAGTGCGATCGAGCTGCGCAAGAAGGCCATCTTCTGGCTGGGTCAGACCGATGGCTCCGCGGCCGAGCTCGGTACGCTGTACGCCTCGCTGACCGAACCGGTGCTCAAGGAACAGACGATTTTCGCGATGGCCCAGCTGGGGGATTCGTCGGTGGTGGATCGACTGGTGGATATCGCGCGGAAGGACAAGGATCCCGAGATGCGGAGGAAGGCGATCTTCTGGCTGGGTCAGTCGGACGACCCGCGCGCGGCCCAGTACATCGAACAGATCCTGAACGACTAGGGGCCGGCGATGCGAACCATGCTGCTGCTCGCCCTGGCCGTGGGAATGGCACCCGGTCTCGCGGGCCAGACGCTCGACAGTCGTATCGGAGGCGTGCGGGACGGCACGGTACGGTTTGCCTTTGCTGCGCGAGCGGGTGTTTGCGGCGACGGCGAGCATAACATCACCTACCGCTCCGGTCGCGGTCGAGGAGAGTGGGAGGGGAGCTGCACCGATGGACCGGTGCGGGTCGTGGTGGAGCGGACGGCGGGGCGCACGACGGCAATCCGCAGTTACGTCGGCGGGCGCTGGCGCCGCGAGGCGACAGTCGATCTCGGGACGGTCGCCGCGGCGGAGGCGTCGCGCTGGCTGCTTGGCGTCGCGGAGCGGGGGGAACCGGAAGCGGAGGACGCGATCCTCCCCGCCACGCTCGCCGATAGCGTGGAGACCTGGCCGGCGCTGCTCCGGATCGCACGGAATGACGGGGTCAGTCGCGACACCCGGAAGAGCGCGCTGTTCTGGCTGGGTCAGGCGGCAGGAGAGGCGGGGACGAGGGGGCTGGATTCACTGGTGGGAGATGCGCGGGCCGACCGGGAAATCCGGGAGTCCGCCGTCTTCGCGCTGTCGCAGCGGCCTGAGCGTGAGGGCGTGCCGACGCTGATCCGGATCGCGAAGCGGGACCGCGATCCGGAGATCCGCAGGAAGGCGATCTTCTGGCTGGGTCAGAGCGAAAGCCCCGCCGCCCTGGCGCTGTTCGAGGAGCTGCTGACGAAGCCGTGAGGTCGGACTTCTTCCCGCTCATAGAAAGAGGCCCAGCCGCCGATAGTGATGGGAAGGCACTCTTCTCATCAGCGCGAACAGGGACCCGTGCGGCACGATCCGATCCTCAAGCAGCTCGTTTCCCTGAACGTCCTCCTGGTCGAGGACGATCCGGACGACGCCATGCTGCTCGGCGTCCTCCTCGAAGAACTGCCGGGGAACCCCTTCCAGGTCCGTCGCGCGACCACGCTCGAACGGGCCCTCGATCTGATTGCCGTCGAGCGGCCCGATGTGATCCTGCTGGACCTCGACCTCCCCGACACATCCGGGCTCCGCAGCGTGGAGTCGCTCCACGCAGCCTGGCCCGAACTGCCGATCGTCGTGCTCACCGCCAGTGACGATGACCGCCTCGCCATCGGAGCGGTGCGCGCCGGAGCGCAGGACTACCTGGTGAAGGGGCGGGTCGATTCGTGGGGCCTGGGACGCGCACTGCGCCATTCCCTTGAACGGCACCGCCTGATGGCGGAACTGGACGAGTCCCGCCGGCAGGAACGCCATCGGGCGACGCATGACCCGCTGACCGGCTTGCCGAACCGCGCGCTGTTCTTCGACCGGCTCAATCATGCGATCGACCACGGCATGCGGCGGCGTGAGCTGCTCGCCGTCGTCTACCTCGATCTCGACGGCTTCAAGCCGGTGAATGACCGGCTCGGCCACGGGGTGGGCGATCAGGTCCTGACCCAGACGGCGGCGCGACTCTCATTGGTTGTCCGGCGCAGCGACACGATCGCGCGCCTGGGGGGCGATGAGTTCGGCGTGCTGTTCGAACGGCTTCCGGACAGGGCGACGGCGGTGGCGCTGATGGATGGCCTGCAGACGGCGTTGCGCGATCCGATCATCGTGGGCCCGCACAGCTGCCAGCTTTCCCTCAGCGCCGGGCTGGCCCTCTATCCCGACGACGGCACCAATGCCGACGCCCTGATCAGCTTCGCCGACGAACAGATGTACCTGCAGAAACTCGGCCTCCGGCCGAGCGATGACCGGATGCTGCGTATCGTCTGAGGTAGGGGCCGCATCGTAGGGGCCGCATCGTAGGGGCCGCATCGTAGGGGCCGCATCGTAGGGGCCACACCGTAGGGGCCGCATGTATGCGGCCCCTACGGTGTGGCCCCT
>JAWXBX010000177.1:0-4037 GCA_034440415.1 Gemmatimonadota bacterium | reverse complement strand
GGGCAGTTGATGTAAGATGAGCGACGAATGCTAAGTTTCTCGCTGAACGCTGAACGCTGAACGCCCACCTCTCCACTCGCCCATGACCAAATCCAAGCGCCTCACCAACAAGACCATCATCACTCTCGTGTTGCTGGTGGGCATGATCGGGGGGCTCGTCTGGGATGGCAGTCCGCTCGGCAGCCTGGCGGTGCGGAAAGCGGTGCAGCTCCGCTTCAAGGATGTCCGGCAGGTGACACCGGTGGAACTGGTGGCGTGGATGCGGGATCCCTCCCGCCCGCCGCCACTCCTCATCGATGCGCGTCCACCGGCGCAATTCCAGCGCAGCCACATCGCTGGAGCGGTGGAGATCGACCCCACCGCCCCGGATCTGGCGCCGCTGGTCAACGTCGCCCGCGATATCCCGCTCGTCGTTTATGACGGGCCGGGAGTGGTGAGCAGCGCCATGGCGCAGGCGCTGGTGACGGCGGGTTTCTCCCGGGTCTCCAGCCTCGACGGCGGGCTGTTCCGCTGGGTCAACGAAGGGATGCCGATCGCGGACGAGCAGGGTCCGGCGATCAAGGTTGACCCGGTGAACTGGTGGTGGGGCCGACTGCTCAAGGGACGGTATCGCCCATGAGGCGACTTGCCGGTCCACTGCTCGCCGGCCTCGTCCTGCTCGCCCTCTGCTGGCTCAGCCTCTTCCCGCCGGCCCCACTCCCTCCGATTGGGGCCTTTCTCGATCCGGTCCACGGAGTCTGGGCCGTCGCACGCGCGGCGGAGCTGCCCACGAGCGCGCACGAGCGCATTCCCGGACTCTCCGCGCCGGTCTCGGTGCGATACGACACCCGGAGTGTGCCGCACATCGTGGCCACGAATCAGCTCGATGCCATCCGCGCGCTCGGTTTCGTGGTCGCGCGCGACCGCCAGTTCCAGCTCGAGTTGCAGGCGCGTGCCGGCGCAGGGACGCTTACCGAGCTTGTCGGTGCCGCCGCCCTGCCGCTCGACCAGGAGACTCGACGGCTCGGTCTCCCCGATGCCGCCGATCGGCGATTTGCAGCACTCGCCGACTCCGGCTGGACCCGCCACCTGCTCGAGGCGTACGCCGAGGGTATCAACGCCTGGCTCGACGCCTCTCCCTCCCGACCGCTCGAGTACCAGCTGCTTCACGTTCGCCCGGCACGCTGGCGGGCGGTCGATGCGATGTACTTCTTCGGCCGGATGGGCTGGACCCTGGCCTACAGCGATCTCGAGGAGCTGCAGGAGTTCGCCCGGGCTGCCGTTGGTGCGGCGGCAGCGGACGAGCTCTTCCCGCGCAACAGCCCGCTGCAGGTACCCATCCAGCCTAACGGTTTACGTGCGCCCCGCGCCATGCATGGGCATCTCGCGGCGCCCGATGGTATGCACCGCGCCGCGGGAACAGACGCCGGTGCCGGGGGCGGTGCGCCTGCCGGCGGTGACGACGCCATCGGCTCGAACAACTGGGCGGTGGCACCGCGTCGGACCCGGGACGGCTATGCCCTTCTGGCCGGCGATCCCCACCTCGAACTTTCGCTGCCGTCCATCTGGTACGAGGCGCACCTCATCGTGCCGGACAGCCTCGATGTCTATGGTGTCACGATTCCCGGTGCGCCGGGCATCATCCTCGGGTTCAATCGTGATGTCGCCTGGTCGTTCACCAACGCCGAAGCGGACGTGCTGGACCGGTACAGCGAAGTGGTGGACGACCCGCTGGTACCGGCGCAGTATCGGGTCGATGGTGCGTGGCGACCGCTGCGCCTGCGGCTGGAGCGCTACCTCGATCCGAATGGCAAACTCATCGGGGTGGACACGCTGCGCTTTACCCATCGCGGTCCACTCCGACGCGCGTTCGACAGCCGCTGGCAGTCGGTCCGCTGGACCGTGCTGGAATTGGGCGACGAGTTCGCTGCGATCTCGTCGGCCGCCCGGGCCCGCACCGTGGCCGAGTGGCTCGACCGGATGACCGGCTGGCGCGCGCCGGCGCAGAACATGGTTGTGGCCGACCGGCACGGGACGATCGCGATTCGCTCGACCGGCCGTTTCCCCATTCGCCCGGACGATCGCGGCGACCTGCTCCAGCGCGGCGATACCTCCGCCAGTGACTGGTCGGGCGACTGGACCCTCAGTCAGCTCCCGCAGTCGGTGAACCCCAGTCAGGGCTTCCTGGCCTCCGCCAACCAGCAGCCGATCGACCCAGCCGTGGACCGCCGCTACCTCGGCGCCAACTGGTATTCGCCCTGGCGGGCGCTGCGGATCAACGAGCTGCTGCGGGCCGACAGCCTGATCACGCCGGATGACATGCGTCGCTTCCAGACCGACCCGGTCAGCGCCGCCGCCGAACGATTTGTCCCGGCGTTCCTTGCCGCTGCGGCGCGCTACCCGGCGAGGGATTCGCTCACTCGTGCCGCGGCGCTGCTGGCCAGCTGGGATCTCCGGTTCACGCGGGAGAACACCGTCGCAGTGCTGTACGAGGAGGCGATCCGTCAGTTGCAGGCGCAGCTGTGGGATGAACTGGGCGACGGGTCGGCGGGCACACCGGGGCTGGTGATCGCCTGGGCGCTGCTGAAAGATCCGACCAACACCTGGTGGGATGATCAGCGCACGGCAACCGTGGTGGAGGATCGGGATCAGCTCCTCGCCGATATGCTGGTCGCCGCGTATCGGCAGACCATGCTGACGTACGGCGCGCCTGACGCCGCCGGCTGGCGCTGGGACCGGATACGCTTCGCCAACATCTATCACCTCCTCCGTATTCCGGCGCTCTCCGCGCTTCAGATCCCGATGCAGGGCGGGGCGACGACGCTCAATCCCTCCAGCGGGCGGGGTGGGTTCGGCGCGAGCTGGCGGATGGTGGTGGAGCTCGGCCCGCAGGTGCGGGCCTGGGGGATCTACCCCGGGGGTCAGTCTGGCAATCCGGCGAGCAGCCGGTACCTTGATCGCCTGCCCCGCTGGCGGGACGGCGAGCTCGATACGCTGCTCGCGCCGGGCCGGCCCGAGGATCTTGCCGGTGTAAGCGCGACGCTGGAACTCGGGCCGTGATCATTCGCGTGGCGCTGGTTCGTGCGCCGGGTGCGAGCGCGCTTGCCTCGTCGACTTCAGCTGCTTAGCGTATCGTTTCTTCCAAGGAGATTGCTCATGTCCGCCACTCTCGTCCGCCTCGCGCTCGTCGCCTTCGCTTTTGTGCCGCTGGGCGCCGTACAGGCGCAGGACATGTTCCCCGACGTCGAGTACGTCTCCGGCAAGGACAATTTCCCCGAAAAGAAGAAGGGGACGCTGGTGATCGGCACGGAGGAGCTGAAGTTCGTCGACAAGAACGGGCAAGTGATCTTCGCGATCCCGCTGTCGAATGTGACCGAGGTGACTCAGGACGTGCAGATTCGCGATGGCAGCGTGGGAAAGAAGCTGTTGTTTGGCTCGCTGGCCGGCTCACGCAAGCAGGAGTTCATCCAGATTACAGCGGAGAGCGAGAACTCCGCCGAGGGCGTCGTGTTCAAGGTCAAGCAGGGAACATCGATCAACATCATGGCGAAGGTGAAGTTCGCCGTGAAGAAGGCCGGGGGCCGGAGCCAGGCCCCGGCCGCCGCCGATTCGGGCCAGTAGTGCCGCTTGGTGCCGCCGCGCTCGGCGTAGTCGCGAGCATGGCGGTGGGGACCTGGCTGGGAGGATGGTGGATGGTACCGGTCGTGGCTGTGGTCTGGGCCTGGCTGGTGCCGGGGCTCAGGCCGTGGCGGATCGGGCTGCTCACCGGATGCGCATGGGCCGGGCTCCTGGCTGTCCAGGCATCCACCCCGGCATTTGCTACCCTGCTTGACCGACTCGGCGGCATTTTCAGCCTGCCGCCAGTGGTGCTCGCCTGCCTGCCGCCCCTGTTTGCCGGGCTGCTAGGGTGGAGTGCGGCGGGGGTGGTGGGGAGGAGGTAGCTGTCGGCCGCCAGCCAACGGCCGTCGGCCATTAGCCGTTGGCCGTTAGTGTGCAGCATTGAGTATCTAGCCAGTATCCCGACCTTCGAAACCTGCCACCTGCCACCTGCCACCTGC
>JAWXBX010000176.1:0-3616 GCA_034440415.1 Gemmatimonadota bacterium | reverse complement strand
GCATCGTGGCTGTTGTCGCCCCGCAGCAGGTAGTCGTAGATGTCGAGACTGTCGACCAGTTTGCCGGCGCGCCGGATCTCCACCCGGCGGAAGGAGCCGTTCTCGGTCGGACCGCCGGCGGCGTACAGCGCGCCGAGCGCGGTCCCGGCGGCGGAGAGGGAGAACGACCCCGGCCGCGAGACATCGCCCGCCACGAAGATCTGCACTGACCGCAGGTTGGCCACGCTCACACTGAAGCGGGTCGTCCCCCCCCCTCCCGGGCCGCGGCGCACGCCGGAGTAGACCTTGCCGAGGCGGGTGTAGAGCAGGTCCTGGAGCTGTGCCATCGTCAGGTTGGCGACGTTGAGCTGGCCCACCTGCGGAATGGCGACAAAGCCCTCGCGGGTCACCGTCAGCTCATGGGCGATCTCCACATCGCCGGTCAGGATGAGCACCAGCCCGTCGCCCGGTCCCAGCCGGTAGTTGTCATCCACCGGTCCGGCGAGGCTCGGCTGAAACAGCGAGGTGGAGCGACGGAAGAGCGCCAGGCCGAAGATCTTCAGCACCCGCGTCGTGTCCGACAGGGAATCGGAGCGGAGCGAGTCGGCAAACGCCTGCGCCGAATCGGTCAGCAGCCGCAGCGAGTCGGCGTCCGCGCTGCTCACCAGCCCGAGCACCCGGACCGCCTCCAGCACATCGGAGCCAGTGGTGACCTTTCGGTTCGGGTCGAAGTTGCCGAGGTAGGGATCGAGCAGCGAGTCGGGATAGCCGGCGGCGCGGAGCCGGGCGCGAATCTGTTCCTGAGTCAGGCCGGAGGCGCCGATTCGATCGCGCAGCTGGCGGACCAGTTCTGGCCTGGTGCGCAGCAGCTCCGCTGCCTGCGCCGGGGTCGGTTTGACCCCTCCCACCGTCGGGACCTGGGCGAGCAGGGAGGGGACGGGAGCGAGCAGCAGCAGGGCGAGGAGGCCGAACGCCAGCCGGATGGATTGAAAACGCATGGCGGGGAAGATGGACGCTTTTCGGCGGGTGGGGAAGTAGGCGGTGGGGAATTTGGAGTAGCGAGTAGGGGGTGTGGTCCTGAGGGATCCTTACCTTCGCAAGGATGACAACACGTGGGCGGAGCTGGAGCTCCGCCCCCACCCAGCCTCACCGCACCCCGAACCGCCCAACCGCCCAACTGCCCAACCGCCACCCCCTCGCGCCAAGTCGCAGCTCCGCTGCTCCTGAGGCGCTTCGGTCGCCGCCCTACCTTCGTCTCAGCACCCCTTCCCAGAACTCCAGCGTCCGGCGCGCGACACCATCGTCCACATACTCGCCCATGATGCGCAGCCGCGCCTCGCGACCCAGGCGGATGCGCTCCCGCGGGGCATCGGAGAGGTGCTGCAGGGCGGCGGTGAGGGCGGGGATGTCATCCTCGGGGACCACCAGTCCGGCGGTATCGACCATCTCGGGCAGCGCGCCGGAATCGGTCGCGACGACGGTGACACCATGTCCCATCGCCTCGACCATCGCGCCGTGGTAAGTCTCGACCCAGTGCGGGGTGGTGCGGGAGGGCACCACGAGGCAATCGATCATGGGCCACAGCTCGCGAAAGCGTTCCGGCGGCAGCGCCCCGCGCCAGGTCGTGTGAGAGGAGACGCCGAGGCGCTCGGCGAGTGCCTCGAGCGACTCCTGCGCCGGGCCGCTGCCAACCACCGTGAGCTGCCAGCGTCCCAGCAGCTTCACGCAGGCGCGGAACAGCGCATCGAGCCCCTTCTCCGGCACCAGCCGCCCCACAAAGCCGATCTGCAGCGTGGAGTTCTCCGGTCGTATCGTCTCCAGTGGCGGCGTGATGCCGAGCTGGGGGATGACCGCGACCGGCACGCCGGGCTGCTCCCGTGACAGCAGCGCGGCCGCCAGCTTGTTACCGCCGACGAGGGCGCGGACCCGCTTCAGGGTCCGTTTCCGGCGCCAGCGCTCCAGGATGGTATGGGGCTGGGGGACACTCTCCCAGGCAAAGAGGGTCGCCGGCAGTCCGAGCCGCGCGGCACAGGCGGTGGCGGTGGCGGCAGCGGGGGTCCAGGGCTCGGCCTCGACGTGCACGATGTCGGGCCGGAAGTCGCTGAACAGCCGGTAGAGGTCGCGGTACTTCCAATGGACCGCATCACCCCGATCGCCGGACACCGGGATCGGCACCAGCCGCACCCCGGCCTCGTTGCCCCAGGCCGCGTGCAGCAGCGGCCCCCGCGCGGTCGGCGACCAGCGCGCCGGCACCGCGACGGTCAGGGTGCAGCCGAGCCCGGCCAGCGCGCGCAACTTGCCGCGGGTGGCCGGATCGATGTAGGTGTGTGAGACAATGATAGCGCGCATGTGTCGCTTAGGCTGGTCCGAGAGGTACAGTGGCGATAGGCGTTGGGCGGTAGCGGGCTGACCTCATCATGGCATTGCGGCGATGGCGGAGGTGACCTTCTCCGCCGCGTGGCCCTCACCATACACCGCGGCCTTCCAGCGGGCCGGCCCCCGCCACCGCGCAACCTGGGCCCGCACCGCCTCAGCCAGCCGCGCGGAAGCGTCGCCGGGCGACACGAGGACGTTCGCTCCCAGCGCGACCGTCTCCTCCCACTCGGTCTCGCCCCGCACCGTGACGCACGGCGTCCCCAGCCAATAGGCCTCGCGCTGCAGACCGCCGGAATCGGTGACCACGGCCGCTGCCCCCCGCGCCAGGGCGAGGCTCTCGAGGTAGCCGACGGCGGGCACCAGCCGGAGCCCGCCCTGCTGTTCGGCATCGAGTCCCAGCGCCGCGAGGGCGGCCCGAGTCCGCGGGTGCACCGCGAGGACGGCCGGCAGATCGAGCGCCGCGAGCGCACGCACCACCTCGCCGAGGCGCGCCGGGACGTCGGTCAACTCGGCGCGGTGCAGCGTGGTGAACAGGTAAGGGGACGCGAGTCCGGGGACGATGCTGGCCGGGGCGGGGAGCCTGGCCCGCACCGATTCCAGCACGTCGCGGGCGACATCGCCGCTCTCCACCACTGTCGCATCGGGATGCTCGGCGCGCATGCGGAGCGTCGCCGCCTCACAGGGGGTGCACAGCAGGGTCGCGATGGCATCGACCATCCGGCGATTGATTTCTTCCGCCATCAGCCGGTCGGTGGCCCGGAGGCCCGCCTCGACATGCACGACCGGGAGACGCAGCTTGGCGGCGGCGAGGGCGACACCGAGGGTGGAGTTGGTATCGCCGATGACCACCACCACGCGGGGCCGAACCCGGCTGAGCGCCGCTTCCGCCCGCGTCAGGATGGTGGCGGTCTGTTCGGCGTGGCTGGCCGACCCGGCTTCCAGGAACAGATCCGGCGGGGCCACCCCGAGCTGCTCGTAGAGCAGCGCGTTCAGGGCGTAATCATAGTGCTGCCCGGTGTCGATGGCATACACCGGCCCCAGAGTGGCGAGCGCCCGGCGCAGGACACTGGCCTTGATGACCTGCGGCCGAGTGCCGTAGCACAGCGCGATCATGCGGGGGGAGAGTTGGGCACGGGAGTGGGGAGAAATGTAACCGGCCGTTGGCCGTTGGCCATTAGCCGTTGGACGTGAGCCATCAGCCGTCAGCCTAGCGCCTTTTGCCCATCGCCTATCGTCTGCTCCCCTCCCCCCTCCCCCCTGC
>JAWXBX010000175.1:0-12580 GCA_034440415.1 Gemmatimonadota bacterium | reverse complement strand
TGGCGCCGACATCGGCCTGGCGGTTGATCCCGATGTGGATCGGCTGGCGCTGGTGAATGAACTGGGCGAACCGATCGGCGAGGACTACACGTTGGCGCTCGCGGTCCGGGCGATGCTCGGTAGGGGCGGAGCTCCCGGTCCGCCCAGTACGGGTCAGGTGAACGCTCCGGTCGTGGTCTCGAATCTCTCGACCAGTCTGGTGGTGGAGGATGCGGCGCGGATGCATGGGGCCCGGTTCGTCCGGGCGCCAGTGGGCGAGGCGAATGTGGCCCGGACCATCCGGGATGAGGGCGCGATCATCGGCGGCGAGGGGAATGGCGGGGTGATTCTCCCCTCGCTGCATATCGGCCGGGATGCCCCGGTTGGTGTGGCACTGATCCTGCACCTGCTTGCGGCCACGGGGCACTCGGTCTCGCAGCTCGTCGCCAGCCAGCCCCGATATCGGATTGTGAAGGCCAAAGCACCTCGCGGCAACGATTTAGCTCCGGTCTACTCGGCTCTTCTGGCCCGCTTTCCTGATGCGGTGCCGGATCGGCGCGACGGGTTGCGGCTGGCGTGGTCCGACCGATGGGTGCACGTTCGACCATCGGGCACAGAGCCCATCGTGCGGTTTATTGCGGAAGCCCCTACCCTGGCCGCGGCGGAAACGCTGGTGACGGCCTGTCGCGAACTCTTCTCGAAGTAAGGACCCGGCATGTGCGGCATCGTCGGCTATATCGGCCCGCGTCAGGCGACCGGCCTGCTGATCGAGGGGCTCCGGCGCCTCGAGTATCGGGGCTATGACTCGTCCGGCGTCGCGATCCTCAACGGACGCGGCCTCGTCGTGGTCAAGGAGTCGGGAAAACTCTCCGCGCTGGAAAGCCTGCTTGATCGGGACATGCCGAAGGGCACGATCGGCATCGGGCACACTCGCTGGGCCACGCATGGTCCGCCGACGGCGATCAACGCGCATCCGCACATGGACCAGAGCGGGAAGATCGCGCTGATCCACAACGGGATCATCGAGAATTCCGGTGCGATCAAGCAGGTCCTGCTGCAGCGCGGTCACACCTTCAAGTCCGAGACCGACACCGAAGTGCTGGCGCACCTGGTGGGCGAGTGCTACAAGGGGAGCCTCGAAGAGGCGGTCGCCCAGGCGCTGCGCGAGGTCGATGGTGCCTACGGGATCGCGGTCATCTCCGAATCCGAGCCGGATGTGCTGGTCGCGGCGCGGAAGGGCTCACCGTTGCTGGTGGGCGTGGGCGACGGCGAGTGGTTTGTCGCCTCGGACGCGTCGGCGATCCTGGCACATACCCGGTCGGTGGTCTATCTCGATGACGGCGAGATGGTCGTGCTCACCCGCAGTGGCTATCACGTCCGCGACCTCTCGGCGACGCGGATCGAGAAGGAAGTGGCCCAGATCGACTGGGACCTGGCCACGATCGAGCGCGGCGGCTACGACCACTTCATGCTGAAGGAGATTTTCGAGCAGCCGGACACCGTGCGGAACACCATGCGCGGGCATCTGCTGGACGAGGAGGGCACGGCGCGCGTCAGCGGGCTCAACCTGACCGATGACGATATCAAGAAGATCAACCGGATCGTCATCACCGCCTGCGGCACCTCGTGGCACTCAGGCCTGATCGGCGAGTACATGCTGGAAGAACTCGCCCGCATTCCGGTCGAGGTCGAGTACGCCTCCGAGTTCCGCTACCGGAATCCGGTGATCGACGACCGGACGCTGGTGATCGGCATTTCGCAGTCCGGCGAGACCGCGGACACCCTGGCGGCGATCCGCGAGGCCAAGCGGCGCGGGGCCCGTACCCTCGGCATCGTGAACGTGGTGGGCTCGAGTATCGCACGGGAAGTCGACGGCGGCATCTACCTGCACGCCGGTCCGGAAGTGGGCGTCGCCAGCACCAAGGCCTTCACCAGCCAGGTGATCGCGCTCGCACTGATCACGCTGCGGTTTGGCCGCCTGCGTCACCTGAGCATCCTGCAGGGCCGCCAGATCATCCAGGCGCTGCGGGCGTTGCCGGACCAGATCCGCCAGATCCTGGACCGGGCCGATGAGGTCGAGGCGCTGTCCGATCGGCTCTGGCGGGCCAACAACGCCCTCTACCTGGGGCGCGGGGTCAACTTTCCCGTCGCGCTGGAGGGTGCGCTCAAGCTCAAGGAAATTTCCTACATCCACGCGGAGGGCTATCCCGCCGCGGAGATGAAGCATGGCCCGATCGCCCTGATCGACGAGAACATGCCGGTCATCTTCCTCGCCCCGCGCGACGCGGTGTATGGCAAGATCGTCTCGAACGTCGAGGAGGTCCGGGCCCGTGGTGGCCAGGTGATCGCCATCAAGAACGAGGGCGATGACCAGCTGCGGAAGCTGGCCCAGGCCACGTTCACGATTCCCGAAACCATGGACCTGCTGACGCCCATTCTGACGATCATCCCGCTCCAGCTATTCGCGTACTACGTGGCCGTGCGCCGGGGCTGCAATGTCGACCAGCCGCGCAATCTGGCCAAGAGCGTGACGGTCGAGTAACCGCGCCGCTACTGCTTCATCGCCTTCACGATTCCGGAACGGACGCCGCGCCAGACCAGCCCCCAGAAGGTATCCTGGGGCTGGATCACGTAGCTGATTGGAAAGGTGCGCGGCGTGCCGGTCTTGTCGACCGGGTTATCCGACCGCACGAACATCCCCGCCATCATCGACTTGAACTTTTTCCCCAGGTTCTGCTTCCCGGTCACCGGATCCACCAGCCGCAGGTGCAGGTCGGACCAGGCCGCCTTGAACTGGCCGTCCACTCGGCCGCCCGCCAGGTCCATCCAGAAGTCCGCCTCGGTGATCTTCCCTGATTCGATATCCACTCCGTTCGCCACCAGCAGAAATCGATCAAACACCTCGAGGGGCATGGTGCCGAGCCGGCCCTCGATGCGGCCCTCGAGCGGCCCTGGCCTGACCGGGATGGCGAAGTGCGCGCGGAGTGCGCCCTGGCCGAAGAGCCGGGCCTCGGCGTCCATCAGTACCGGGCCCGCGGAATCGCCTGGTGCGGCGCGATTGGTGGCGTTCGTGAGCGTGGCGTGGATCTGGTCGAAGGTGACGGTGGCCGCGGTCGCGCGTCCCGGCATCATCTCGCCATAGCGTATCGCCCCTGCCCTGAGCACCACGGTGTCGGCCCCCGCCCGCCAGTCCAGCGCGGCGAAGCGCGCGGGCCAGAGGCGCTTGCGCCGGGGCACGCCGGCCAGCGGGCGATGGTCGGCGAGGACATCGAGGAAGACGCTATCGACATCGATCCGCCGCGCCACGGCCTGTCGCTGCCGGATCTGATGCTGGGGCAGCCCGTGCACGGTGAGCCCGTAGACCGCGGCGAGGATACGGGTGGTCCGGGTTCGGGCGCCGCGGAAGAAGAGGGAGTCCGGCAGTCCCGGCGCGTAGAGGATGGAGTCCGCCGTGAGTGACTGCCTGACCTGCGATCGCTTGAAGCCGAAGATGCGGAGCGCATGGCTCCCATCCCACGGGGCGGTGCGCGCGACGGCGACGGCGTAGGCGGTGTCCTCCGGCACGACGGTGATGCTGGGACGTTCGAGGACGAGGCTGTCGCCCCGGCCCGGTGTGGCATGAATCACCGTCTTCGCCGTGAGTGTACCCCACTCGAAGACCCGATGCCGCGTGCTGTCGAGCTCCAGTCCGCGGATGGCGAGCGTGAGATCGGCGGTCGAGTCGACCGTCATCCGTGCGCCCCGGCGAACGGTCGAAGTGATCGTCGCGCGTTCCACCGACAACTGCTCGATACGCCCTTCGCGCACGTCGTCCGGGAGCCAGTCGGCCACCAGCCGATACAGCAGCGAATCCGGCGCGGGAAAGATGTCCGGCAGCGAGTCAATTTCGGCGTCGGTGGGGGTGGTGGAGGCGTCACTCGAGTCGGCGGCGGCGGTGGTGTCTTCATCCAGCAGCGCGAAGCGCGGGTGTTCAAGGTGCACGCCGGTAAGCCGGAACCCGCGTCGCCAGATCAGATCGCTCACATCAAGCCCGGTGAGCACCAGCGCGGGGGCGGTGATTTCCATCCGCACGTAGCGATTGCCGCTCTGGTGATCGTAGCGAATGCGGATCTCGTCCACCTGCAGTTGCCGCCGGAGCAGGCTCAGGTCCAGCTGTGGCAGGGTGATCGTCAGTCCATCCGGGCGCTCTTCCCGCAGCAGGCGCAGGGTGCGATCGCGCAGGTAGTTGTTCAGCGGGTCGCGAAGGGTCCGCTCCAGAACGCTGTCGAGGAGCCGGGCGCCCCCAGAGGCGAGGAGCGCCATGGCGGTGGCGACCACGATCCAGCGGGTGCGCCGGGTCAAGGTTCACGCCCCCGGCAGCCCTGCCCCACTACCTGCCCGATCCGGTGCGGCTCCGCGCTTCCGGTCGCCATGAGTCGGAAGGCCGGTCCCCCGGCCGGTCCCACGGTCACGGGGTCGATCGCGACATCGGAAGGCGGTCGGGTCGGCATGATCCGAAGGCTACAGGGTCTGAATTCCCCGGGTCAACCATCAGGGAGCGTCGCCGTTCCTGTGCTGTCGAGTGGCTCCACCTGGGCGGGATCGAATCCCAGTCGCATTGCCCTGAGGGGGAGCCTGAGCACCGGACCCTCGATGAATCGCTGGCGCAGCCCGGCCTGTCGCGCGGCGCGGGTCCGCTCCCGCGCTTCCTCGGCGTCGCGCACCTCCCGGTAGCCGTACACCGTCGCGCGCCGCGTGACCTCCGTCGACGATGCCTCAGTGGTCGGAATCGAGAGCAATTCGCCGAGTCTATCACTCAGGTCATCGTTGGCGGTCAGCGTAGGCCTCCAGGGCTTGCCGGTCCAGTCGAGCAGCAGACCGTAGGTGGGGCCAGTGCGATATGCAAAGGAGCGGCCCAAGTGGGTCGCCGTGTCGAGTCCGCCAAGCCGCGCGGCCACCTCCCGCGCCCCCCGGCGCCCGGTGAAGCCGGCGAGCGTGAGGCCGGTGTATTCCGCCAAGCCCTCATTCCCTCGAGCCAATCCAGGTGGTCATTGGTCGGGCTGGCCGCGGGGAAGCCGAGGCTGTCCTGAAGCCGGTGCCACACCTCGTGGAGCATCAGGGATGCGCGCTGTGCCGCCTCGCGGGGAAGCGGCGTGACCAGCATGGTCCATCGTCTGCCGCTCCAGTCGAAGGCGGTGTTGGCGATGTTCTGCGACTGGGGCAGGACCCCGGTGAAGAGCCGACCATCGGCAACGAGATGACCGTCCTGGTCCGCCAGGTTCGCGATGATCACGCGGGAGCCGCGATCGACGAGCAGGAGCGGCGCCGCGAGAGAACGCCCCCACAATCTGCCGCCATCTTTCCGGGCCAGGCTGTCCGCCTCGGTGAAGAACTGCTGGGCCAACGGCCCGGCGAGCGGTGCACGGCCCTCCTCCTGTGCCCGGGCGGAGGCCGCGGCGAGGCAGCAGAGCAACAGCGTCGGGGCGCTGATCAATCGGTGACAGGCACCGCTCATCGGTTGGTCGCTTGACGGGGTTGCCGAGGGGGATGCCCGGAGGAAACCGGCGGTCGCGGAGGTGGCCAACCGAGCCGGGACGGCTACCTTCTTCCCATGCGCGTCATCCTCCAGCGCGTCTCCAGCGCCTCCGTTACAATCGATGGCACGCTCCGCGGTCGCATCGGCCGCGGGTTCTGCTTGCTGGTCGGCTTCACCCACGCCGATACCGTGGCGGAGGTGACCTGGATGGCGGAGAAGGTCGCCGGTCTCCGGCTGTTCAGTGACGCGGAAGGCAAGATGAACCTGGGGCTGGCGGAGGTGCAGGGCAGCCTCCTGGTGGTGTCGCAGTTCACCCTTTACGGGGATGCGGAGAAGGGTCGTCGGCCGTCGTTCATCGGAGCCGCCCGCCCCGAGGTCGCCGTACCGCTGTATGCACGGTTTGTCGCCGAGCTGCAGGTGCGCGGGCCGGGGGTGGAGACGGGGGAGTTCGGCGCCGACATGCAGGTGGAGCTGGTGAATGACGGGCCGGTGACGCTGATGCTGGAACGCATTCCGGGCGGATCGTGACCCGGGAGACCGCGCGGGTCGACGCGTTCAGCGACGGGGTCTTCGATCTGCTGGAGCGGGTGGACCGACGAGTTCTCCATGCCAATGGGCCACTGCTCCTGCTGATGACCTTCGTACCGTTCGCGACGGCGCGGCGTGCAGCCTGCCCCGACCATGCCGGGGCCAACGTGGCATCGGCGTTCGACGGCGCCACCTGCGTGGCCATCAACGTGGCCGACAACCTTCTCTGGTTCACCGCTGCCAGGAATCACCGCCTGATCCGCCCCGACGTGCCCGATGAGGTGCTGCTGCGGATCCGGCGCGCCTCTCTGCTCGGGTTCCCGGTCTATCTGCTGGCCGTCGGTGTCGCGCTCAGGCATGCCCTGCTCGGCGTCGTCCTCGGCTCGGCGCTGTGGATCTTCCGGTCGGGGCTCGACGATCGAGTTCGCCACCCGTTGCCGGCTCGGCCATGACGCCCGCCCTGGTGCTCGCCTCCGCCTCGCCCCGTCGCAAACAGCTGCTCGAGATGCTCGGCATCCAGGTCGAGGTCCGCCCATCGCACATCGAGGAGGTGCGTGCCGAGGAGGAATCGCCGATCGGGTATGTGGAGCGGCTCGCGCGCGAGAAAGCGCGGAGCGTTCCCGGCGCGCTGGTGCTGGGTGCCGACACCACAGTCCTGCTGGAGGGAGTGCTGCTGGAGAAGCCGACCGATGCGGACGACGCGTTCCGCATGCTGCGCGCCCTGCAGGGCCGCACCCACGAGGTGATCACCTCGGTCGCGCTCGTGGCTGATGGCGTCCTGCGTCAGGCCACCGACATCACCGCGGTGACGTTTCGCGGGTGCAGCGATGAATTCCTCCGCGCCTATATCGCCACCGGGGAGCCGATGGACAAGGCCGGAGCCTACGGGATCCAGGGGTACGGAGCGGCACTGGTCGACCGGATCGAGGGAGATTTCTTCGGGGTGATGGGGCTGCCGGTCCGGCTGGTGCTGCGGCTGCTGGACGAGGCGGGGGTGCGGTACGAGTTCGGGGGATAGCCGGCAGCCATTGGCCATCAGCCACTAGCCATCAGCCGTCAGCCGTCAGCCGTCAGCGTTTTTCGCCTACTGCCTACCGCCCACTCCCTACAATTTCACCCGCCACACTTTCACCGCCTGGGCGCGGTTCTTCACCGTGAGCGGATCCCTGGCCTCCACCTCGGGCTTCTCCTTGAGGACCTGGTAGAGCGAATCGCTGATGAGAATGTCGCCCCCGGCGGCGTTGGAGCAGAGTCGCGATGCGACATTCACCGCGTCGCCGATGACGGTGTATTCCAGCCGAAGATGGCTGCCGATATTCCCGGCGAACGTCTCGCCATAGTTGATCCCGATGCCCACACTGATGATCGGCCGGCCATCCTCCCTGAACTTGACGTTCAGGATCTGGATGGCCTTCTGCATCTGGATGGCGGCCTGTACCGCACGATCGGGGTCGTCGGCGTGGGGAATGGGGGCGCCCCACAGCGCCATGATGGCGTCGCCGATGAACTTGTCGAGGGTGCCGCCGTGGCTGAAGATGACGTCGACCATCTCGGTGAAGTAATCGGAGAGCAGGCCGGCAATCGCGTCGGGAAGCATGTGCTCCGACATCGTGGTGAAGCCGCGGATGTCGGAAAAGAGAATGGTGACCGGCCGCTTGTCGCCGCCCAGCTTGACGGTGCCCTGCTGCGCCGCGATCTCGGCGGCGACATTCGGCGCGAAGTATCGCTCGAAGTTGGAGCGGACCATGGCCTGACGCTGGATCTGGTCGGCAAAGCGGCTGTTCTTGATCGCGATGGCGGCCACACCACCGAAGGCGATGAGGAACTGCAGGTCTTCATCGCTGAAGGAATTGGTCGCGGTGAGATTGTCGACGTAGAGGATGCCGAGGACCTGCTCCGCTCCGGCCATCAGCGGAATGCACATGGCGCTGCGGACGCTCTGCAGCATGATCGACTGGCCGCCCTTGAACCGATCATCGGCCGCGGCGTTGTCGCTCAGGATGGCGACCCGCTCCTCCACCGCCTTGCGGGCAATCGACCGGGGCACATGCTGTGAGCTGGTCTCGCCGAGACGGCTCTTCGACACGCGAGGCACGAGGTCGCCGGTGTCGGTGGAGAGCAGGACCGAGACCCGGTCCACATTCATGACCTCGAAGGTCGTGCTCACCACCCGGCCCAGCAGCTTGTCGAGGTCCAGCTCGCCCGAGAGCTTCTGCGCCACATCCAGCAGCAGCGAGAGCTTGCGTGCCTGGCGTTCTCCGGTGCTGGCGCCGGCGACTTTGAGTTGGCCGCCGCCGGCATCTTTCAGCTCGCTTTCGCCGGCGATGACCGGAGGAAGTCCGCCGCTCATCGCGATCTGCTTGACGATCGTCCCGCCCGGTTGCTGCGGCAGCCCGCCACCGGTCGTGGCCAGCTTTCCCGGGAGCGGCTCAGTCCCCTTGAGCTGGAAGACCACCTTTCCGAACGTCACCGAGTCGTTGGCGGCGAAGACCCCTTCCGTCACCCGGCTGCCGTTGATGAAGGTGCCGTTGGAGCTGCCGAGGTCCTTGAGGTCGACTTCGGTCTTCGACACGATCAGCTCGGCGTGGCGCCGGGAGATCGTCGGATCGAAGATCGGGATATCGCTCGTCACGGCGCGGCCCACGATGTATGTGTGCCCCGGCACCAGCTCGAAGTCCTGGTCGCCGGTGAAGGAGACAAGCTTGAAGGTCATAGGGCGGGATTATAGGCCGCGAGGCCCAGCGCCGCCAGCACCGCGCGGGCCTTCGCTTCAGTCTCCCGCCATTCGGCGGCGGGGTCGGAATCGGCCACGATCCCCGCACCGGCCTGCACCCAGGCGCGCCCTCCCCGCATGACGACGGTGCGGATGGCGATCGCGGTGTCGAGAGTTCTGGCACCCCAGGCGATGTACCCGACGGCGCCGGCGTAGGGACCGCGCCGGGTCGGTTCCAGTCCATCGATGATTTCCATCGCGCGGACCTTGGGGGCGCCACTCACCGTACCGGCCGGGAAGCAGGCGCCGAGCGCGGCCAGTGCGTCGAGTTCGGGGCGGAGCGTGCCGCGGACTTCGCTCACGATGTGCATCACATGCGAGTATCGCTCGACGGTCATGAATGTCGTGAGCCGGACGGACCCGAACTGCGCCACCCGGCCGACATCGTTGCGACCGAGATCCACCAGCATCAGGTGCTCCGCCCGCTCCTTCGGATCGGCTTCCAGCTCCGCCTGCAGCGCCTGATCCTCCTCGGGCGTGGCGCCGCGCGGCCGGGTGCCGGCGATCGGCCGGACCGTCAGCTCGCCCTCCTCCACCCGCAGCAGCACCTCCGGGGAGCTCCCGACGACATGCAGGTCGTCGCAATGCAGGAAGTAGAGATATGGCGCCGGGTTGAGTGCGCGGAGATAGCGGTAGGTGAGGAACGGGTCCGGCGCCGGGAGGTCGATGCGGCGGGACAGCACCGTCTGGAAGGTGTCGCCCGCGGCGATGTATTCCTGGATCCGGCGCACCCCCTCCTGATACGCTGCCTCGGGATAGGGCGACGTGACGGCGGGGCTCGGTGGCGGGCCTTCGATCAGCAGTGGCTGAAGTGGTGAGGGCCCCCGGAGGCGGTCGAGCCAGTCGTCGATCCGGGCCACCGCCCGGTGGTACCGGCTGGCGAGCTCCGCGGCCGATAGCCCCTCGGTGACCTCGATGTTCGCGATCACGGTCGCGCGATTGAACAGGTTATCGAGCACGAGCACGGTGTCGGCTACCATGAGGATCGCATCGGGCAGATCGCGGTCGTCCGGCGGACCGGCGGGCAGCCGCTCGAGGCTCCGCACCACATCGTAGCCAATGTACCCCACCGCGCCGCCGGTGAATCGGGGAAGACCCGGCAGGCTGACGGGCGGATACTGCCGCATCGTGCGGGCCATGTGATCGAGCGGGGCCTCGTCCGTCGTGATCGTGCGCCAGCCTCCCGTTGCGGTCCACCGCTCCACGGTCCGGCCGCGGTAGCGGTAGACCTCGCGCGGGTCGGTCGACAGGAAGGTGTAGCGCGCCCAGCGCTCGCCGCCCTCCAGCGATTCGAGCAGGAACCCGTACGGACCGCGGTGCAGCTTGGCGAACGCCGACACTGGCGAGTCGCCATCGAGCACGACCTGCCGGGTGACGGGGACCATGCCAGGCTGGGCCCGGGTGAGAAAGTCGGCGAGGGACATGGGGTGGCGTAGGAAGGTGGCTATCGCGGTGCCGCGACAAGGTAGGTCCCCGAGCCTGCCATGAGCGCCTCGAGATTGTCCGATGCCGGCCGGGTCGACGGCAGCAGCGTGTAGAGGCGGGCCTCCTTGAGCGCGGCGATCACCAGTGCCCGCTCAAACTGGAGCACACTGCCATACCGCGCGATGCCGGCGAGCGGTGCCGAGAAGTGCACCGGATACTTGAACCGGATGGTGCCGCCCGCCTCCGGCGGCGAGGTGATTGTGACATCGACGCCGTAGATCCCGGGCCGCGGATGCACGGTGACCGTTACCGACTCCGGCGCCTCGGGAAACGTCTCGGCCGGGAAGTGCAGCTCCACGAACACCGTGTTGTCGGGCGGGCCGTGCCGCAGGATGATCCTGCGGCTCGCGCCAGTCCGGAACGTGACGGTCGTATCCTCCGGCGGCACACCGCTCATCTCCAGCAGATGGAGCTGATCAAGCGGCAGGTCACGCGCCTGGCCCGCGCCATCGGTCGCAGTGCCCGGCCGGGTGCGCCCGCTACCACAGGCGGCGAGGAGGAGGAGCGTTGCCGGGATGACGTGGCGCAGGCTAATTGTCACGGGCAGAGGGAACGGGGAACGGGAAACAGGAAACAGGGAACGGGAAATGGGGACGTTGCGGTCACTCAGCCGAACAGCGAGATCCACTGGTCTGCCGGGGAGCAGGTGGAGTCGGGTACTGTATTGCCTGCTGGTCGCGTTCCCCGTTCCCCGTTCCCCGCTAATCGCCCAGCAATGGAACGATTCCACGACGCTTGACCTGGTCCACCGCGCCATCCTGGCGCGCAAAGCGGCTGAGCCGGATTCAACGCTGCAAAGCTATCGCGTCACTGCACACGGGTTCGTCTTCTTCCTGGCGCAGGCGGGCCGCGACCTCGAGGCCCCGCCCCGCCTGATCAAGGCGGACGAACTGCAGGTGGAAGTGTATTGGCGAGCCCCATCCACCAGCAAGCAGGTCATCACCGGCTGGCGCGACGGGCGCTGGCTTCCCACCGACATCAGCTATCATCGCGATCACGTCGCCATCGTCACCGGGAATTTCGGCGACTCCATCCGCATCGGGGAGGGCGACGAGGTCCGGGACGTGCCCCACCCGCTCGCCCCGGGCGCCACCGACCTGTACGACTACCGGCTGGGTGATTCGCTGCGGGTCGAGGGGCGGGAGGGGACACTGCGCCTCCGGGAGGTGGAGGTGCGCCCCCGCGATCCCCATGCGCCGCGCATCCTCGGAACCCTTTCGCTCGATGCCGAACGGGCCGATCTGGTCCGCTTCCGCTTCAGTTTCACCGCCAGCGCCTACCTCGATCCGTCGCTGGAGGACCTGAGCGTCTCGCTGGAGAACGCCCGGCTGGAGGGCCGCTGGTGGCTGCCCTGGCGCCAGGAAATCGAGATCCGCCGCCGACTCACCTGGCTCGACTTCCCCGCCCGCACGATCATCCGCGGTCGGTGGGACATCGGGGAGTACGACCTTAACGTCGAGGTGCCGCGGCCGATCCTCGCCGGTCCGGCCATTGGCGGGTTGCGCGCACCGGCGGACACCGGTGGAGTGTGGCAGGGGTCGCTCGCCGCCGCGATCAGCGACCAGCCACAGGCGATGGGGCAGCAGGAGATCGGCACGGTGCGACGGGAGGTTGAACGGCTCGCCGAGGGGCGCTTCCTGGGCGGTCTGCCACGTACCCGGCTCGGTCTTGGCTCGCTCAGTGATCTCGCCCATGTCAACCGGGTGCAGGGGCTCGCGCTCGGCCTCGGTGTCGCATTCGCGCCTGCGGCCGGCCTCACGCTGCGGCCCAGTCTCGGCTTCGGCACCAGCGATGCTCGTCTGACCGGCGGACTCGATGTCGAACGTTCACGGGGCCGGACCACCGTCGGCCTCCGGGCCCGACGCTCACTCCGCGACTTCGCCGACCGACCGATCAGCTCGGGGGTGGTGAACTCCCTGCTGGCGCAGGAGGGCGGTCGCGATCTGGGTGACTACGTCCTGCTGGATCGCGTCGGTGGCTCGGTGACGTGGCGCCTCGGCGCGTCGGCCCAGCTCAGCGCGACGGGGGGCATGGAACGATCAACCTCGGTGCGTACCGCGGCGAGCCCGGCACGCGGGAGGTATCGGCCCAACCCCGCGCTCGGGGTGGGGACGATCTCGGTCGGCCGTCTCGCGCTTGAGTGGACCCAGTCTGCACTGATCCGGTCCACCGCGGTGGAGCTGCACCTCGATCTTGAGGGCGGCACCGGGGCGCGGGACTATCTCCGCGCCGACGTGCGCGGGGCCTGGCTGACACCGGCGGGCCCAGGGGCGCTCCGCCTGAGTGGCACCGCCGGGTTC
>JAWXBX010000174.1:0-7558 GCA_034440415.1 Gemmatimonadota bacterium | reverse complement strand
GAAGACGTTGGAGAGGTGGACTTCGACGAAGGGGACCTTGACGGCGAGGAACGCATCGCGGATGGCCAGACTGGTGTGGGTGAACGCCGCGGCGTTCACGATGGCGCCATCCACCTGACCGCGCAGCGCCTGGACCGCGTCGACGAACGCGCCCTCATGATTCGTCTGCAGCCAGGTGAGGGTCACCTCCAGGCGGGCCGCTTCCGCCCGGACCTGCTGTTCCAGTTCCGCCAGCGTCGTGGATCCGTAGACCTCCGGTTCGCGCGTGCCGAGCAGATTCAGGTTGGGACCATTGAGAACGGCAATGCGCATCAGCGCTTCAGGCTTTTCAGCCAGTGCTGAAACTGATCGAGGTCCTCTCCCCCCGGGCCCGTGCCCCGCGGGCGCAAGGCACTCTCACTTCCGGAACTGGTGCTCCCGAAGAACTGATCGAAGGAGAAAGCGTCGCTTCCGCCTGCGGGAGGGGTCGGCTCTGCCGGAGGGGCGGATTGGGGCGACTCTTCGCCGAAGATCGCGCTCAACGACAAGGGATCGCTCGCCGGCCGGGTGGGCGCGCCACTGCCGTCGTCCGGCTCCACCCGGCTCGGCACCGAGGCGCCGGCGCCCATTGGCCGGGCCTCGACCAGCGCCCGGAAGAACGATTCCACTGATTCACCACCGGTATCCATGGCGATATAGGACAGCCGCCGCGCGCCGGTGTGAGCCATGGCTTCGAGCTCGCGCAACCGGTCCGTCAGGCGCCGGTCGTTCGGCTGCCGCTCCACCAGCCGGCGATACACCGCAACCGCCTCCCCGACATGCCCCTGGCGCGCATACAGCTCGGCCATCGTCTCGGTCAGGACCGGCTCGGGCTCCGCCGAGGCCGGCTCAATCGTCGACCGCGATGGCCCCGCCAGTTCTTGCGAGAGACGGCGACCGCGTGGCTCGGCAACCGGTGGCACGTCATCGGGGAAGATCAGGTGCAGCTCGGAGGCAGGCGCATCCTCGATCTCGCCGGATTCCTCGACGCTGGCGGCGGGGAGCGCCGCTTCGAGTGGCAGGTCGCTGTCCACCTCCACGAGGTCGCCAGTCTCGGACTCGCTGGAGACTTCCACGAGTGAGGACTCGGTGATCTCCACGGCGCTCTCTTCGAGTACCTCGCCGGCGCCTGACGCTGTCGCCGGCGGTTCGGGGAGAGGTTCCGGGAACGGGGTGAGGAAGGCTGTCGCTGCTTCCGACAGCGGCACCTCGGGCGGAGTGATGTCGTCGTGCGACTCGGTCGGCATCTCCTCCGTGGGCATGATCGCGATCGCCGCAAAGCCGCTGGTCACCACCCCTCCACCCCAGCTCTTCGGCGGCGCCGGTTGGACCACTGGCTCTGGCTCAGGCTCAGCCTGAGGCTCCGGCTCTGATTCTAGTTCTGGCTCCGGCGCAAGACGCTGCTCCGCCGAGGCACGCGCGCTCACATCGGCCAGCAGCTCGTCAACCCCGCTCGGCGGCTGATACTCCGACGCGCCCGAAGAGGAGAGGGTCAACTCCTCCGACGCATTGGGTACCTGGAACTCCGACGTGCCGGGGGTCAACCCGAGCAGCGCGGCGCTATCGTCCGGCACCTGGAACTCCGACACGCCAGGCGTCAGGTCGAGCAGCTCCTCGCTCGCGTCGGGCTCCTGGAATTCCGTACGGCTGGAGGGACGCAGATCGATGGGCGCGGGCGCCACGAACGGCTCATCGGGCTCGATGGCCTCCAGCGGTTCCACTTCGAGGTCGGCGGCGGCCTCAGCCAGGTGTAGTTCACCCGGTTCGAGGTCCAGCGGCGGGACGACCAGGGGCGGGCGTGGCAGTACCGGCATGCTCGGAACGGTCCGCTCCGCATCCACCAGTGCACGGGGGAGCGGGCGCGCGGCTGACTCCGGCGATTCGAAGGCGTCGAGTATGGAGTCGATGTCGGCGTCGTCCTCGAGCCCCTGCTCCTGGATCTCGCCGCTGGCCGCTTCGGAGCGCAGTCCAGCCGGCGTGGCAGGCTGGATGACCGGGGCGGGAGGCGGGAGCGGCGCTTCGTTTTCAGGGGTGGGGCGCGACAGCACTTCCACCGGCCGGGTGATGGCTGCGGCCGCCGCCTCGCGCATCGCGAGCACGCGGGTCAACTGGTCCCGCGCTTCATCGTTGCTGGGATCGACCGAGATCAGCCGTTCAAGCCAGCTCGACGCCTCCATAAGGCGGCCCTGACGCTCGGTGATATCGGCGAGGGCCTTGAGGGCAATCACATTCTCGATGTCGAGATCGAGCACGTGCGTGAAGGCGGCCTCGGCGGGGCCATCTGCTCCGAGATCGAGCTGACAGCGCCCCAGCACAATGTTGCCCGGGATATGGTCGGGGTGAAGCTCGAGTCCCTGGCGAAGGGCCTCGATGGCCAGCGGAACGTCGCCGTTCTTGCGAAGAACCTCCGCGTAAGGGGCGAAAACCGTCCCTTTGGGATTCTCCTTCCAACGGCGCTCGAGCTTCTCGATTTCGCTGTTCGGTGGCATCCCGTGCTCTAGGCGTAAGTTGTTGTGGGGATTGAACACATTAGTGGTCCCCGGCGGCACTGTCAACCGGGTCCCTCGCCGCCCTGCTTGAGATTCCCCGTTGCCCGGCTTACACTTAGCCCTCTTTTGCCGCCGGACCATTCAGAGCCAGGGCCATTTCCCATGATGCAAGCTTTCCGCAGCCTCGCAACCAAGGTCGCCGCAGCAGTGTTTGCGGTGCTGATGCTGGTCTTCGTGATCACCAGTGTTGACTGGAGCCAGGTGACCGGCGGGTCGCAGACCACGGTGGGCGAGATCAACGGCGTCCGCATCCAGTTGCGTCAGTATCAGGCGATGGTCCAGCAGGAAACCGAGCGCCGGCAGCGTCAGTCGGGCCATACGCTCAGCGCCGAGGAGGTGGAGGAAGCACGGAAGACGGTGTGGGAGGAACTGATCCGGCAGCAGTCGCTGGAAAAGGAATACACCGATCGCGGCATCACCGTTGGCCCCGACGAAATCGCCGAAGCGATTCAGCAGAGCCCCCCCAACGAACTGCTGCAGCAGGCGGAATTCCAGACGGACGGCCAGTTCGACATCACAAAGTACCAGCGCTGGCTCCGTTCGAGCGCCGCCATCCAGGTGGTCCCGGTCCTCGAGGCGCAGTACGCGGAACAGATCCGCCAGTCGAAGCTGCTGCGGGTCGTCACCGCCGACGTCTACATCTCCGATGCCGGTCTGTGGCAGAACTGGAAAGACGCCAACGAGAAAGTCACGCTCGAGGTGGCCGCTCTCCTGCCCCGGAGCGTCGTCCCCGATTCCGCCGTCCCCGTGACGGACGCGGACCTGCGGAAGTATTACGAGGAGCATCCCGACGAGTTCAAACGCCCGGCCACCGCCTACCTCAGCTATGTCCAGCTGTTGCGCGCCGCCGACCAGAGCGACTCCGTCGCGGCCCACGACCGCGCGGTGGTGCTCCGCAAGGAGATCCTTGATGGCGCGCCGTTCGATGAAGTCGCCCAGCGGGAATCCTCCGACTCCGCCTCCGCTGCCAAGGGTGGCGACCTCGGCGAATTCGGGAAGGGGTCGATGGACCCCGCGTTCGAGCGCACCGCATTCAGCCTGCCGATCGGTACCGTGTCGGCGCCGGTGCTCTCCGCCTTTGGTTATCACCTCATCAAGGTAGAAAGCCGGTCCGGCGCCAAGGTCCGCGCCCGGCAGATCCTCGTTCCCATCGAAATCACCGGCGCCCATCGCGACTTGCTCGATGCCCGTGCCGACAGCCTCGAGGGCCTGGCGGCTGACAAGCTGGACCCGGCGGCCTTTGACACCGCGGCCCGGATCCTGGGCCTGAGGATCGGGCAGGCCCTTCCGCTGCAGCAGGGCAGCCGGGCGCAGATCGGCGTGCAGGTCATTCCCGACGCCGGGGTCTGGGCGTTCCGGGCCAAGCCGGGTGAGTCCGGCGAAATCATCGAGCTGTCGTACGCCGACTTCCTCTTCCGGCTCGACAGCCTTCAGCCGGAGGGTGTTCCGCCCTTTGACAAGATCCGGCCGGCCGTCGGGAGTGCCGCCCGCAATGCCCGCAAGCTGGAGGGCACGCGAAGGGTCGGCGAAGACCTGCTGAAGCGCATCCGCGAAGGTAGCACGCTGGCCCAGGCGGCGACGGCGCTTGGACTGCCGCACCAGGAATTTGCCGCCTTCTCGCGGGTGAATCCGCCCTTTCCAAGCGCCAAGGTGGTTGGCACCGCCTTTGGTCTGGCCCCCGGCAAGACCAGCGGCCTGATCGAGACGCCCGAGGGTCTCTACGTGCTCCGCGTGATCAAGCACGAGCCTGTCGACTCGGCCGCGTTTGCCACGGGGATCGACGACTACCGGGTGCAGCAGATCCGGCTGGCCCGCCAGGACCGGGCGCGGAGCTACCTCGAGGCCATCACCGCCACCGCGAAGATCGTCGACCGGCGGGCCGATATCTTCCGCACCGAGGCTCAGGCGGAAGCGATTCCGACGAACGGCCGTCGCAGCTGAGCCAAGACCGGCAGAGCATGCAACGAGGGGCTCCCTGGAATATTCCAGAGAGCCCCGTTCGTTGTGCCGCGCCCTCCCGACCGTGCAGCCGACCCCGCCGGTTACTGCGACAGGCGCTTCGGATCCCCGCCAGAGGCGGGCGGCGTCGTGCTACGATTGTCGAGCTGGCGATTCGCCGGCCCGGCGGCATCCCCGCCGCCCACCGCATCGGTCGCATCACTGATGCTGCGCTTGAATTCGCGGATACCCTTGCCGAACGAGGCCCCGATTTCCGGCAGGCGCTTGGCTCCGAAGACCAGCAGCACCACGACCAGAATGAGCAGGATCTCCGGGAGACCCAGGTTGCCGAACATGTCCGACCCCCGCTAAAAGAGAGTGCGTGCGATCAGGTACGCGATGATCACGCCCAGAATCGCGAGTGGTGAGACGTTCACCGCAAACGGCCCCAGCGTCAAACTGAACACCAGCAGGTTGAGCGACACGGGGCCCGCGCTCGCGCTGGCAGTAAAGGTAAACACCTGGCGGGCCACGCTGTCCGGCATCACGGCCTGGACCAGTGCGTTGAGGAATCCGCCAAAGATGAATCCGGTGAGCAGGACCCCCACATAGAACCAGGGACGGCGCGGTCCGCTGGCCATCAGCGGCGCCGGTCGAGCACGTAGGTGATGCTGTCCCGCAGGGTCTCGCGGGCGTGGCTCGGCGGCAGAGCATCCAGCTCCTGGTCGGCCTGAGCGGCGAGGCGGTTGGCCCGCTCCCGGGCGTATTCCAGGCCGCCTGCGTCGCTGACCAGCCCGATCACCCGGCCGATCTGGGTGTCGGTCGGCGCCGGGGTGGCCATCAGCGCCGTGACCTCCCGGCGTCCCTCCAGCGAGAGCCGCGGCAGCGCATGGATGAGCGGGAGGGTCACCTTGTGCTCCCGCAGATCATTGCCCGAAGGCTTGCCGGTGACCGCCTCCTCCTCGGTGTAGTCGAGCAGGTCATCCACGATCTGGAACGCCATGCCGACCGCCTCGCCGAAGCGGCGCAGCACTTCGCGCTCCCGTGTCCCCGCGCTCAGCGCGCCGACCTCGCACGCACCGGAGAGCAGTGACGCGGTCTTGGCCCGGATGAGCAGGTCGTACGCCTCCTCCGTGAAATCCAGCGGCTCATGCGCCAGCAGTTGCCGCATCTCGCCCACCGTCATCTCGTTGGTCACCCGGGAGAGTACCCGCAGCGGCTCGATATCGCCCAGCCGGGTGAGCTCGACCACGGCGCGGGAGTAGAGGTAGTCGCCCATGATCACGGAAATCTGGTGACTGAACAGCGCGTTGATCGTCGGCATGCCGCGCCGGAGCACCGAGTGATCCACCGAGTCATCGTGGACCAGGGTGGCGAGGTGAATCAGTTCGACCACGGCCGCATGGGTCTCGGCGCGAGGATCCGGGGCGCCGGACGCCTCCTCCGCCAGCAGCAGCAGCGTGGGGCGAAACATCTTTCCCTGCATCTGCAGCAGGTGACTGTTCACCTCGGCGATCAGTCCGAAATCGCTCTGGATGATGCGCCGCAGCTCATCCTGTACCGCGACCAGGCGCGGCTTGACCGACGCCTGCAGCGAGACGAGCGTCACGCCCGCAGTCGGCGAGGTCACGCCGGGCGCCCCGCCGCGAGCCTGGTCATCCGGGCGCTCGTGTCCTGGAATCCGATGTCCACCGCGAGAACCCGCTCATAATTGGTGATGGCCGGCCCCGCCTTGCCCTGCGCTTCCTGCGACCGGCCCAGCCAGTACAGCAGCCCGATCTGGGAATCATCCGTGGCGCCGAGGCTCTCGACCGCACGGCGGAGAATGGCCTCGGCGATGGTGTACTGCGCCTTCTCGAAGAACGCGCTGCCCAGTGCCTCGGAGGTTTTCAGCCGCCCCTCGGGCGCGCGCAACGACTTCTGGAACTCCGAGATCGCCTCGTCCAGCAGGCCCATCTCCTTGAAGGCGACGCCGAGGTCGTAATGCGCCTGGTAGTCATCGGCATCAATGTTCTCATCGATACCGCGCTTGAACTGCGACAGCATGTCGTTGAAGTCCTTCTGCTCATCGCCCGTCTGCTCCTCTTTCTCGACCCGCATCCGGGGATCCATGATGCGGTCGTCGTCGAGGATGAACGCGCCCAGATCGACGAACGTTCCGGCCGCGACCTCCGGCTCCGGCTCGGCCGGCCGCGGCGTCGCATGGGTCTTCCGGGACGCCCGCTTGGGCGGCGCAGGCGCCTCCTCGGGCGCGTCGAACATCGCGTCGACGGCCGAATCCGCCTCGTCCGCGACGTCATCGAGCCCGACCGGTTGAGCCTCGGACACCCGCGCAGCCGGCGGCGGCGCCGGCGAGATCGGCGGCCCCATCGCCTCATCCAGCGGGGCCAGGGCATCGAGGGCCGCGAGCACTCTCCGGTTTCCCGGATCGTGCTCCGCGACCCGGCGATACACCGACAACGCCTTGTCGAGCGCGCCGACCCGCAAAAGCGCGTCAGCCAGTTCGACGTACGCCTCGATCAGGCGGGAGCGGTCGCCGCTGCGAAAGGAGATCTCCACCCGCTTCTGATGGTACCTGACCCCGTTGGGATCGAGCCGGATGAGTTCCTGGATCAGATCGCCGGCATGGGGCCAGTCCTCCCGGGTTTCATACCCCGCGAGGGCCAGTTCCAGTTCCTCCTGGCCCCTGAGCTGCTCCCCGACCGCAATCAGCGCCTCGCCCAGGGCCCGATGCGCCTCCGGGTCCTCCGGATCGTCCAGCACCCGGTCCTCGAGATCGGTGATCGAGGGCTCGTCCGGCGCGTTGACATCGAGGAACGTGACGGAGGCCGCCTCGTCCCCTCCGGCATCGCTGTACTCGACCGCCTCCCCCTCGCCCACGTCCGGGGAGACCAGATTGAGACCGAGGGACTCGCGGGCCAGCTCCTCGTCACCCGCCCCATCCTCAAAGACCGTCTCGGTCACGACCAGCCCCGGCTCCATGCCCACGGGAACGTGCCCGGCGCCGTCGTCCTCCAGCAACGATTCATATCCCACGGGATCGGGATCGATCG
>JAWXBX010000173.1:0-17803 GCA_034440415.1 Gemmatimonadota bacterium | reverse complement strand
TCGCCGGTCGCCTCCGCCTTCACGTCGCCACCGCCGCTGGCGACGAGGCGGTTCTTCATCAGCACGATCCGTTCGACCCGACCGCCGCCCTCGAGGGCGATCGGCGAGCGGAGGAAGCGGAGCGCGATCGTCCGCGGCTTGCCCGTCGCCGGCGTGGCCGCAAAGCTCGCGAGCGTCCGCAGATTGCGCTCCGTGCTCGTGTCGTCCGCCGCCGCGAGTGCCGCCGCGCTCGCGGGGTCGAGCACCAGCTCCGCGGCGCGCACGTCGATGTCGGCGGCGTCCATCGCACCCAGCTCCTTGAGCTCGGGGTTGGTGTACGCGCCCTGCGCCGGCCCGCGCCGCCCGATCATGTAGATGGTCCGCACCCGGCTGTGCCCCAGGGCCTCGAGCGCGTGCTGGGCCATGTCGCTGCTGTGCAGCTCTTCCGGCGTGCGGGCGAGGATTCGCACCACGTCGACCGCGACGTTGCCCATGCCGATGACCGCAACCGCCTCCTGCGTGAGGTCGAACTGCTGATCGCGATAGTCGGGATGGCCGTTGAACCAGCCGACGAAATCGGTGGCGGGATGACTGCCCGCCAGATGCTCGCCCGGAACGCCAAGCGCCCGGTCGCTGGGGGCGCCGATGGCGTAGATCACCGCCTGGTAGTGCGCGCGGAGCTCGGCGCAGGTCAGGTCGCGGCCGATGGTCACGTTGCCGAAGAACCGCGCACCGGGCTGCGTGGCGATCCGCTCGTAGATCCGGGTGACCGATTTGATCTTCTGGTGATCGGGGGCGACGCCGCCGCGGACCAGACCGAAGGGCGTCGGCAGCCGGTCGAAGAAATCGATCTCGACGCCGGGGTGCTGTTGCTGGAGGTGCTCGCCCGCGTAGAATCCCGAGGGGCCGGTACCGACGATCGCGACGCGCAGGGGGAGTGGGGAGGTCATGGCGCCGAAAAGTAATTCCTCATCCCGTCTTCGGCCGCCACAAGAATTCCAGCGTCGCTCCGCCCGGCCCGATGCGCTCGGTCCGCAGGCCGAGCACCGCCGACTTGGCGAAATCGATCGCCAGGCGATCGTCGCCCACCAGCAGCAGCGCGGCGAGCTCGCCGAGCCATGGCTCGTGCCCCACGAGCGCGACGAGCCGATCGCCGGTGGTCGCCCCGATCGCCTTGGCGATGGCCGGCAGCACCGGGGGAGCCGCCAGCGCGGCGCAGGCGGTGGGCGGATCACACCCGACCACGTCGGCCGTCAGCGCGCTGGTCTGCCAGGCACGGAGCCACGGACTCGACAGCAGGAGGTCGGGGACCAGATCCTGGCGCCGCATCCGCCGGGCGACTTTCGCGTGCCGCTTGCGGCCGCGCTCGGAGAGGGGCCGCTCGGTGTCATCGGCCCAGAGCGCGGGGTTGCGATCGCCGGCATCGGCGTGACGGATCAGGAGGAGGCGCATGGTTGGAAGCCGGGAGCTGGAAGTGGGCGTTGGGCTGTGGACGGCAGGGGGTGTGGGGCGGGAGCCGCGGGCCGTCACGCGCCTCCCGCCGATTGCGTCGGCGCGCACTGTAGCGGTCGCATACATGCGGCCGCTACCGGGTGCGCCCCGCCGCCTTCGCCAGGGCCACGACGATGCTGTCGATCTGCGCCAGCATCTGTCGCCCGCCGAGGGCGTGGTGATTGGCCTGCACCGAGAAGGTGAGGGTGCGGCCGGGCAGCTCGATGTATCCCGACAGCGTGTTGACGCGGGCGATACTGCCGGTCTTGGCCCGCACCAGTCCGGCGATCGGGGTGTCGCTGAACCGCCGCTTGAGCGAGCCGGTGTTGCCCGACTGCGGCAGTGCCGCGCTGAAGGTGGCGTAGCCCGGCGATCCACGCATGTACTGGAGCAGGCGGGTGAAGGCGAGCGGTGAAACGAGATTCTTCGCCGAGAGGCCGGAGCCGTCGGCCAGGCTGAAGAGGGTGGAGTCGATCCCCATCGAGTCGATGAGCACTCGACGCTCGACCATCAGGCCAGCCTCCCACGATCCGCTGGCTCCGAATTGACGGCCCAGCTGCTTCAGCAGCATCTCGGCATACCAGTTCTGGCTGGTGTTGAGGATCGGGAAGATCCAGTCGCGCAGCGGCCGACTGGTGGATTCGGCCAGCGGCGGTGTCCGGCGTGCGGGCAGGGTGGCGAGCGAATCGGTGGTGCTGCGGGTGGTGCCGGTGACGCTGATGCCGGCCTCGCGGAGCGCCTGGCGGAAGGCGCGGGCGGCGAAGAGATCCGGGTCCGGCAGTGCGAACGACTCGAGTCCCTCGTCATGATCGAGTGCGACGGTGCCCTCGGCCCAGAGCTGCAGCGTCCCGGGGACCCGGTACATCCGGTCGCCGATATCGCTTTCACCGCCGGCGGCGACGGTGCGGGTACGGTTTTCCAAAGTGACATCGCCGAGATTCGGCTCGAGCCGGAGGACCGCGGGTGCGTCGACCACAGCGCCGGGCAGCCAGGTGATGTCCACGCTGTTGTCGTTGAACCCCAGTCCGCTCACCGGGGCGGCATACCACCAGTTGAGGTCTTCACTGCTCCAATCCCCGCGCGTCAGCTCTCCGGTGAACCAGCTCCCGTCGCCAATGAGATCACCGGCGACGCTGGTGATGTCGCGCTCGGCCAGGGCCCGCGCGAGCTCGCGCAGCCGGGCAAAGGAATCGGTGTCGCAGACGCCGCTCAGGGTGGTGTCGGTCGCGTAACACCGGCGGCCGAAGGTGGGATCGCCCCGGCCGTAGAGGATCAGGTCGCCCTCGAGGATGTGGTCCCGGACCGGTGCTGCGCTGTAGAGACTGGTGGTGACGGTCCAGTCGGCCGGCAGCATGGTGGCGGCCACCGCGCTGACGACCAGCTTGGTGTTGCTGGCGGGGATGAAGAGCCGATCGGCGTTGCGGCCGTACAGGAGGCGTCCCCGTTCATCCACCAGGGCGACACCCCAGAGCAACCGGTTGAACGGCGGGGCATCCAGCAGGGCATCGAGCTGGCGGACGGCCGCCTTCGGGAGCTGCGCCGTCAGGGCTTCCGTGGAGCCGAGCATGGCGAACAGCGCGACTGGGAGTGACGCCACCATCAGCCAGCGTGGAGCGCGGCCGAGCCATCGGTTCGCCGTCCGGTTGAGGGCGGAGTGGTGTCGCCGTAAGTTCGACTCATGTGTCCGATTCATGCACGTTCCCCGGTGAAGCGGTCCGAACGTTGACTCTATCGTGTAACTCCGCCATCCTACAGCACTTGGATCATGTCGTCAATCTCGCTGTGCGCCGGGGGTTCCCCGCGCCCTCCTGTCTGATTTTATGACGCGCCGCCTTGCGGGCTTGCGGGTGCTGCTGACGCTGGCCCTGTGGGGCGCGCCGCTGCACGCGCAGGAACCCGCCACGGTGATCCGTGGCCTCACCTTTCGCGGCAATCATGCGCTGGATGATGCCACGCTCAGTGTCGCGATCGGTACGACCAATTCCAGCTGGTTCGCCCGCCAGTGGTTCGTTCGCTGGCTGGGTCTGGGGGAGAAGCGCAGCTTCGACGCGACCGAGTTCCGGCGGGATGTTCTGCGCCTGACGCTGCTGTATCGGCAGAGCGGATTCATGGAAGTGAAAGTGGATACCGTTGTGCAGCGAAGCGGCAAGGACATTCGCCTCACGTTCCTGATCACGGAAGGCCCACCGGTCGTCGTCTCCGCGCTCAAGGTGGGCGGACTGGACTCGCTTCCGCCGCATGACAAGAACAATATCCGCCAGGACCTTCCCCTGCGTGTCGGCCGGCCCTTTGACCGGTTCCTCTTCCAGGCCAGCGCCGACACGATCATCAGCCAACTGCGGAATCTGGGCTATCCCGGCGCCGAGGTCTATCGAACGTACAGCGTGGACCGGGCAGCGCGAGATGCGAAAGTTGGCCTCGAGGCGGCGCCGGGACCCCGCTCGACGTTTGGTGCGGTGACGGTGGCGGGTGCGAAGCAGGTTGACACCACGTTCATCCGCCAACTCCTGCCGGCTCGGCCGGGCCAGCGCTTTAATCAGCAGGATCTCTTTCAGAGCCAGCGGAAGCTGTACCAGACCCAGCTCTTCCGATTCGCCACGGTGACGATCGACTCGGCCAATTTCCAGCCGGAGTCCGGCATCGTGCCGCTGGCGGTCGTGGTTGCGGAGGGTCCGCCGCACCGGGTGAGCAGCAGCGTGGGTTTCGCGACCAACGACTGTTTCCGCGGCGGGGCGGGCTACACGGACCGCAATCTGTTCGGCACCGGGCGCCTCTTCGACCTCTCCACCCGCGTGGGCAAGGTGGGGGTCGGCCAGCCGTTCGGCGCCGGACTGGACCGCTCGATCTGCTCGAGCCTCAAGGATGACACGATCGCCTCCGCCCGCGCGACCTACAGCGTGACCGCGTCGATCCGGCAGCCCCGTTTCTTCTCCCCGCTGATCACCAGCACCTACACCCTGTTCGCCGAGCGGCGCTCGGAATTCAAGGTGTACCGGCGAGAGGAGATCGGCGCCAGCGTCGGGTTGCGGCGCGAGACCGCACGTAACGTTCCGATCAGTGTGGGCTATCGCCTCTCCTACGGCAACACGATCGCCTCCAGCGCCACCTTCTGCGCCTTCTTCAACGCCTGCACGCCGGCGGATGCGAGCCGCCTGCGGGAAAAGCGGGTGCTGGGTGTGGTCAGCGCGGGGGTCAGCTGGCCGCGGGCCAACAATCCCCTCGATCCCACCCGCGGTCACATCTACGCCTTTGATGCCAGTCACAGCTCGCGCTTCACCGGCAGCGCGCGGCTGCAGGAGTTCACCCGGGTGACCGCCGACCTGGCCTGGTACAGGTCCCTCGGTGGATCGGTGGTGCTGGCGGCTCACCTGCGCGGCGGCGCGGTGTATTCGCCGAGCATTTCCCTCGACAGCGCGAGCGGCAGCTTCATCCCGCCGGAGCAGCGCTTCTACGCTGGCGGGCCGAACGACGTGCGTGGCTACGATCTCAACGGCCTGGGGCCGGTCGTGTACGTGCTCAGTCGTGACTCGATCACCCCTGAGCGGCAGGACAGCCTCAACGACGGGTCCTTGCGCCCCCGCTTCAGCGCCACGGGGGGCAACACCCTCGCCATCGGACAGCTGGAGCTGCGGGTGCCCTCGCCGGTCTGGGGCAACCGCCTGACGCTGGCGTTCTTCGTTGACGGGGGCACGCTGTACGAGCGCGGCAAGACCAATCTGGCGCCGGTGCAGTTCCGGGTGACGCCGGGAATGGGCCTGCGGATCAGCACACCGCTCGGGCCGGCCCGCTTCGATGTCGGCTACAACGGGTACGACCAGCCCCCCGGTGTGCTGTACCTGCAGAAGTCCGACGGCTCGCTGGCACCGGTGCAGAGCAATTTCGTCCAGAAACGCTCGAGCCGGCTCAGCTATCACTTCAGCTTCGGGCAGCCGTTCTGATGCGCCGCCACATCGGCCGCTTCAGCGCCGCGCTCCTGCTCGCGATCGTGCCGGCCGTCCTCGGCACGCTCGCCGCGCTGCTCTACACCGACTCGGGCACCCTGCTGCTGGGACGGATCGTCGGCCAGGAGCTGACGGCGCGCTTCCGCGGGAGTGTCGAAATCAGGCGGATCAGCGGCTCGTTTTTCAGGGGCGTCGAACTGGCGGACGTCAGGATCCGCGACTCCAGCAACGCCCCGTTCGCCGACGTCAAGCGCATCGTGGTGACCTACGCCCTGCCCAATCTGCTGGCGGGCCAGATCATTTTCACCAGCGCCGAGCTGGACGATCCGGTCATCCGCCTGATCAAGCGGAAGAATGGTCGCTTGAACCATCAGGAGATTTTCCGCCTCAGCGAAGGCCCCGGCGGTGGCAGGTCCCCACTGATCGAAGTGCGCAACCTGCGGATCCGGCGGGGGACGCTCGAGGTGCGCCTCCCCTGGTCTCCACCCGACACGGCCCGCACCGCGGCCGAGGTGACCGCGGCGCTGGCCGCCGAGCGCGCCCGCCCGGCCCGGGTGATCCTCGAGACCCCCGATGGCCTGCGTCGCGTCGTCGTGCTGGCCGAGCTGAACGCCAGGCTGGGACTGCTCCGGATCAGCACGCCGGATCGCAAGCCGCTCAGCTTTGACATTGATTCGCTGGGGACCCGGATCAGTGATCCCGCCATCACCGTCGTCGATCTCGCGGCACATGGCTGGACTCACGACGATAGCTTGGGGTTCACGCTGCATCGGGCGGCGCTGCCTGACAGCCGCTTCAGCGGCGGCGGCGTCATTACCTGGCCGCATGGTCCGGTGCTGTACGATTTTGCGCTCGACGCGCGCCGGCTCAATCTCGATGACCTGCACTGGATCTCGCCTGACTTCCCTGCCATGGTGGGGAGCGCGAAGGTCACGGCGAAATGGCGCACCGAACAGCAGACGGCGTACCGGCTGCAGCGCCTGTCGCTGCAGGGCGACGCCGGTCGGATCAGTGGTACCGTCACCGCCCTGGTGGACAATCATCGCGGACTCGGCGTGGAGGAGATGGCGCTCGACCTCGCGGAGCTCGACCTCGATGTCCCGCGACCCTACCTCGATTCGATGCCGCTTCACGGGACCCTCACCGGTCACGTCGAGGGAGCCGGCTTCAAGGACGGCATCGACCTCGAGGCCGCGATGCTGTTCCGCGACCGGGACGTGCCGGGCGTGGCGGAAACGCGGTTGCAGGCCGCGGGACACATGATCCTGGGTGGTCCGCTCGGCACCGTCTTCGACTCGCTCCAGCTGGTCGAGAGCGATCTGGACCTTCGCACCGTCCAGCACCTGGCCCCTGCGGTGGCGCTGCGCGGCCGGCTGGGGCTGACCGGCTCGCTCAGCGGGCCGTGGCGGAATGTGACCTTCACCGGCACCGTCCGGCACCGGGATGACAGCCTGCCGGAGAGTCAGGCGACTGGTGTCGCGACGCTCGACACCAGGCAGGACGCCGTCGCCTTTGATGCGTCCATGCGGATGGCCCCGCTGGTGTTCGACGGGGTGCGCCCGAGTTATCCCAGCATTCCGATTCGTGGTGCCGTCACCGGTCCCGTCGTTATCCGCGGTACCACCGACCGCTTCGTCCTCGATGCCGCGCTCGAGGGGGATCTGGGTGCACTCGCCATCCGCGGCACGATCGCCCGGCCGCCCGGACGGCTCGAGGCCGACAGTCTCGTCGCGCGCTTCACCGGACTCGATCTCTCGGTCCTGCGCGGGGCCGGACCGCGCACCCGTCTTGCTGGCAGCCTCGAGGCTGACGGCGCCATCGACAGTCTTGCCGGCCCCAGTGGCACGCTGGCACTGGATCTTCAGGCGGGCAGCGTCCTCGAACTCCCCCTCGACTCGCTGCATCTGCGTGTGCGGGGCGAGGAGGGCCGCATCCGGGTCGACACGCTCGAGCTGGCCGCACCCGCCGGCGTGCTCGCCGGGGCGGGGACGCTGGGCTGGGACCGGACCGACCAAGGCAGCATCGTCGCCACCTTCGATGCTGACAGCCTGACGCCGCTGCAGGCATTCCTCGAGCGCTTCGTGGGGCCGACGCCGGACACCGGTGCCGCCGCACTGCTCCAGGGTCGGATGCATGGGGAGCTCGAAATCCTCGGCTCGGCCGGCGCCCCGCGACTCCTGGTTCGCGCCACCGGCGAGGGCGTGGCATGGCGCGGTGTGCGCGCGCCCACGGCCTCGGTCAGCGTCGGCGTGAATGCGGCGGCCCGACCCGAGCTCGGCGTCGGGATCCGGGTGGACAAGCTGCTCGCCGGCCGCTTCGTGCTACAGGATGTGACTGCGCTGCTGGGCGGTTACCAGGACAGCCTGCACTGGGGTGTCGAGGGCTCGCTGAATGGCGCGGCGCAGGTGTCCGGCACCGGCTCGTGGTGGAATCCCGGCGACAGCACCCAGCTGGCCATCGACAGCATCCGCCTGGCCCTCCCGCGTCATGACTGGCGCCTGCGCGCGCCCGCCAGCGTCACGCTGCGCGACGGGCATATCGACCTGACCCCACTCGAGCTGGAGGCCACCGATGGCTCCGGCACGATTTCGCTCGCCGGACGCATTCCGCGCGCCGACGCGGGCGACATGCAGGTGTCAGCCGTCGGCCTTGAGCTGCAGGACATCTACGCGCTGCTCCAACTGGACACCACGGGCATCGGCGGCAGCGTGCATGTCGACATGGCCGTCGGTGGTACGGCGGTGTCGCCCACCTTCCAGGGGACGGCGTCGGTGGCCGATCTCGCCTACGGAGAACTGGGATCGCCCTTCGTGCAGGGGATCGTCAATTATTCCGACCACCTGCTCGATGCGAATCTCCTGATGTGGAAGACGGGCGAGCCAGTCCTGCGGGTCGAGGGGCGGCTCCCGCTCGACCTGGCGCTGCAGGCGGTGCCGCGCCGCCAGCTCGATGGACCCCTCTCGGTCCGGGTGATCGCGGACAGCACCGATCTCAGCCTGGTCGAGGCGTTCACCCGCAACCTGCGCCGGGTGGGCGGCACCCTGCGGGCGGATGTCGAGGTTGCCGGCACCTGGGACCGGCCCGAGCTGCGCGGCTCGGTCCATCTCCAGGGAGTCTCCGCCACCGTGCCCGGTCTCGGCGTGCGGTACACCGACGTGAATGTGTCGGCGCGCCTGGCCGGTGACTCCATCCGGGTCGATTCGCTCTTTGCCCGCAGTGGCGAGGGCACCCTGCGCTCGACTGGCGGCCTGCGGCTGATCCGGCTGACCGATCCGGTCTTCGACCTGAAGCTCATCGCCCGGCGCTTCCGGGTCATTGATGTGCGCCGCTTCCTCACCCTGGACGCGAGCGGTACCGTCACGCTGAGCGGTCCGGTGCTCCAGCCGCATCTGACGGGGCGGATCACCGCGGATGCCGGCAACCTCCACTTCGCCGATCTGCTCGCCAAGCGCATCGTGGACCTGGAGAATCCCGGCGACTCGGGGCTGATCGACCTCGACCTGGTTCGCGCCGAGCGGCTGGGCGCCAACTTCCAGAGTCGGTTCCTCGACTCGCTCACGATTAACGACCTGCGGATCCAGATGGGTGAGAGCTTCTGGCTGCGCTCGAGCGAGGCCAACATCCAGCTCGATGGCGACCTCACCGTCAACAAGACCCGTGACCGCTACCGCTATGACGGTACCCTGAACGCCGTGCGCGGCAACTATACCCTGCGGATCGGAGGGGTGGTGTCCAACGACTTCACCGTCGAGCGCGGGACGGTGCGCTACTTCGGGACCCCGGACCTGAACGCCGACCTGGACATCGAGGCGCGGCACGAAGTCATCGCCGCGATCACCAATGAGGAGATTCCCGTCGTCGCCCGTATCACCGGCACGCTGCTCCAGCCCAAGCTGGAGCTCGCCAGCCCGGCGACGTCCAGCCGGCCAGCGCTGTCGCAGACCGAACTGGTGTCCTACCTCATGTTCGGCCGGCCCACATTCAGCCTGCAGGGTCCCAACGGCCAGGGCAGTCAGGTTGCCGCGGTGAATGCCGGCGTCGCGTACCTCACCAGCGCCTTCTCGAGCGAACTGCAGCGGACCCTGATCAGCGACCTCGGCGTGCCCATCGATTACCTCGACATCCGGACCGGTGGTGTGGGCGGCGGCGGTATCGGGGGGCAGGGCGGATCGGCCCAGGTGGCCACGGTGGCCGCTGGGTGGCAGCTGGGCCGTCGGTGGTTCGTGACGCTGGTCGCGGACCTGTGCACCAATACGCAGCGATTTTATCCCAACGCCGAGTTCCGGATCAGTCGCGGGCTCCGGCTGAAGACCAGTGTCGAACCGACCTACTCCTGTCAGACGGCCAGCACCTCACCCACCTTTTCGGCGAGCAAGTACCAGGTGGGTCTCGACCTGCTGTGGGAACGGGAGTACTGACCGGTGACTCGCGCCCTCATCATCACCAATCCCGCGGCGGCCCGGACCGACGAGCGCACCATGCAGTCGGTGATGGCCACGCTGCGCGACGGTGGCTGGCAGGTGGAACTGCGGGCGACCGGCGGGCCGGGCGATGCACGCCGGTTCGCGGCCGATGGGGTGGCGGCGGGCGTCGATGTTGTCGGCGTCTTCGGCGGCGATGGGACCACGATGCAGGCCGCTGCCGCCCTGGTGGGCAGTCGTACGTCGCTGGGCATCCTCCCTGGCGGCACCGGGAACCTGCTGGCCGGCAACCTCCGCATCCCGGCCAATCCGGTGAAGGCCGCCCGGATGATGCTCGAGGGTCGGGCGGTGCCGCTCGATCTGGGCCGGATGGACCGGGCGGATGGTCCGCACTACTTCGCCGTCGCCTGCGGTGCCGGCTATGATGCCCGGGTGATGGCCGAGACCTCGACGGCCAACAAGCACCGCTGGATGTTCGCCGCCTATGTGGCGACGGTCTTCCGTCTGCTGCCCGACCTGCGCAACGTCGACCACTTCATCACGGTGGATGGCGTTGAATTCGAGGCCAGCGCATCGCTCGTGATGGTGGCGAACTGTGGCGAGGTCATTCCGCCGTTCGTCAGGCTGCGCAGCGGCATCGCACCGGACGACGGTCTGCTCGACATCATCGTCCTGCGGGCGGACTCGCTGGTCTCGAGCGTGCGCGCCGTCTGGGAACTCCTGCGGGAGCGCGGTTCCGCCGTCCCGGGCACGGGTCGGGTCGGCTATGCCCGGGGCCGCGTAGTGACGGTGGAGAGTCACCCGGTCCAGCCGGTGCAGCTCGATGGCGAAGCGCACGGGATGACGCCGTTCACCGCGACCAATGTCGCGGGGGCGATCACCGTGATCGCGCCGGGGAAACCATGAGCGCGGGTCATGTCGCTGCGCTGGGGCGGGTGGCCCATCTGCTGGCCGGAACCGAGGATGCGGCGGGCACCATGGCGGCGGTGGCGGAGGAAGGACTGCGCGTATTCGGGGCGGAACGCGCCGGCGTCTTCCTGCTGGATCAACGCACCGGCGCGGCCGAACCGATGGTGATCCGTGGGCTTTCGCCGACCTATGTCGCCGCGGTCGGTCGGCAGTTTCGCGAGATGCATTCGGCCGGAAGCGCGCTGCGGGGCCAACCGTACTTCGCGCGCGATGCGCGGGAGGACCACAGCAGCCCGATTCACGCGACGGTGCTGCAGGAAGGATTCGCGGCGGTGGCGGCGCTGCCCCTGGTCTTCTGTGGCGGCGTCATCGGCTGGCTCTCCTTTTATCACGATCAGCCGCGGGACTATGCGCCGGACGAGCGCCAGCTTGCCCTGGCCTTTGCGGACCAGGCCGCGCTCGCCATCGGCCGGAGCCGGCTGCTGGAAACCGTCTCCCGCATCAAGACCGAATGGCAGGCGGCTTTCGATGGCATCGGCAGCGGACTGGCGCTGGTGGATGGCAGCGGGCGGATCGAACGGGGCAATCGATTCATGGCCAGCCTTGCCGGGGTCGAGATCACCGCGCTGCCCGGCATCCCGCTCGCGCCGCTGTTCCGCGACTGGCCGGCGCCCCCCCTCGATCCCCTGGCGGGCGCGACGGTGCGTGGCACGCGCACGAGCCTCGTGCTGAACACGACCCACGGGCAGCATGTGGCGTTGACGGCGACGGCGCGCCCGGAGGGCGGCTTCGTGGTCGCGGTGGAAGACCTCACTGAGTATGTGCGGCTCGAGGCCCGCTACAGCCAGCTGGTCGAGACCGCGCAGGAGGCGATCGTGCTGGCCGGTGCGGACGGTGTGGTGCAGTTCGCCAATCCCGCGGCCGCGGTGCTGTTCGGGCAGCCGGCGGCGACACTGCAGGGAAAATCACTGGCCGTGTTGCTGCCCGACGACACCGTCTCCGGGCGGCCCGCCGGGAGTGCCCACCGGTACGAGGCGCTGATCCGCCGGCCGGACGGAATGCGGATCGCGGATGTCTCGGTGGCCCCGCTCGAGGAACGCGGCCTGCCGGCCGGAGTCGTGGCGGTGGCGCGCGACGTGACCCGCGAGCGCCTCGCGACGGAAGCACTGCGCCGCTCGGAGCGGCGCTTCCGGGCGCTGTTCCACCGCGCCCCGCTGGCCATCTTCACCCTGGACCATGCCGGGCAGTTCCTCTCGGCCAACCGGGCCACCTTTCGCCTTGCGGGCCTCAACGCCGCGCGCGCCAGCGCGATGCTCTCCGATTTCGTCGTGCCGTCCGACCGCGCCCGCGTGAGCGCGGAGGTGGAAGGGAGCTTTGCGGGCGAAACGCGCGATTTCATCTTTCATTACCGGCGGTCCGACGGCGCGGTGCGTCAGGCGGCCGCGGTCACCGTGCCGGTGGAGGAGCGCGGCGGCCGGAAAGGGGTCCTCGCCCTCGCGCGCGACGTCACCGATGAAGTCGAACTCCGGGAACAGCTCAATCACGCCGAAAAAATGGCGGCGCTCGGGGCGCTGGTGTCCGGCGTGGCGCACGAGCTGAACAATCCGCTCGCCGGCATCGCCGCGCTGGCGCAGGCGCTGCAGGGCGACGCCGGGGTACCCGCGGAAATTGGCCAGGGACTGGAGACGATGCGGCGGGAGGCGATGCGGGCCGCCCGCATCGTGACCGACCTGCTCACCTTCGCCCGGCAGCGCCGGCTCGAGCGTCAGGCGACCGACCTCAATGCCCTCGTGCGGGAGACCTTCGTGACCACGCCCGCACTTGCCGGCGATGGCGTCGACTGGACCCTCGGGCTCGATCCCACGCTGCCCCAGGTGAGCGGCGACCCCGACCAGGTGCGTCAGGTCGTCACCAATCTCCTGGTGAATGCGTCGCAGGCGATGGCGGCGGGGTCGCGTCGCGCAGGACAGGTCCGCACCTGGTGGGATGCGGACTGGGTCGGCTGCGAAGTGCGCGACTCGGGTCCGGGGATTCCGGCGGATTCGCTTTCCCGGGTGTTCGAGCCGTTCTTCACCACCAAGGCGCACGGGCACGGGACCGGTCTGGGCCTCTCCATCTCCCACGGAATCGTGCGCGCGCACGGCGGCGAGATTCGCGGCGAGAACCGGCCCGAGGGCGGCGCCTGCTTCTCCTTTCAGCTGCCCCGCGATCCCACCAGAATCTCGAGGACACGCCATGTCTGATTCGATCCTGCTCATCGACGACGATGTGGATGTGCTGCGCGCCGTCGGCATGATCTTCGAGCGCGCCGGCTACGAGGTCGCCCGCGAGCTGAACGCCGAGTCCGGCCTCGCCGCCTACGACCGGCTGCGGCCCGAGGTGGTCATCCTCGACCTTCACATGCCGGGCCTGAGCGGACTCAACGCGCTCGCCCGCTTCCGCGAACGCAACGCCGCGGTCGTCCTGCTCACGGGCCATAGCGACGTCGCCACGGCGGTGGAGGCGATGCAGCTGGGTGCGGAGAATTTCCTCTCCAAGCCGGTCGATCCGAGCCACCTCCTTGCCGCCGTCGCCCGTGTCGCGGACAAGGTCCGGCTCCGCCGCCTGAATGAGCTGCTGCTCCTCCGGACCGTGCCGGATGACGGGCTCGAGTCGCTCGGCGGGTCCAGCGCGATGCGTGAACTCAGCCGGCAGGCCGGGCTGGTGGCACTGTCGGAGCGCACCCCCGTGCTGATCACCGGAGAGAGCGGCGTCGGCAAGGCCTGGCTGGCCCGGACCATCCACCAGCTTTCGCCCCGGTCGGCCGGACCGTTCGTGGAGCTGGCGGCGTGGGCTCGTGGTCCCGCATCGCTGGAGCCCGAGCTGTTTGGCACCGAGCGCGCCTCGGAAACCGAAGGCCGCGAGCGACGGCCCGGCCTCGTCGAGCTGTCCGCGGGCGGCACCCTGTTCCTGCGGGAGATCGCCGATCTGCCGGCCGAGATCCAGCCCCGCCTGCTCCGCCTGCTGGAGACCCGTACCTTTCGCCGGCTGGGAGGCGCGCGGGATCTCATCAGCGATGTGCGCATCATCGGGGCGACCAGCCGTGACCTCCCGGCGCTGGTCGAGGCGGGCACCTTTCGTGAGGATCTCGCCTACCGGCTGTCGGTGGTTCCCTTCCACCTTCCACCGATCCGGGAGCGGCTGCGCGAGGACCGTCTGGCCCTGCTGCTGACGCTCCTCAACGAGTTGCAGCACGAGGTGGAAGGCGCGCCGGCCGCGATCGGCCCCGAGGCGCTCGAACGGATGTTGACCCACGCCTGGCCCGGCAACGTCCGCGAGATCCGCAATGTGCTGGAGCGCGCTCTCATCCTCGCGCGGGGACAGCCGGCGGTGGTGCTGGAGCACCTGCCGGCGGAGTTCCGCAATCGGCCCGGTGTCGGAGATCGCCGCCACACCCCGATGTCGCTGGATGAACTGGAGCGGGCCCATATCGAGCGGACCCTCAAGCATCATGGCGGGAATCGCACGCGGGCAGCGGTGGAACTGGGCATCTCCCGCGCCACACTGATCAACAAGATCAAGCGGTACGCGATCGGCGCGTAGGACGGAACACCGGTTCGCCCCTCGGCTCACAGGAGCTGGACATGAAAAAGGACGACATCAAGGAAAAGGACGCCATGATCTGCCGCGCCTGCGGCAGGGAGGAGCGCGCCTCGGAAGGCTACCCCTGCCAGATCTGCGGCACGTTCATCTGCCTCATGTGCTCGTTTCGCGGGGTGGTGCGCTGCAAGGAGTGCCAGAACAAGTGACGACGACCTCGCTCATCGCCCGCGCGGGGGTCGCGCCCGTCTGTTGCGAGCCGAACCTGCGGGCGGAGCAGGTGACCCAGATCGTGCTGGGGGAGACGGCCCGCGTGCTGGAGACTCAGGGCGAATGGCGCCGCATCCGGCTCGACGGCGACCGGTATGAGGGCTGGTTGCACCGGGGCTACGCGCTGGAGACCGATCACGAAATTGCGCGAGGCTGGCGGGAGACCGCGACCGCCTGGAGCGAAGGCGCGGTGGTCCAGGTGGACGATGGAGTGCTGGTCCGGTTGCCGGTGCGTGCTCGCGTCGGCCTGGCGGCACCGCGGATCAGTCTTCCCGACGGCCGGCAGGGGACCGTCATCGCCGGGCGGGTCACGCCGCATGCCCGTGTGGTCGCACGCGCGAACGCGTCGTCGCCGGACCTCTGGGCGCTGCGCGCCTTTGCCGGCACGCCGTATCAGTGGGGCGGCGTCACTCCCTGGGGCGTCGACTGTTCCGGCCTGGTCCAGACCACCTTCCTGGCCCGTGGCATCATCCTTCCGCGCGATGCCGCGGCGCAGGCGGAGATCGGCGTCGAGATCACGCCGGGGGAGCATCGCCCCGGGGATCTCCACTTTTTCAGCGAACGCGGCGACCGCATCACCCACGTTGCGCTTGCCGGTCCCGGCGACACGCTGGTCCACTCCACCATCGCATGCGGCGGGCTGGTCATGGAATCGTGGGGGCCGGGGAGCCGCGCCATGATGCTGCGGACCCAGCTCGTCACCGTCCGACGGGTCACCTGACCGATGCTCTCCACGCTCGTGCTCTTCGACATTGACGGCACCCTCCTGTTGACCGCCGGCGCCGGCCGCCGGGCCATCATGGAAGCGCTCGGCGATCTGATCGGAGGCGCCGACGTGTTTGATCGGGTGCGCTTCGACGGCAAGACCGACCCGCAGATTGTCATAGAGCTGCTGGAGGCGGGCGGACACCACGCACCGCGGGATCCCGCAGTCATCGACCTCGTCTGCCGCCGGTATGTCGGATTGCTCGCCACTGAGCTGCTGCAACCCCGTTCGCGCACCACCCTGATGCCCGGTGTCGTGGACCTGCTCGTCGCGCTGGAGGCCGAGCCCGGCGTAATGCTCGGTCTCGTCACCGGCAATATGGCGGAAGGCGCGGCGCTCAAACTGCGGGCCGGTGGTCTCGCGCCGGAACGCTTTCTGGTCGGCGCCTACGGCTCGGACTCGGCCCATCGCCCCGACCTGCCACCGATTGCCGCCGGTCGCGCGGCACCACACTTCGGCCGGGTGCCTCGCGGGCGGGAGGTCGTCATCATCGGTGATACACCGGCCGACGTGACCTGCGGGCGCGGCATCGAGGCCCGCGCCATCGGGGTCGCGACCGGGGCCTACCCGGTTGCCGCACTGGCGGAGGCTGGGGCGCATCTCGCGGTGGCGGACCTCACGAATACTACGCGGCTCGTCGAGGTAATCCTTGGCGAGTGAGCTGGAACTCAAGGCCGTCATACGTGACCTGGGCGCGCTCCGCGCCGCGCTGGATCGTGTGGGAGCGGTGCGTACCTTTCGCGGGATGATGCGCGACCGGCGACTCGATTGTGGCGGAAGGCTCACCGCGCTGGATCAGATGCTGCGTCTCCGGACCCTGGACGCGGAGGCGGGTACCAGCCATGGCGAGGTCACGTGGAAGGGCCCGGCCACCGTGACCGACACCGGGTACAAGCACCGCGAGGAACTGGCGGGTGACATGGGGGATGGTCCCGCCGCGTTCGCGATCTTCCAGGCACTGGGGTATCAGGTGATCCATGCCATCGACCGGTTCGTGGAGGTCTGGGAGTACGGCGGGGTCAGCGCACGGCTGGAATGGTATCCCCGCATGGACCCGCTGCTCGAGATCGAGGGGGCACCCGAGGGCATGGAGCGCCTGATCACGGCCCTTGGCCTCGATCGCTCCGATTGCGTCCCGGATGCACTGGCGGAGTTTGGCGCGCGCTACGCGGTCCGCACCGGGCGGTCCGCGTTGTGGGCGGAAGTGGACCTGGCGGGGGCCGCGCCGGGATGGTGCGACGTATGACGATTGCGCGCGCGGTGACCATCCTGACCATTCCCGAACTTGGTCCCTCGCTCGGCCGCCTTGTCGCGCCGCCTCCAGTGGTGTCGGACACCGGCGCTTTCGGTGTGCGGCTCGATGCTGTCCGGCTCGCCCTGGTGTCCCAGCTGTTCGATCTGGCCGGTGACGCCAGGCGCTGGGCCCGTGAGGGCGACACCGAACTGGCGCTCGCGACCCTGGGGCGCGCCGCCTGGGATGAAGCCTGGCAGCAGGCGGTGCAGGTCGCCGCCACACGCCTCGCCACCAGCGCCAACGCGCGTCTGCTCGCGGCGGCCCGTGAGGTTCGCCTCCCCGCGAGTCGCACGCGCGATCTCCCCCTCGATGTCGATGAAGTCCGGGCACTCGGCGCACGTCTCGCCGCGGGAGCGGGGCCCTTCCATGCGGCGCTCGAGCAACTCGATCGGGCGGCGCATCCGGTGCGCGGCGGGAAGCCGTCCACCGCCGCGGTGAGCGCCTGGCAGGATGCGCTCGGAACCGTGGCGCGCCGGCTGGAGCTCGCCTGGCTGGCGCTCGAAGAGGTGATGGCGACCGAGTGGCGTGCGGCGGAAGCGGAGGTCGCCGATCTGCGCCGGTGGCGCCGGCCGGTGTGGCCGCTCTGGCTGTTTGCCGCACTGCTCTTCGGCGGGGCGATCTACGCCGGCCTGGTCCTCGGGGGCTACGTCCCGGTCCCCGCATTCCTGCGTGACGCGGTGGAGGCGCTCTGGAGCCGATGGAACTGATCGGGATCGGGATCGACCTGGTGGATGTCGCCCGGGTTGAACGGATGATGGCGCGCCATGGCGACCGGGTGATCGCCCGCTTCCTCACGCCGCGCGAGCGGAGCTACGTGGAGGGGAAGCACCGGCCGGCGCTGCACATCGCCGCGCGCATCGCGGCCAAGGAAGCGGCCTACAAGGCGCTGCAACGCCTCCCGGGCGCGAGGTCGGTGAGCTGGCACCAGCTGGAGGTGGAACGTGAGACGGAAGGACGGCCCTACCTCACGCTGTCGGGGCTGGCGCAGCAGCTGGCCGAACGGCACGGCCCGCTGATCATCGAATTGTCGTTGAGTCACTCTGACGCGACGGCAGGGGCGGTGGCGGTGATCATGCGGGGCAAACGAAGTGAACCCATCGCGTGACCGATCGTGTCGTACGAACGCTTTCAAGCACACCCCCCACCCCCCACC
>JAWXBX010000172.1:0-4694 GCA_034440415.1 Gemmatimonadota bacterium | reverse complement strand
GGCGGCACTCGACCCTGGGCTATCTCAGTCCAGTGATCTACGAGCTCCGCCACGCGGCCTGATTCGTGTCTACCGATTCGGGGCAAGATCAGTTGGGCGGTTAGAGGGTTGGGCGATTGGGAGCAGGAGGCTGGGGCCAGTGGTGAGCGCAGAATCCTACCGCAACCGCCTAACCGCCCAACCGCCTACTTCCCACCAATCGTTCCCGTCGCCACATCCAGCAGCGCCTTCATCCGGTGCATGTAGGTATGCGCCTGCAGCGCACGCTGTCGTGCGGCGGCGGAGAGGCGAGCGCGATACTTGTCCTCCTGCAACGCCCGCTTGACCTGCCCGCGCAGCTGTTCCGCCGTGGTGTAGGTGAGCACCTCGGCGCCATCCTCGAAATGCTGGGCCAGGTCCGGCCGCGTATCCACCACCTGCGTCACGCCGATCGCGGCGACCTCGAAGGCCCGGCGATTCACCCCGCTGGCATCGGCGCCGCGGTCTCCGGTGCCGGTCCGGTGCACGTTGACCGCCACGGTGGCTCCCGCGTACGCCCGCACGAAGTCCTCGGTGCTGGGCAGCTCCCCGCGACAGTAATCCTTCAGGGTGGTCTTCCTCCACCCCGGTCCCCAGAGAGCGAGGCCGAACTCGACCAGCTCCATCAGCAGCTTCTCGCGCCGGGGTGTGGCGCCGCCCGCGAAGACGACGTTGGCCCGGAACGGCCCGCGGGCGCTGAGCGGCTTGTGCACCGAGGGATCGCACCCGACCGCCAGGTAATGGGCGTGCTTCACGCCGAAGCGGTCGAAGGCGGTGACCGCACCGGTCGCGCCGACGAAGACGTGATCGAAGGCCATCGCCTCGCGGGCGGCGGCGTTCGGATCACCGATGTCGTCGCCCAGCACCTGCAGCCACCGGGCGGGCCGGCCCTTGCGGACTTCGTCGACCAGATCCGGCGTGACCACCCCCGCGCCAGCCACCAGCACGAGTTGCGGGGTGCTGGCATCCAGCGCCACCTGCACTCGGTGTGACATATCCCGCCGCACCAGGCGCTCCATCCACCCCGCGCGCGCGGGATCGAGGTGCGTGACGGCGCACCCGAGCCGTTCCAGGGCCCGGAGCCGGAGCGCATTGTGAGCCAGCTCCGCGTCATCGACCGGGGCGATGTAGAGGACCCGAAGGCCGGAGTGAGGTGTGGTCATGGCGCGGGGGAAAGTGGACCCGGACCCTCGGGATCAGTCAAGGGGGGCGCCGACGGCGCCGACATCGTGCAGCCCCTCATGCACGCCGTCGCGCCCGCCCCAGAGCCGGGCATAGAGCCCACCGCTGGCCAGCAGCGCGTCATGTGACCCGCGCTCGACGATCCGGCCATCGTCCAGCACCAGGATGAGGTCGGCGTGACGCACCGTCGCCAGCCGATGCGCGATCACCAGAACCGTCCGCTCGCGCATCAACCGCAGCAGTGCCTCCTGGACCAGCCGTTCCGACTCGGTGTCGAGCGCGCTCGTCGCCTCGTCCAGAATCAGGAGCGGCGGGTCCCGCAGGACGGCGCGGGCGATGGCGATGCGCTGGCGCTGGCCACCGGAGAGCCGGGCGCCCCGCTCGCCGAGGATCGTATCGTACCCCTGTGGCAGCTGGCCAATGAAGCGATGCGCATTGGCCGCGCGCGCCGCCGCCTCGACCTCCGCCCGGCTCGCGCCCGGACGACTATAGGCGATGTTGTGGTGCACCGTCGCGTTGAAGATCACCGTCTCCTGCCCGACAAAGCCCATCAGCGCCCGGAGGGTCGCGCGGTCCAGCGCGGGGAGGGCGACCCCGTCCAGCAGAATGGTGCCGCGGGTTGGCTCGCGCAGTCGTGGCAGCAGTTCAGCGAGGGTGGTCTTGCCGGCACCCGAGGGCCCGACAAGCGCGACCACCGCCCCGCGCGGCAGGGTAAAGGAGATGTCGCGCAACACCCAGTCGCACTCATCGCCCCGCGCCTCGCGCCCGGCGCCCCCATACTCGAACCAGACCCCGTCAAATTCCACCTCACGCGCGAACCGCGCTGGCGGCGTCCCCGGCGGATCCCGCTCCACGCCCGGCAAATCGAGCACCTCGAAGACCCGTTCGGCGCCGGCGCGGGCCTGCGCCATCAGGCCGGGGAACTGGGTGATGGCTTTGAGCGGCGCCATGATCCGGAGGGCCGCGACGATGAAGACCACCAACCCTTCCGGCGAGAGCTGCCCGCCGGCAACGCCCGGCGTGGAACCGACCACGATGAGGGCCACCAGCAGCAGCCCGCCAAAGAGCTCGCTCACCGGACTGGTCAGGGTGGCGAATCGCTGGGTCGACAGCACCTGCTGCCGGTACTGGTCGGCCTGCTCGGCGAAGCGGGCCTGCTCCCGCGCGGCGCCACCGTAGCTTCGGATCAATTTCACCGCGCCGAGCCGTTCCGCCACCGTCGAGGTCATCTCGCCGGCGACATCGGCCCGCGCGCGCGCGTGACCCCTGATCCGCCGGAGCAGGACGCGGATGCCGAGCAGCAGGACCGGCGCGCTCGCGCAGGTGAGCAGGGTGAGGCGGGGCGAGAGCTGGGCCAGCACCAGCAGCGTCGTGAGGATGAGGACGAGGTTCTGGAAGAACGATGCGAGACTGGCGCTCACCATCAGCTTGGCCTGGTCGGCGTCGCCCATGATCCGACTGATCACCTGTCCGCCCCGGGTCCGTTCCAGCCAGCCGAGATCGATCTCGAGCAGGTGGCCAAAGAGCGCCGTGCGAAGATCCCGCACCAGCCCCTCCTGGACCCGTACACTGAGCTGGCCTGCGAGGTAGGCGAGTCCATTCTTGAGCAGCAACCCGCCCCACAGCAGCAGCACCAGCCGCAACGTCACCCCCGCCGCCGAGGCGCCGGCGAGCAGCGGGGCGAGGAGCTGATCCACCAGTGGCTCGAGTCCGGTCGTGCCGGCCAGCAGACCGCCGGTGCCGCCGAAGAGATGGCGGAAGAGGGGGATGAGCAGCAGCAGCGTGACACCGTCGAGCACCGAGGCGACGGTCGTCGCGAGCAGCCCGGCCAGCAGGAGCAGGCGATAGGGGCGCAGCCAGCCGACCAGGCGTCGGCCGGTGCGGGGCGAGGGGGCGGCGGCCGTCATCCGGTCGAGCCGCTCAGGATCCGCGGCGCGGGGTGAGGAAGGCGATCGGGAGGACCATCTCCTCCGGGGTCACGCCGCCATGGAGGAACGCGCCGCGATAGCGGGCCTGGTATTCCCGCAACTTGGTGGGATAGACGAAGAACCGGTCGCCCACGGCCAGCAGCAGCCGGACGCCATGCGACCGCGGCGGCAGGCCCCACGCGGCCAGGTCCTCGACCACGATCGCCGCGTCCTTCTCCTGCGCCCGCAGGTCTTCACCGAACTTGTAGCGCAGGTTGGCGGTCGCGTCACGCCGGGCATAGACCGTGGCGGGGGTATGACAGTGGATCGAGCCGTGATCAGTGGTGAGCAGCACCGGCACATTGCGCCGTTCGGCCTCACGCAGCGCTCCCCACAGCGCCGAGCGCTCGAACCAGGTCCGGGTCAGACTGCGGAGCGCGGGGGTATCCCGCGCGACCTCGAACAGCGTGGAGTTCTCGGTGCGCCCATGGGTCAGCTGGTCAATGAAGTTGAAGACCAGCGCCGTCACCCCATTGGCCGCAAGATGCGACGGCAGCCGGGTCAGCAGCCCCTCGCCGTCGGCGGCGGTGAACACCTTCTCGTAGCGCACCGGAATGCGGCGGCCGTTGCGGGTCTCGAGCTGGTGCGCGAGCATCTCCGATTCGTGCGCATTCAGGCTGGTCTCGTCCTGATCCCGCCACCACTGCGGGTGCTGGGTGGCCATGGCCCTCGGCAGGAGACCGCTGAAGATCGCGTTGCGGGCGAACGGGGTCGCGGTCGGCACGATCGAGAAGTAGTACGACGTCTCGACATCGAACCGGGTACTGATGAGCGGCCGGATCGCTTCCCATTGATCGAGCCGGAGGCAGTCGACCACGATCAGCAGCGCCTTGCCGCCGGCCCGCAGGGCCGGCTCGACGAATTCAGGCACGATGTCGATACTCAGCGGCGGCCGGGCGGAGCGCGGGCCCGCCAGCCAGCCGGCGTAGTGCCGCTCGATGAACTCCGCGAAGTCCTGCCGCAGGCTCACCTGCAGCGCCCGGAGGGCCTCCTGCAGTCCGGGCTCGTCGGCGTGGCCCAGCCGCACCTCCCACTCCGCCAGCTCCACGACCAGCTCGGTCCAGCCGCGCCAGTCGAGCACGGTGCCGCGGCGATCCTCCAACTCGCGGAACCGGGTGGCGAAGTCGCGCGAGAGCCGCTGCTGCCGGATCCGGTCGCCCTCCAGCAGCCGGGTGACCACCGAAAGGATCTGGCGCGGGTTCACCGGCTTCACCAGGTAGTCGGACACCTCCGCCCCGATCGCATCCTTGAGCGTGGCCGATTCTTCGCTCTTGGTCACCATCACGACGGGAATCGTCGTGTCGATGCCGCGGATGGCGCGGAACAGCTCCAGGCCACGCCGGCCCGGCATCTGCTCGTCCAGCAGGACGACACCATACGCCTGTCGCTGCATCAGCGCGAGCGCGTCATCCCCGTGCGAGGCCTTCTCGACGGTGAAACCCTGTTCCTCGAGGAACATGATGTGGGAGGAGAGGCTCTCGACCTCATCGTCCACCCAGAGGATGCTGCGGGGGCGTGGCATGTGAG
>JAWXBX010000171.1:0-15602 GCA_034440415.1 Gemmatimonadota bacterium | reverse complement strand
CGCGGTCGCGATAGTAGGTGTAGAACCAGTCATAGCTGGGGCGGAAGACCTTGGCCGCCGCCGCCAGGACACCTTCGTGCCCGGCACCGGAGATCTGGAAGTAGATCCGGTTCTGCCGCTTGAGCTGGATCTCGCGGTCGTCGATGCGACGCGAGAGATAGATCAGCCGGTAGATGTCGAGGAGGTCGGGTTTGCCCAGCGTTCGGGCAGTCTTCGGGAGCGGGCGGGTGCGAGAGGCCATGAGAGAATAATCGCGACCGGAGGGACCGCGCGAAAGGGCGGGGACCGCCGCCGGGCGACCCGGACTATCGCGGGGGCGACAGCAGCACCGGCGCCCGGTCCCAGTACCCCTGCGCCGCGCGGATATCGGGGCTGTTGCGCAGGTAGAATGCGTCGGCCGCCTCCGGACCCCAGCGCACCTCCACGACGCGACGGGCGAGCACGCGGCTGACCAGCGCCTGCACGGCGGTGTCGGCGGAGGCGGTCACGTGCAACCGGGTCTGCACCCGGTTGAAGAATGGCTCGAAGAGCCTGCTGTGCCACTCGGCCCGGGCGTCGAGCCAGCGAGTCCGGGCCGCCGGCTCGCGCGGCAACAGCACGGCGACGCTGTCGGCGACCGCCTCATACCACCCGCTGTCGGCAGCGACACCCCACCAGCCCGGCAACTCGGTGCTCGCCGGCAGGACGATATCCGGTACGATCCCGCCGCCACCGCGGACCTCTCTGCCGGCATCGGTACGAAAGACGGTGAGGGTATCCTGGCCCAGTCCGCTCACCCCGGCAAAGCTGTAGTACTGCGCCGCCTTGAGGCCGCGGTACGAGCGCTGGATCACGCGGCCACTTGGCGTGACCACCCGGCCGGTCGTGAGCCAGACGAGATCGCCCTGCGGCGGAATGGGAAAGGCCTGCTGCATCAGCGCCTTGCCGAAACTGCGCCGGCCGATCAGGACTGCGCGATCGTGATCCTGAAGCGAACCGGCGAGTGCCTCGGAGGCGCTGGCGCTACCCTCGTCGATGAGCACCAGCAGCGGCAGATCGCGGAATGCCCCGGCTTTCCGGGTCCTGTAGGACTCATTGGCAGTGCGCCGCCGGCCCTCGGTCCGAAAGACCAGGGTTGTGTCAGGCAGGAAGAGCGAGGCGATCTGGACCGCCGCGACCACCGCGCCGCCGGGATTCCCCCGCAGATCGAACACCGTCCGTTTTGCCCCCCTGCCCTTCAGCTCCTTCAGCGCCTTCTCGACTTCCTCCGCCGAGCTGAGGTAGAAACCGGTGAGCCGGAGGTACCCGGTCGTCGCATCCAGCATCCCCGTCGCGCTGACCGACCGGGCCTCGAGGTTGTCGAACTTGAGCTGGACCCGGATCGAGTCGGTGTCGAAGCGCGGGCCACGCTCGAAGAGGACCCGCACCTTCTTGCCCTTCTCGCCGATCATGCGGCTGGACGCCTCCCCGATCGAGAGACCGGCAATCGAGGTGTCGTTGATGGCGAGCAGCCGATCGCCGGCGGCGACGCCGGCCCGCGCCCCGCTGCTGCGGGGCAGGACCGACAGCACGGTCACGGCGTCATCGACCGCGTCCAGCACGATGCCGGTACCCGCCAGCTGCCCCGTCTGGTACGCCATCTCGCGCTCCGCATCCACCCGCCGTTCGAACCGGCTGTGCGGATCCAGGGACGCGAGGACGCCGTCGATCGCGGCGTGCACCAGTTCGGCGTACGATACCGAGTCCACATAGCTCACCCGGATCTGGTTGAGCAGACTGGAGAAGGTCTGGAGCTGCTCGTACGATGCGCTCTGGCAGAGCAGCGCGCGCGGCACGGCGGTGAGGCAGAGACCGGCCAGCAGGAACGATCGGCGGAGCGTGCGGGACATGGGACTCCTACTGAAGCCGGGTGAGGCGTTCCCTGGCAACTGAGATCTGGTGCTCGTATCGGCTGGGGGCAAGTTCGAGAAACCGCGACAGCGTAGCCCTGGCCTCGGCGCTCTTGCCCAGATCCATCTGGGCGAGTCCGAGCCAGTAGAAGGCGCGGGGGTCGCGCGGATTGGCCTCGCTGGCGAGCTTGAGCCGCGCCTCCGCCTGCGGCAGCATGCCGGCCTTGCCCAGCGTCACGCCGAGGTCGAGCAGCAGGCTGGGATCCTCGGGGTTGGCGTCCACGGCGCTCATCCGCTCCTGCACCGCACGCGGAAAGTCTCGCGCGGCTTCGTACATCCGCGCCAGCTGCACATGAGCCATGTAGTTGCCGATGTCGGCGGTAATCACCTGCTGGTACAGCTCGGTGGCCTCCGCAGTTCGGCCCTGGCGCTGCCGGATCGCGGCCAGCATGTACCGGTACTCGTTGACACGGAGCGGGGCGCCGTCGGGGGCGGAATCCACCGCCACCTGCCGCTCGGTCCGCGCGACCAGCAACTGCAGGTCCGCCGCCGCGGAGTCGGGAAGTTCACTATGCGCCGCCGCGAGAGAGCGGAACCAGAGCAGCACCTGCGGAACGTCCTCGAGATTCCCGCCCTTCTGCTGATGCCGCACCTCATTGCTGAAGTGAGTGTAGGCGGTGGGATACTTGCCTTCGACGAGGTCCTTGAGCCCGCTCGCAAACTCACCCCAGGGCCGCAGCCAGACGATGCTGCCGAGGACGCGCACGTCCACCAGCGGATCGAGGAGAAAGGCTTTGGTGTATTGCCGGTCGAGTTCTCGGATGGCCGCCCGGACGCTGTCCGGGCCTGCCTTGCGCTTGGCGCGCCAGAAGTCTCCATCCTTCTCGTGAGCGATCGACAGGGCGAGGTAGGCATCGGCAAACTGGGGATCCAGTGCGATCGCCTGCCGCAGGGAAGCCTCCGCCGCACCAAAGCGGTCCTTGCTGAGGTACCCCATCGCGAGATTGTAGTGCGCCGCGGCGTCGTTTGAATCACGCTGGGCACGCACTTCGAGCTCCGGCACGGGCACGGTCAGCTTGATCTTCTGCGCCTGGAGCGGCCCGGCAACGATGCCGCCGAGCAACAGGCAGCGGTACCAGCAGTGCAGGTTCACGGGACGGCCTTCTACGCAGGCGACGAACACCGCTCTCGGCAGCGCCTGACCACTGCCGAGTGGGTACTCCTCAGGAGCCTAGTGCCTCGATCCGCTTGCGGGCTTCGACCTTCTGTTCCTTGAACCGGCTCGGCGCCAGCTCGATGAAGCGGGTGTACGCATCGCGGGCAGCGACGTTGTGTCCCATCTGCCTGGCGACGAAGCCCAGCACGTACAGGGCCCTGACATTGCGGGGATTGGCCGCCACCGCCTGCCCGAGCACCGTTTCCGCCTCCTCCGCTTCGCCGGCGCGGGCGAGTGCCTCCCCGAGGTCGAACAGCAGCGAAGGATCCTCGGGGTTCGCGGCGACGGCCCGGCGGCGCTCCTCCAGCGCGGCGCCGGTCCGATGCTGCTCGTCGTAGATGCCGGCGAGGCGGACATGGGCCATATACAGGCCGGCGTCGACCGTCAGCGCTTCCTGCAGCAGGGCGATCGCTTCGGCGGTGCGGCCGGAGGTCTCCTGGATGCAGGCCAGGGCATAGCGGTAGTGATTGGCCGACGAGAAGGCGAGGGTCGCGCCGCCGCTCTGCTCGGCGTCCGCCGCGGCGCGCTCCAGCAGGAACTGGATGTTGGTGGTCGCGCGGGGGAAGTCGCCGGTATGCGCGGCGGCAAGCGCCTCATACCAGAGAAACCAGCCGGCATACTTCTGCCGATCCGCGTCGGTGTCCTTGCCGGTGATGTCGTGGAAGAACTGATAGGCCCGCGGGTACTGTCCGTCCCAGAAGCTGCCGAACCCGTTCATGATGTAGGTGTACACCGCCGAGGAGCTCCTCCCGAGATGCAGGACTTCGGCGGGCGGAATCATCAGGGCGAGCGGCTTGAGATCCACCAGCGGATCCAGCAGGAAGGCGCGCCGGCGAAAGCCCCAGGCTTCCTCCACCGCCGCAGTCCACTCAGCCGGAATCTTCCCATTGTCTTCTTCGTCCCACAGCTTTGGGCGCCGGGCGTAGGGAAGATACGAGAGGGCGAGGTAGGCCTGGGCGGTCTTGGGTTCGATCAGAATTGCCCGCCGCAGCTGCTGCTCGGCGAGGTCGTACTTGTGCTTGACCCAGTACGCCAGCGCCAGCTCGTACTGTGCCGGCGCATCGTTGGAATCACGGGCCGCGCGGGCCACGAGGGAATCGATCGAGACCTGGAGCTGGGCCCGCTGCGCCTGCAGCGGAGGAATCTGGAGCAGGGTTAGCCCGAGGCCGACCACTGCCGTCACATGCCAGATACGCATCAGGCGTCTCCCTGTCTGTCCACGGGTTGCTACTGGGCTGGGTCGGCGAGCCAGGCACGCGCTTCGGCCCGTTGCGCCGCGAACCGGCTCGGCGCGATCGCCAGAAATCGGGAAAACGCCTCGCGCGCGGCGGCCGCCTGACGAAGCTCCACGGCCACCACACCCTGCAAGTACGGAATCCGGGCGTCGCGCGGGTTAGCCCGCGCTGCATCGGCGAGCGGCTCGACCGCGTCCGCGGTGCGCTGGGAGCGCACCAGCGTTGCGGCCAAGTCCAGCACCAGGTCGGAATTGTCCTGGTCGACGTCCAGCGCCAGCCGGCGCTCGGCGAGCGCCTCTTCGATCTGGCCCCGTTGTTCGTACATGCGGGCCAGCTGGACATGGGCCATGTAGAGACTGAGATCGAATTCGAGCGTGCGGCGGAACGTGGGTATCGCCTGCTCGTACCGGCCACCGAGATACAGGAAGGTGGCGAGAATGAAGCGGTAGTGGTTGCTCCCGAGCGGGATATCCTGCTCAACCCGTGCGGTGTCCTGCTCCTCGTCCATCGCGCGGCGAGTCAGCACCGCAAAGTTCTGGACTGCTTCGTCGAAATTTCCCAGGTGGGCCGCGGCCAATCCGTGATAGAAGAGCACTGGCGCCGCCGCAAAGTCCGCTGCGCCACCGGAGCGCGCATCGACTGCCAGCTTGTGAATCCGCGCAAAGGCCTCGTCGTACTTCGCCGCGCGAAAGTCGTTTACTGCCCGGGACAGCTCCTGCGACCACCAGGGGCGGAAATAGAATACAAACCCGCCCTGGGTGCGGACAAACGACATGCCCTCAGGGCCAGCGAACTTGCCGAGGATGCCAAGGTCGACCAGCGGATTGAGCAGGAAGGCGCGGCGGTAGCGTGCACCGCTCTCGTACAGCATCGTGACGATGGCGCTGTCGCCGGAGGCCTGCTTGACCTTCTTCCAGTAGCCCTCGCCGCGACGCCAGGGAAGCTGGGACAGCGCGAGCCAGGCGTCGGCGTAGTTCGGTGCGAGCTGAACGGCCTGACGCATGGCGCGGTCGGCGTCGTCCCACTTCTTCTTGTCCCAGTACGCCATGGCGAGGGCGTAGTGGATCGTGGCGTCGTTGGAGTCGGCCCGTGCCTGAGCCTCCAGCTCGGGAATGCCGGGCGGACGCGACCCCGTCTGCTGGGCCAGCACCGGCGAGGCAAGCAGGAGCAGCCCCATGACGCAGCGACACAATCGCATGGCTGGCCGACTTGAAGGTGATTGCTTCGCCGATAATGCCAGCAAACCACCCATTCCGCCAGCACCGCTCCCCGCGCGGCCCTACTGTCCGGCCTGGTACACCACTTTGCCCCCCGCCACCGTCGCCCGGATGCGCGCCGTCTCGATCGCTTCCGGTGGGATGCTGAAGAGATCCTGATCCAGCAGCACCAGGTCGGCGCGGTAGCCCGGCTTGAGGATGCCGCGGGTCGTTTCGGCGAAGACACCGTAGGCATTGGTGACGGTGTACGCCCGGAGGGCCTCATCGAGCGAGATCTTCTCGGCGGGCAGCCAGCCCCCGGGATTCTTGTCATCCAGGGTGCGGCGGGTAACGGCGGCGTAGAGGCCGAGGATGGGATCGAGTGGTGCCACGGTCCAGTCGGAGCCGAAGACGAGGCGCGCCTTCGCATCAAGCAGGGAGCGGAAGACGTAGCTGTCGCTCACCCGGCTGCCGAGCCGCTTGCCCGCCCAGCGTCCGTCATCGATCACGTGGTATGGCTGCATCGACGCGATCACCCCCTGCGCCGCCATCCGCTGCACCTCCTGCGGCCTCAGGTGTTGTGCATGCTCGATCCGGAAACGGCGATCTCGCGGCCCGTGCACCCGGGCCACGCTGTCGAAGATGTCGAGCACCAGACTATTGGCCTTTTCGCCGATGGCGTGGACCACGACCTGCAGCCCGGCGGAGTCGGCCCGGCCGATCTGGCTGCGGAGTGAATCCTCCGGGGTCGTGAGCAACCCCGACGTGGTCGGGTCGTCGGCATAGGGCTCGAAGAAGAGGGCGGTGGTGGAGCCGAGCGAGCCGTCGATGAACCCCTTCACTCCAGCGAGACGGATCCAGTCATCGCCAGGACCACGGGCCTTCATGGTGTCGGCGACACGGGCCCACTGCGCCAGCGCCGGATAGAGCGCTACGCGGATTGTCAGCGTCCCCGCCTGCCGGGCCCGGCGCAGCCCGGCAACCTGCGACCACTCCGCACTCACCGAGCCGATCGCGGTGACGCCCTTCGACGCGGCGAACTGCATGGCGCGGGCGAGCGCCGCATCGACCTGGGCTTCCGTCGGTTCGGGAACGACGCCGTAGACCGGGTTCATCGCCTCGTCCTTCAGCACGCCGGTCGGCTCCCTGGTGCGTGGGTCACGGACGATCGTGCCGCCGGCGATATCCGCCGTCGCCCGAGTGATCCCTGCCGCCCGGAGCGCGCGGGAGTTGGCCACCCCCATGTGGCCATCGAGCCGGCTGACGAAGACCGGATTGCGCGGCGTCACCGAATCGAGCCAGTCACGCCGGGGCAGCGGTGTTCCCGGCCAGCGCTCATGATCCCAGTCGCCGCCGAGAATCCATTCCCCCGGCTGCCGCTCGGCGGCGAACGCCTTCAGCCGGCCGATGAACTCTCCGGCGAGTTGGCGTCCCGCAGATCCACGCTGGCGAGCTGGAAGCCCCCACTCAGGAAGTGGACGTGGGCGTCCATGAAGCCCGGCGTGATCAGCGCCGGCCCATTCTGCAGCACACGGGTGCTGTCCCCGATCAGTCGGGCCACCGTGGCGCTGTCGCCCACCGCGATGATCGTGTCACCGCGCGTCGCGACGGCCTGGGCGTAGGGACGGGTCGAGTCGCCGGTCCACACCTTTCCAAAGACAACGAGATCGGCCGGCATCGGGCGGCTGCAGCCCGAGGCGAACAGGAGGAGCGAGAGGCGAAGGGCCACGGGCAACGGAATTCGGCGTCGGGTCAACGGGATGCCTGGGGGAGGGTAACCCGGAGGGCCAGGAGGTCACGGACATCGAGCAGCACTTCGAGCATGAGCTGGTCCCGCTGGTAGGCGGCGTCCAGCTCTTCCATCCGGCGGGCCTGCTGGTCGCCCTTGGCGCGATCGAACTGCTCGCGATAGGTGACTTCGAGATTGCTGAGGATCTGGTCGCGAGGGCGCATGGAGTAGGGAGTAGGTGGCAGGTGGCAGGTGGCAGGTGGCAGGTGGCAGGGTCTGAGCGACCGCCAGATGTGCAATGCTGTTTCAGCCTCTTGCTCTAGGCCAACGGCCAACGGCTGATGGCCGATGGCTGACGGCTGACGACTGACGGCTGACGGCCGACGGCTGATAACAGTAGCTTACTGCCTCACTCTTGCCACTGCCACCATGCGCCCGATTCTCGCCCTGTCGTTGCTGGCCCTGCTTGCGACCGCCGGCTCTGCCCAGCAGAAGCCGCGCGCGCGGGAGCTCGGCATCCCGTTCAATGGCACCCCCGGCCCGCTCAACGCCATCACCGATGTGGCCGGTGTCGAGGTGGGCCATGTGACGCTCATCCGCGGCGAGGGCAGACTGGTAGTGGGCAAGGGACCGGTCCGGACCGGCGTCACCGCAGTCCTCCCGCGGGGGAAGTCCAGCGATCCGGTGATGGCGGCGTGGTGGACCCTCAATGGCAACGGCGAGATGACCGGCACCACCTGGCTGGAGGAATCGGGCTTCCTCTGGGGCCCGGTGATGATCACCAATACTCTGAGTGTCGGGGTGGTGCGCGATGCCGTCATCGAATGGGCCATCAAGCGGAACTACGACGACTTTCTCTGGGCCCTCCCGGTCGTGGCGGAGACCTATGACGGCGGCCTGAACGACATCAAGGGGATGCACATCCGGAAAGAAGACGCCTTCCGGGCGCTGGATGACGCGAAGACCGGACCGGTCGCCGAGGGCAATGTGGGCGGGGGCACCGGCATGGTCTGCCACTCGTTCAAGGGCGGAATCGGCACCGCGTCGCGCCGGCTTGGGGTCGACGTCGGCGGCTACACGGTGGGCGTCCTGGTGCAGTGCAACTACGGCGGCCGGCGCCGGCTCAGCATCGCTGGGGTTCCAGTCGGACCGCAGATTCAGGGCGCCGAGCAGTGCGTCGGCGTGGCCAACCCGTCGGAACCGTGGGCCCGGCAGCTGCCGCGCTGTGACGCCGCGCCCTCCGGGGTGCTGCCTACCGCGGCTCGGGAGGAACTCGGCTCCATTATCGTAGTCGTGGCCACCGACGCGCCGCTCCTCCCGCACCAGCTCAAGCGACTGGCGAAGCGGGTGGGACTCGGGATCGGACGGATGGGCGGAATCGGCGGAGACAGCTCCGGCGATATCTATCTCGCCTTCTCGACGGCGAACGCGGGGGCCTCCGATCCCGATTCGGCGGTCACCGTCCGCATGTGGCCGAATGACCGGATCAATGGGCTGTTCGAGGCGACGATCGACGCCACCGAAGAGGCGATCACCAACGCCATGTTCGCCGCCGAGACGATGACCGGCGCCGATGGCTACCGGGTGTCGGCGCTGCCGACGGACCAGGTGGTCGCGCTGCTGCGGAAGGCGGGGAGGATTCCATGAGTCCGGCCAAAGGCCCCATGACCAGCACCCGACCCACCGCATTGATCACCGGCGCCTCCGGCGGCATCGGCCTCGAACTGGCCCGGCTCTGCGCCCGGGGTGGGCACGACGTGATTCTGGTCGCCCGCAACGCGCCCAAGCTGGAAGAACTGGCCAAGTACCTTGGCGGGATGTACAACGTGCGCACCGAGGTCATTGTCGCGGACCTGGAAGATCCGGAGGCGCCGCAGGCGATTCTCGAGGAGGTGGAGCGCCGCGGCCTCGGAGTCGATGTGCTGATCAATAACGCCGGCTTCGGTGACTGGGGGCTGTTCGGCCGGGCTGGCCTCGAGAAGCAGCTCGCCATGGTTCAGGTCAATATCGTCGCCCTGATGATCCTCACCCGGCTGGTCCTGCCCCGGATGGTCAGCCAGCGGAAGGGGCGGATTCTCAATGTCGCGTCGACCGCGGCCTTCCAGCCGGGACCGCTGATGGCGACGTACTATGCCAGCAAGGCGTTCGTGCTCTCCTTTTCCCAGGCCCTCAGCAATGAATTCAAGGGCACCGGGATCACGGTGACGGCGCTCTGCCCCGGGCCGACCCGCACGAAATTCTTCGAGGTGGCCAACCTGCCGCAGAACGTCCCGATGACGGGACCGTTCATGATGCCGGTCGAGCCGGTGGCGGAGGCGGGATATCACGGCATGATGCGGGGCAGCACGGTCGTGGTCCCGGGATTTCTCAACAAACTGCTGGTGTTCTCCGGCCGGCTGGTGCCGAGGTCGATCCCCACGGCCATCGCGCGACGGATTCAGGAAGGACGGGGCAACGGATGACCCTCTCGGGCAAGCGGGTCCTGATCTTCGCCGCCAAGTACTACGAGGAACTGGAGCTCTGGTATCCCAAGATCAGGCTGGAAGAAGAGGGGTGCGCCACCGTCGTGGCGGGAGTCGGCGAGAAGGTCTACTACGGCAAGAGTGGTTCCTACCCGGTGACGGTGGACGCGCACGTCGATGAGGTGAACGCCGCCGACTTCGACGGGCTGGTGATTCCCGGCGGCTACGCGCCCGATGTGCTGCGGCGCTACGCCAGGGTGCTCGCGCTCACGCGGGAGATCTTTGCCGCCGGCAAGCCCGTCGCCTTCATCTGCCACGCCGGCTGGGTCCCGATCTCCGCCGGCATCGTCAAGGGGAAGCGTGGCACCAGTGTGGGCGCCATCCGCGATGACCTGGTCAATGCAGGCATGACGTGGGTGGATGCACCCGTCGTGGTCGACGGCAACCTGATTTCCTCCCGTACTCCGGCCGACCTGGGCCACTTCATGCAGGCGCTGCTCGCCGCGCTGCGCGGTGGACCGGCCCGGAGCTGAGCGATGCGCATTCTCTTCACGTACCTCGACCAGCACCGGCAGCTCGTCCTGCTCGCGCTGGTGCTCGCGGCCATCAACCAGATCTTTTCGCTGCTGGACCCGCTGATCTTCCGCCATGTCATCGACAACTACGCCAGCCATCCGAAGGACTACACCCGGGCCGAGTTCTTCCGCGGCGTGGCCCTGCTGCTGGGCGCCGCGGTCGGCGTGGCGTTCGTCTCCCGGGTGGCAAAGAACTTCCAGGACTATTTCGTCAACGTCATCACCCAGAAGGTGGGCGCGCAGATCTATTCCGACGGGCTGCAGCACTCGCTGGAGCTGCCCTACCAGGTTTTCGAGGATCAGCGCAGCGGCCAGACCCTCGGCACGCTGCAGAAGGTCCGGTCCGATGTCGAGAAGCTGATCGCGGCGTTCATCGGCATCCTCTTCACCACGCTGGTCGGGATCATCTTCGTGACGATCTATGCGATCAGCGTCCACTGGATCATCGCGCCGATCTATTTCGCCACCATCCCCATCATCGGGTACATCAGCTCGGTGCTGAGCCGGAAGATCAAGACGGTCCAGAAGGTGATCGTGGCGGAAACCACCGCGCTCGCCGGCGCGACGACCGAGTCGCTCAGGAACATCGAGCTGGTGAAGAGCCTGGGGCTCTCGGGCCAGGAAATCGCCCGGCTCAACGCGACGACCGGCAAGATCCTCAAGCTGGAACTGAAAAAGGTGAAGTACATCCGCAGCCTGAGCTTCATCCAGGGCACCGCGGTCAACTTCCTGCGCACGACGATCCTGTTCGTCATGCTGTACCTGATCTATGCCGGTGAGATCACCTTCGGCCAGTTCTTCTCGCTGTTCATCTATTCGTTCTTCATCTTCGGGCCGCTGCAGGAACTCGGCAACGTCATCAACATCTATCGGGAAACCGAGGTCTCGCTGCAGAACTTCGCCGCGATCCTCGAGATCCCGCGCGAGGGGAAGCCGCCCGCGCCGGTGCCGCTGGAGAGCATCGAGACACTCGAGTTCAAGTCGGTCGGGTTCCGCCATCAGTCGGCCACCACCGACGCGCTGACCGGCATCAGTTTTCACGTGCGCCGGGGTGAGACGATCGCCTTCGTGGGCCCGTCCGGTTCGGGAAAGACGACGCTGGTCAAGCTGCTCGTCGGGCTCTACCGGCCGCGCGCCGGCGAGGTGCTATACAATGGCACCCCGGGTGACAAGATCGACTTCGACCAGTTCCGCGCCCGGATCGGCCTGGTGACCCAGGACACCCAGCTCTTCGCCGGCACGATTCGGGAAAACCTGCTGTTCGTCAACCCGAGGGCGAGCGACGCCGAGTGCATTGACGTGCTGCAGAAGGCGGCGTGCCAGAGCCTGCTGTCGCGCGCTGACAAGGGGCTGGATACGGTGATCGGGGAAGGCGGCGTGAAAGTGTCCGGCGGCGAGAAGCAGCGGCTGTCGATCGCGCGAGCGCTGCTGCGGCACCCGGCCCTGCTGATCTTCGATGAGGCCACGTCGAGCCTGGACTCGCTGACCGAGGACGAAGTCAGCCAGACGATCCGCGACGTCTCGGCCAACGGCGGCCATATCGCCATTCTCATTGCGCACCGGCTGTCCACCGTGATGCACGCCGACCGGATCATCGTGCTGGAACGGGGCCGCGTCGTGGAACGAGGCCAGCATCAGGATCTGCTGGAACGGAAAGGGCTCTACTACGCCATGTGGCGGCAGCAGATCGGGGAGGGAGAGCCGGAGGCGGAGGAAGCCGACAGCCGTCAGCCATCAGCCGTCAGCTGATGGCCGTCAGTCGTTGGCTGGGAACGATTGTCGGTCGCAATCCTGTTCCTTCTTCCCCTACTCCCTGCTACCTGCTCCCTGCCACCTGCTCCCTGCCACCTGCCACCTGCCACCTGCTACCTACTCCCCACTCCCATGCCCCTCTCCGAGCACCAGGCCCGCGTTGACCGGTGGATCAGCCAGTTCGAGGAGGGCTACTTCCATCCGCTGACCAATCTCTGCCGCCTCACCGAAGAGGTCGGCGAACTGGCGCGAGAGGTGAATCACCGTTTCGGCCAGAAGACCAAGAAGAAGGAAGAAGCCGACGGGGATATGGGCATGGAGATGGCCGATATCCTCTTCGTCCTGATCTGCATGGCCAATCGGGAGGGGATCGACCTGCAGGCGGCGTTTGACAGGATGATGGACAAGGTCGAGCGGCGCGATGCGGAGCGGTGGACGAGGAAGGGGGAGTGAGCAGGGGGTAGGGAGTAGGCGGTTGGGCGGTTGGGCGGTTGAGTCGAACGCTAGTGCCAACGGCCATCAGCTCACTCCCAATCCTTCGGCGCGTCGCGAATCTCCGCCAGCAGAACGCGGTAACTCTCCAGCCGATCGGCCGCGACCAGCCCGGTCGACACACCGGCGATTACCGCGCAGTGCGGCTCCCGCACATGCTGACAGTCGGCGTACTTGCACTGGTCCACCAGTGGACGGAACTCCGGGAAGCAGTGGGCCAGCTCCCGCGCCTCCAGCCCCCACAGTCCTACCTCGCTGAATCCCGGCGTATCCACCAGATACCCGCCGCACTTGAGCGGCACCATCACCGCCGCCACGGTCGTGTGCGTGCCGCGCTGCGCCTTGGCACTCACCTCGCCCACGCGGAGCATCAGTCCGGGCTCGAGGGCGTTGAGCAGGCTCGACTTCCCCGCACCGGACGGGCCGGTGATCACACTGAGCCGGTCGCGCAGCGCGTCGCGCAGCACTTCCAGCCCGATATCTCCCTTGGCGCTGGTGCGATAGACCGGATACCCGGCGAGGGTGAACCGGCGCTCGAGCGCGAGGCCCGGATCAAGATCCACCTTGTTGAGGATGACACCGGCAGAAAGATTGTTGGCCTCGGCGACGACCAGCAGGCGGTCGATCAACTGCGGAATCGGCTCCGGGCTTTTCGTGGCGGTCACCACGAGCACCTGATCGACATTGGCGGCGACATCGCGGGTGCCGCGGCCTTCCGGGATCCGCCGCGCGAGCAGGCTGGTCCGCTCTTCCACGCCGGCGATCGCACGCACTCCACCCTCACCCTCTGCATCGAGGTGCACCCGGTCGCCGACCACGACCTTCGGCATGTCGCGCTTCATCTTGCCGCGGAGAATCGCGCGGACCTCTCCCTCCGGGGTGAGCACACGATAGGTGCTGCCCTCCCGCCCGAGCACGGTCCCGGACAACAGGCTCATCTCACCACGCTTCCGGCGCCGTTGCAATCGCCTCGTCGAGCGCCGCCTTCACGTCGTACAGCGACAGGGCGAGCAGGCGCGACTCGGCATCCTCCGGCGTACGGCCCCAGGCAAGCACACCGGTTTCGACATGGCCGAGGGGACGTTCACCCGACTGGGACCAGCGGACAAAGAGGAGCGAGGCGGCGTACCGGCCGGAGGGATCCGGCTCGTCTTCCACGAACAGCCCCACCGAGTAGGGCTGGCCATCGTTGCCGGCGAACGCGGCGGCCCGGTCGTGCTTGGCCATGTAGCCGCCGAGGGTGACCTCCTGCATGCCGCTAGTGAATCGCCTCTCGGACGACGTTTCCGAGAATGAAGAAGATGTTCGCCGGCCGCTCGGCCAGGCGGCGCATCAGGTACGGGTACCACTGGGTACCGAAGGGGACATAGACCCGCATGTTGAAGCCGGCGGTGCGGAGCTGATCCTGCAGATCGCGCCGGACACCGTAGAGCATCTGGAACTCGTATCGCGCGGGTTCGAGACCGCGATCGGCAACGAAGCGGCGGGCGTGACTGATCATCGCGGGATCGTGGGTCGCGATGCCGGGGTAGTTGCCCCGCTCCAGCAGGTGTTCCATGAGGGTGATAAAGCTCCGGTCCACATCGGCCTTGTCGGGAAAGGCCACCTCGGCGGGCTCGAGGTACGCACCCTTGCAGAGCCGGACCCGGGCCTTCATCTCGATCAGCTGGTCGATGTCCCGCTCGGAACGACGGAGGCAGGACTGGATTACCACGCCGACGTGGGCGCCATACTGCGGGAACAGCTTTTTGGAGAAGAAATCCAGCGTCTTCTGGGTGTAGGCCGAGCCTTCCATGTCGAGCCGGACGAAGGTGTCGAGCGCCTTGGCCTTCTCCAGAATCCGGGTCATATTGGCGAGGCAGAGTTCCTCGCTGATATCGAAGCCCATCTGGGTGAGCTTCAGCGACACGTTCGAATCCACCCCGCTCGCGGCGATCTGGTCCAGCATCTGGAGGTAGATGTCGCGGGCATTCGCGGCATCCGCCTCGCGGGAGATGCTCTCGCCCAGCAGGTCGAGCGTCGCGGTGATCTTGCGGCGGTTGAGATCCCGGACCGCCTCCACGGCGGTCGTGATCGTCTCACCGGCGACGAACCGCGCGGCGAACTTCCGCGCCAGCGGGTTGCTCCGGACAAAGCGGAAGATCCGTGGCTGTTCCGACAGCCACAGCAGACTGGTACGCATCATGTCGATGGTTCCTTACGCGGGGCGATTGACCGCTCGGAACGTAGCGTGCGGGCATGGGGGCTACAAGCGATGAATAAAGATTCCGTTCGCCTGGCGGTGTGGTCCGGCCCGCGCAACATCTCGACCGCGCTGATGCGGGCGTGGGAGAACCGGGACGATTGCTGGGTGGTGGACGAACCGCTGTATGCGCACTATCTCACGCAGGTGCAGGTCACCCATCCCGCGGTGGCCGAGGTGATCGCGAGTCAGGAGAACGACTGGCAGCAGGTGGTCGATGGTCTCACCGGGCCCATCCCTCACGGCCGGCAGATCTACTACCAGAAGCACATGGCTCATCACTGGCTGCCCCATCTGCGGGGCGACTGGGTCCTCGGGCTCACCAACGCCTTCCTGATCCGCCATCCGGCGGAGATGCTGCCCTCGCTGGCGGCGAAGATGGGTGTGCCGGTCCTGCGGGACACCGGGCTGCCGCAACAAGTCGAGATCTTCCGCTCCGTGCGGGAGCGGACCGGTGTCACCCCGGTGGTACTCGACAGCGAGGATGTGCTGACCGATCCGCGGGGCGCCCTCACTCGGCTCTGCAGCCAGATCGGTGTCGCATTCTCCGAGCGAATGCTGCACTGGCCCGCCGGCCGCCGCGAGACGGATGGTGTCTGGGCCAAGTACTGGTACGACGCCGTCGAGCGATCGACCGGCTTCGAAGCCTGGGCGCCACGATCTCGTGTCGTGTCGGCCGAGCTGCAGCCGCTGCTGGAGGAGTGCATGCCGTATTATGAGGAGCTGGCAGGGTATCGATGATTGCAGCCGTCAGCCGTCAGCGATCCGACTGTTGCCGCCAAGAGTCAACCGCTTTTTCTGAAGGCTGAAGGCTGATGGCTGATGGCTGATGGCT
>JAWXBX010000170.1:0-13614 GCA_034440415.1 Gemmatimonadota bacterium | reverse complement strand
ATTCGGGTGACGCGATCGGGGTTGAGGGATTCCGTGCCGTGGTACTTCGGGCGGAGGGGCGGCCGTGCATCGCGATCGGCGGGGTCCGGCCGGAGGATGTTTCGCTTGTGCTGCGGGCGGGTGGTGCCGGAGTGGCGGTGGTCTCGGGAATCCTTGGAGTCGACGACGTCGAGGGCGCCGCGCGGCGCTATGCCGGACAGTTCGGCGGCTAGCGCACCAGCGACCGATGGCGGCGGATCTCGCCGATGGCCCGGGTGTGTTCCTGCAGCGTGCGGCTGAAGCGATGGTGGCCATCCGGCAGCGCCACGAAATAGATCCACGGCACCTGCTCCGGGTAGAGCGCCGCCTCGATGCTCCTGATGCCCGGCGAATTCACCGGACCTGGCGGCAGGCCGGGGTGGAGGTAGGTGTTATAGGGGGAGCGGAACTCGTAGTCCTTGAAGTAGAGGCGGGTCTTGCGCTCTCCGGTCGCCCGCTCGATCGCGTATTGCACCGTGGGGTCCGCCTGCAACAGCATGCCGCGGTGGAGCCGGTTGGTGTACACGCCGCTGATGACGGCGCGTTCATCGTCGTGGACCGCCTCGCCCTCGACGATCGATGCCAGGGTGAGCAGCTCGAGTCGGGTCATACCCAGCGAATCGAGGCGGCGGCTCCAGGCGGGGAGCCAGCGCCGGTTGAACTCGCGGAGCATCGCGTCGACCAGCGCCGGCGCGGAGAGCGGCAGCGGGAGATGATAGGTCTCGGGCAGCAGCATCCCTTCGAGCGACGTGGCGGTAACGTCTTCCCGCCGGCGGGTAGCGGTATCGCGGGCGGCGGCGAGGAAATCCACCGGGGCAAGCTCCAGCCGCTGCTGCACCAGGTCGGTCAGCTGCAGCAGCGAGAGCCCTTCGGGGACGGTGAACTTCACGGTAGCGACCCGGCCCGCCTTCAGCGCGGAGAGCAGGTGCCAACTGTCGGTGTGCGCTGGCAGGTCGAAGATCCCGGCCTGTACCCGGCGGTCGAGGCCGCGCAGCCGGGCGAGGAGGCGGAACCAGCGGGGTGAGGTGAGGACGCCGCTGGCTTCCAGCGTGTCGGTGACCGCCGAGAAGCTGCTGCCGGGCGGAATGGTCACGCGGGTGGTGGGGCCGTCCGGTGGCGGGGCGGCGCAGGCGAGGAGCACCAGCAGAGGAAACAGGGAACGGGTAACGAGGAACAGGGCGGGAACGGACGGTGCGTCCCCTCCGGTTCCCTGTTCCCTGTTCCCCGTTCCCCGGTTCACGATGTGCTTTTCCGCCGCTGGTCCAGAAACCCCTGCAGCAGCAGCGCGGCGGCGAGCGCGTCGACTTCCTTCCGCCGGCCGCGAGTGCTGCCGCCCTGCTCCTGGATGAGCTGGTGGGCATGCACCGTGGTGAGGCGCTCGTCGACCAGTTCGGTCGGGAGCGCGGTCCGGGTCGCGACGAGCGTGGCGAGCCCGCGGGCGGCGGTGGTATTGGGGCTCTCGCCGCCTTCGAGGGTCAGGGGCAGGCCGACGACGATGCCGACGGGCTGGTGCCGGGCGACGAGCGCAAGAAAGGCGGGCATGGGGAAGCGTTTGCCCGGGCGGCGGACCAGCGTGGTCAGGGGAGAGGCGAGAAACTGGGTTTCATCGGAAAGGGCGAGGCCCAGACGGACCTCGCCCCAGTCGAGTGCGATGATGCGGCCGGCGGAGGGGATGGGCATACCGCGATCGTGCCGACCCTGGCGCAAGGACGCAGGGGCCGCAGATATGCGGCCCCTGCGTCATTGCGCCATCGTGGCGAAGAATTCCTTGTTGGTCTTGGTCCGCTTCATCCGGTCGAGCAGGAATTCGAGCGCCTCCACCGGCGGCATGTCGGCGAGGAAGTTCCGCAGCAGATAGATCCGGTTGAGCTCATCCTTGTCCATGAGCAGCTCTTCCTTGCGGGTCGAGGTGCGCTGGATGTCGATGGCGGGGTAGATGCGGCGGTCGGCGAGACGGCGGTCGAGGACGAGCTCCATGTTGCCGGTGCCCTTGAACTCCTCGAAGATGACCTCGTCCATGCGGCTGCCGGTGTCGATCAGCGCGGTGGCGATGATCGTGAGGGACCCGCCGCCCTCGATGTTGCGGGCGGCGCCGAAGAACCGCTTGGGCTTCTGCAGTGCGTTGGCGTCCACACCGCCGGAGAGGATCTTGCCCGAGTGCGGGACGACGACGTTGTGGGCCCGGGCCAGACGGGTGATCGAGTCCAGCAGGATGACCACATCCCGGCCGTGCTCGACCAGGCGCTTGGCCTTCTCGATGACCATGTCGGCGACCTGCACGTGGCGGTCGGCGGGCTCGTCGAAGGTGGAGGAGATGACCTCCGCCTTCACGTTCTCCTGCATGTCGGTCACTTCTTCCGGCCGCTCATCGATCAGCAGGACAATCAGCACGCACTCCGGATGGTTCTCGCTGATCGCGTTGGCCAGCTTCTGCATGAGGATGGTCTTGCCGGCCTTGGGCGGGGCGACGATCAGCCCGCGCTGTCCCTTGCCGATTGGGGAGAGCAGGTCGACCACCCGCATCGAGAGATCGCTGACCTTGCGCTCCAGCCGGATGCGCCCGTCGGGGTAGCGCGGTTTCAGGTTGTCGAACGCGATCCGGTGCTTGGTCTTTTCCGGCTCCTCGTAGTTGACGCTCTCGACCTTGAGCAGGGCGAGGTAGCGCTCGCCCTCCTTGGGCGGGCGGACCTGACCCATCACGGTATCGCCGGTGCGCAGGTCAAAGCGCTTGATCTGGCTGGGCGAGACGTAGATGTCGTCGGGACCGTAGAGGTAGTTCCAGTCCTGGCTGCGGAGGAAGCCGTAGCCCTCCGGCAGGATCTCGAGCACACCCTCGCCCCGGATCACCGTGTCCTGATCGAGCAGCGTCTGCTCAATCCGGAAGATCAGGTCCTGCTTGCGGAGGCCTGAGTAGTTGGTGATGTTGAGCTGTTCGGCGAGCGCATGCAGCTCGGCGACGGATTTCTGCTTGAGCTCAGCGATATCCACGGGTGTGGTGCTCCGCTCAGTCGGGGGCCGATCCGTCGGGGTGGGCCTCCGCTCCGGATGAGGGCGGGCCTTAGGGGCAGACAATGGGCAAAGGGGTCAGAAGTGAGAAACCAGCCGGAGGGCCCGGCGGATCGTGTTCAATTGTGAAGAGGGACGGTCAGGCGAGTTACCAACAGGTCATTGAGGTGAGGCAGTATAGGACCGGCGCCAGACATCGTCAAGGGGAATCGTGGACGCACTGACCTCCTGTTTCACGGCTTGGCGGGTCATCCGAGCCGGGCCCCGGGAAATCGTCGAAGCCCTGGTGGCCCCGGAGCACCGGAGTCCCTCCCCCGCGCTCCGGACCGCACTCGCCGCCTGGCCCCATGCGCACTACTGGGCGGACACCGGCCGGACCGAGCTGGTCCTGGTCCGCCCGCTGGGCCCCAGGCGCCGGGAGGCCTGGGTGCTGCACCTCGCGCTCTTCCTCCTGACCGTCGTCTGCGCCCTCGGCGCCGGGGCAGCGCTCGAGGGCACCTTCCAGCCGCCCCTGGGCTACGATCTGGTCAACAGCCTCCGCGCCGGGGCGCTGTTCTTTCCCGAATTCCTGACCCAGCCCCCCGAAGTGATCCTGAGCGGATGGCGCTTCGCCGTCCCGCTGCTGACCATCCTGCTGGTACACGAGATGGGGCACTACGTCGCCGCCCGGCGCTACGCCATCGACGCATCGCCCCCCTTTTTCCTGCCGATCCCCCCCAGTCTCTCGCCAATCGGGAGCCTCGGAGCCTTCCTCAAGCTGCGGTCCGCGGTCGTCGACCGGCGTCAACTGCTCGACGTCGGGGCCGCCGGTCCGCTGGCGGGCTTTGTCGTGGCGCTGGCGGTCCTCGGCTGGGGCTACGCGACCTCCACGTCCGCGCCTGACGGGTTCGGCTACCCGGTCTCCTTCATCGAGCTGGCCGGACAGCAGATCGGGCTGGGCGACTCCCTCCTGACCCACGCCTTCCGGGAGTTCTTCCTCCCCGGTGCGGCCTCGGTTCACCTCAACCTCCAGGCCTTTGCCGGCTGGGCGGGCGCCCTGATCACCGGGCTCAACCTGCTGCCCCTCAGCCAGCTCGACGGCGGGCATGTGACCTACGGGCTGCTCGGCCGGCGGCAGACGCCGGTGGGCTTCGCCGCGCTGCTCGCGCTGGTCTGGCTCTCCCAGTACTGGTCCGCCTGGCTGGTCTGGGTCCTGCTCACGCTCGTGGTCGGTGGCTGGCGCTGGACCCACCCCTCGGTCCTGTGCCCGGAGCGGAGCGTAGCCCCGGTCCGCCAGATCGTCGGATGGCTCTGCGTCCTGGTGTTCGGGCTGACGTTTGTGGCGGTGCCATTTGGGAGCTAGGAGGTGGCAGGTGTCAGGGAGCAGAGAGTGAGGAGAAGCGGATGGCGGGAGGCGGTGGGGAGGAGGCTCGGTACCTTCACGGCTGACGGCTGACGGCTGACGGCTGACGGCTGACGGTTGACGGTTGACGGCTATTGGCTCCCCTCCGACGTATCGTGATCGCCATCACCGGCATATATTGCCTACCGCACGACACTCACAGCTGCCTCCGCAATCAATTCATCCAAGGTCGCCCCGGTCATGTCAGAAAGCGATCGGTACCATAAGCTCCGTCACGACCTGTCCAATCCGCTCTCCGCCCTGCTCGCCGAGACCCAACTCCTGCTGCTCAACGAATCGAAGATCGACGCCGAGACGCTGAACAGCCTGCGGGAGATCGAGGCGCTGGCGGTGCGAATGCGGGGGATCCTGCGGGAGGTGTAGAGGTCGGACGGTCGGACGGTCGGGCGGTCGGGCGGTCGGGCGGTCGGACGGTCAGACGGTCGGGCGGTCAGGCGATTGGACGGGCCGACCGCCAGACCTCTCGCGAGTGCCTCGCCGAAGCGAGACCGCTCCGTTCGCCAGGTAGAGCGTCAGGAAGAGCAGGCTCGTGGCACTCACCATGAGTCGGTAGGGCAGCGACTCCGTCCCCGCCGAAATGAAGCCCTCGATCAACCCCGCCAGAATCAGCAGGACGATCACCGCCCCCACCAGCCGCATCGCCAGCCGTCCGCTCAGCACCAGGGCATCGGCCCTCGAATAGTCTCCCGGCGCGATCAGCGCCCGACCGAGCAGGAAGCCGGCGGCGCCCGAGACGCAGACGGCGAACAGCTCCAGCACGCCGTGGCCGATGACAAAGGTCCACAGGTAGCCCAGCAGCCCGAGATTGGCGAAGTGGCCGGAGATGGCACCGAGGGCCAGCCCGTTGTATGCGAGCACCAGGAGCGAGCCGACGCCCGCGAAGATTCCTCCGGCGAAGCAGTTGAAGGCGACCGTGATGTTGTTGGTCATGAGCTGCGAGGCCATGGCGCCGCGGTCGTCGGCATCGGCCACGTAGTAGCCCAGGCCCTGGCGCTGGCGCTCGGCGCCGGCGGCAGCGCGATCGAGCATGGTCTGCGGGAGGAGCTCCTCGGCCAGGGCGGGGCGCTCTCGCAGGAGGAGGTAGCTGCCCGCCGCCGGCGCGGTGAAGAGAACGATGGCAAGGAGCACCGTGCGACGTGCGGTGATGATGGCGGCCGGACACTCCTCCATCACGAAGCGCCAGACCTGGCGGCCGGTGCTGCGCTCATCCCGGTAGAGGGCGTTGTGGCCGGCGGCGACCAGTCGCTCGAGGCGTGCGAGCAACGCCGGAGGTGCCCGATAGGTGCGTGCCCGGGCCAGGTCCGCGGCGACCTCCCGGTAGCGGGCGGCGAAGTCCGGCAGTTCCTCGGCGCGAAAGCTGTCGAGGCCGGCCCCGGCCGCCCGCACCGCGAGCGCATCGAACTGGGTCCATCGTGGGGCCTGTCTCGCGGCCAGCCGATCGGCCACCCCGCGGCGTACCATGCCGCCGGTGCCCGCGGAGCGGGCGCCGAAGCGACCGCGGCGACGGGCCAGTTCCTCCCGATGCAGGTCGTGCAGGAAGACTTCCGGATCCGGCGGGCGGGTCGGGAAGCGGGCGGCGAGCCGGGCGGTGAGTTGCGTCGCCACCCGCCGGCGCGGGTCGGCCGGAAGCGCGGCAGCACGCTCACTGAACTCGTGGACCAGGCGGAATTCCTCATCGGATAGCTCGGGAACGCCGGCCCCGTCCGATTCGGCGGCAAGCTCCTGGGCCGGTTCGGAAGCGGTGAGGATCGGCCGGTCGCGCACCACCACGGTTCCGGCGACGAGGTCGCCCAGCCGCTTGCCGCGCGGATGCAGCGCGACGAGAATGGCGCCGATCAGGTACGGCGGGGGCATGAAGTCGGCGACGCGGAGGAGATTGCGGGCCGCCGCAGCGCCGAAGGTCACCGCGTGGCCGGTATCGCGAACGACCCGGATGCCCATGCTGCGCTTCCCCGGAGTCTGCCCGCCGCGCAGCGCCTCGAAAAAGGTGAAGTATCCCCACACCGACAGAAAGCCCAGCAGGAAGCTGGCGGCGACGACCCAGGTGCCGGTCGGCGCGAGCAGGCCGAGAATGATCATCAACCCGACGATCCAGAGGGCGAGATAGAAGGTGTCGAGCAGCGCCGCGAGCGCGCGCGAACCGAGGCCGGCGATCTCGTAGTCGAGAACGACGTGCTCCGGGGTCTCGACCTCGAGGTGCTGGCGGAAGTCAGGTGGGGCGGTCATCGACGATTGCTCGCATGATCCAATCTAGGGTCTATACGCGCGACTTCCCAAGCTCTCCATGGGGCACCATCTTGGGCCATCCCTCCGTGGAGACTGTCATGGCCGCTCCGGCGCTCCGCCCGCTGTCGCTCGGCGAAGTCCTCGATGTGTCATTCGGACTGTACCGGTCGCTGTTCCTGCCTGCTGATGGTGACGCTGGTGACGCGGGCCCTGCCGCTGGTGGTCTCCGTCTACATCGAGGCGGCCGGCGGGGCACTCACCAACCTGCCGCTCTATGCCGCCACGCTGCTGGCGAATGCCATTCTGGGGGCGATCGCCGCGGCGGCTTCCACGTTCATCGTCGCCGAGAACTACCTCGGTCGCCGCCTCTCCGCGAGGGAGGCGTTCCGCCGGGCCATGCCCTACACCGGGCGCCTGATTGTGGTGGCGATGTTGAGCTCTTTCATCATTGTCATCGGATTCATGCTGCTGATCGTGCCGGGCATCATTCTCGGCGTCGGACTGGTATTGGCGACTCCGGCGATGGTCCTCGAGGGGATTCCCGCCGCGACCGACGCCCTGGGCCGGTCGTGGGCGCTGACCCGGGGATATCGCGGGAAGCTCTTTGGTGGCCTCCTCGTGATCGGCCTGCTGCTCTACCTGCCGTTCCTGGCGCTCGGCGGCTTTGCGGCGGTGAGCTTGCCGAGGACGCCGGAGGCCGCGGCGGCCACCGTGAGTTCCCCAACTTTCCTCGTCGTCATGGCGCTGAGCGCCCTGCTGCAGACCCTGATTTTCCCCCTGTTCTACTGCCTGCTCACCGTGGCGTATTACGATCTGCGGGTGCGCAAGGAAGCGTTCGACCTCGAAGTGCTCGCCTCGAACCTCGCGTCGGCGTGAGCCGCGGCGCGGGCGCCACCGTCTCCGATTCCCTGCGGGCGACGCTCGATTCAGTCTTCGCCGACCCGGCCTATCGCTGGGTCGAGCGCCCCGACCCGCTGGCCTTTCTCCAGCGGTGGTGGCAGGCGCTCATCGCCTGGCTCGACGGACTCCAGTCCCTCCATCCCGACTTCTTCTTCATGCTCATGGCCGGCGTGATCGTCGTGCTGGTGGCCATCGTGGTGCATGCCGGCTGGATCATGGTGCGCACCATGCGAGCGGCGCGTGCGCCGGGTGAGGGAGCCCGGAGCCCCGACCTGGCCGCGGTGCGCGGCGCGGCATGGTACCGCTCGGAGGCGGACCGGCTCGCGCTGGAGGGCCGGTACGCCGAGGCCGTCCAGGCCGACTTCCTGGCGCTGGTGCTGGAGCTGGATGGCCGGAAGGTGCTGCGGTACCACCCGAGCAAGACGCCCAACGAATACAGCTACGAGTCGGGACTGGCGCCGGAAGCGCGTGGCCCATTCCGGGAGCTGGTGCGCGTGCTGTACGGCTACGCCTTTGCGCGGCGGCCCTGCGGTCCGTCGGATTTCGCCGCGTGGCGGCTGCAGGCGGTAGCGGCACGCTATGCAATCGCGCACTAGCACCGGGCTCGGGCTCGGCGCGCTGGCCCTGCTCGTGGCGCTGGGGGCGGCGCTCGGCCGGCGCGGCAACAACCCGGCCGACCAGGACCTGCGCCCGTCGAGCTACCTGGCGGGACCGGCCGGGGTGCGGGGGCTGGCGGAGGCGCTCACCCGCCTGGGCATCGAGGTCGAGCGCTCGCGTCGCCCGCTCCGGACGCTTGTCGCGCGCGGAGACACTGGGCGACGGACGGCTGTGGTATGGCTCAACCCGGATATTTCGCTGGATGGCGGGGAGATTCAGGTGGTGGCCGACTGGTCCGCCCAGGCGGGCGGACCGGACCTGGTGCTCGCTGGGGTGGCGCTCTCGCCGCTGATGAACTGTTTTGGGTATGGAGTAGACCTCCGTCAGTTCGTCGATCGGCTTCCGCTCCGTCCACTCGTGCCGGGTGAGGTATGGCCGGAGGTTGGCGCCGTGCTCGCGGCGCGGAGTGCGGCGGTGGTGGCCGACTCCAGCCGGGTGGCGGACGCCACGGTCACGGGCTGCCGGGTGGCTGAGGCACGCGCCATCGACACGCTGCTGCTGACCCAGTCGGGACGGGTCGCGGCGCTGCGGATCCACCGGGCGGATCGGGAGGGAGCCGTCACGCTGCTGGCCGATCCGGTGCTGCTGCAGAACCGCGCGGTACGGGAGACGGCGGCGGGGCGGTTCGCCCTGGGGCTGTTCGTGGGTCGCTACGACCGGGTGACCTTCGAAGAGCGCTCGCATGGATTCGGCGAGGGCGGCTCACTGCTCGGCGCGACGCTCGCCTGGAGCTGGCGCTCGCCGTGGGGCTGGGGCGCATGGCAGCTCGCCATCATCGGACTGCTGGCGCTCGCGGCCGGGGCGATCCGCTTTGGCCCCGTGCGTCCGGCCATCCCGCGGGCGCGCCGCTCGCCGCTGGAACATGTACGGGCCCTCGCGACGGCACTGGCCGCGGCGCGGGGACATGATGTTGCGATCGGCGCGATGATCCGCGGACTCCGCCGCCGCCTCCTGCCCGCGGGCCAGCGGCCGCACGGCGATTGGCGTGCGTGGCTCGAGCACCTCGTCCTGAACACGCAACAGGCGCGGGCTCGCGATGCCGCACGGACGCTGGTAAACCTGACCCGGCCCGGTCAGTCCCCCGACGGGGTGCTGCAGGCCGCCAACGCAGTGGAGGATGTGTGGGAGGAATTGCACCCCTGACGGCCGACGAGGCCCGGGCCCAGTCCGGCGTCGCCCAGCAGCTGCTCGATGAACTTGGCCGCGTGATCCTGGGCCAGGGCCCGGTGCTCCGCGAGGCGGTGCTCGCGCTCGCGGCGCGGGGCCACGTGCTGTTCGAGGGCGCGCCCGGCACCGCCAAGACCCTGCTGGTGCGCACACTCTGCCTGACGATGGGCCTCGAGTTCCGCCGCATCCAGTTCACGCCCGATCTCATGCCCAGCGATATCACCGGGGTGAACCTGTTGACGGGCTCGGGCGAGTTCAGCTTCCGGCCCGGTCCGCTGTTCGCGGACCTGGTGCTGGGCGACGAGATCAACCGGGCGCCGGCCAAGACGCAGGCCGCGCTGCTCGAGGCGATGCAGGAGCGCACGGTGACGGTCGACGGCACGAGCCACCCGCTCCGGCCGAGCTTCACCGTCTTCGCCACGCAGAATCCGATCGAGTTCGAAGGGACCTATCCGCTGCCGGAAGCGGAGCTCGACCGCTTCATCATCAAGAGCCTGCTGGGCTATCCCGATGTGGCCGCGGAGCAGGGCGTGCTGACGAAGGTGCTCGAGGGCTTCGAGGCGTCCGAGCCGGCCAGCTACGGTGTGCGGCGGGTGCTGGACGAGGCGGGACTGGCGGCCCTGCGGGCCGCGGTCCGCCGGGTCCGGGTCGAGCCGAGCCTCGTCGGGTACATCACCACCCTGGTGCGGGCGACGCGGGAGGCGCCGGCACTCACGTTAGGCGCGTCGCCCAGGGCGAGCGTGTCCCTGCTCAAGCTGTCCCAGGCGGCGGCGCTGCTCGAAGGCCGGGAATACGTGGTGCCGGACGACGTGAAGAGCCTCGCCACTCCTGTGCTCCGGCACCGGATCGCGGTGGCGCCGGAACTCGAGCTGGAGGGGGTCACGCCGGACCAGGCGCTGCGTACGATCATCGAACGGGTCGAGGCGCCCCGGTGATTCGCCCGCTCCTCGCGGTCCTGCTGGTTATTCCGCCCGGGGTGCTTCCGGCGCAGGCCCCGACACCGCCGAGGGCCATCCGTCGCACTGTGCCCATCACCAACACCTTTCGCGCCGGGCTGGCGGCGGGGACCCGGGACTCGAGCGGGCGGCCGGGTCCGAGGTACTGGCAGCTCACCACCGACTACCTCATCAACGCCCAGCTCGACGGGGCGACGGGCACGGTCGCAGGCCAGTTGCGGGTGACGATCACCAACCCAGCCGATTCTGCGCTGAACGCAGTGGTGCTGCGACTGTACCAGAACCGGTTCACGGCCAGCGGCATCCGCGCACGGACACCGCCCGCGGTCACCGATGGGATCACGCTGACCCGCCTCCTGGCGAATGGCGCCGTCGTAGACGTGAAGCAGCTGATCCCGCCGGGAACGGCGCCGCTGACGGTGCGCGTGCCGCTGGAAACGCCGATCCCGGCGCGTGGCAGTGGTGTTCTCGAGGTGGATTGGACGGTGGCCGTTCCCGACATCCCGGTGGGGGGACGGGGTGGGGCACGAGGCGGCCGCCGCGGCCGCCGCCTCTTCCAGGTGTCGCAGTGGTATCCGCAGGTGGCCAAGTACGACGACCTGCGTGGCTGGGATCTGGAGCCGCATCTGGGCGCGAGTGAGTTCTACAACAACTTTGGCGCCTTCGATGTGACGCTCGAGGTACCGTCCACCTGGCTGGTCGGGGCGACGGGGACGCTGGCGAATGCCGCCGAGGTGCTGAATCCGGAGATTCGCGACCGGCTCAGCCACGTGCTGGAGAGCGACAGCACGCTAACGATCGTGAGTACGGCGGAGCGCGGGCAGTCCCTTGTTACGGTTCCCGGCACTGACATCGTGCTCCGGGGGCAGACGCCGGTGGGCGACGGGCGCACCCGTTGGCGCTTCGTCGCCGACACGGTGAACGACTTCGCCTGGGCCACCTCGCCGGACTATGTGTGGGATGCGACGCGGGCGACGATCCCCGGACGCGGCCCCGTTCCGGTCAACCTGCTCTACCTCCCCGAACATGACCGGTACCGGACCACCGGACCGATGGCCCGGCATGCGCTCGAGTTCTACTCCCGGCTCTGGTTTCCCTACGCCTTTCCCCAGTTCACCCAGGTGGATGGCCCCGAAGGCGGGATGGAGTATCCCATGCTCACATTCAGCGGGCCGGGTTTCGGCGTGACCGATCACGAGATCGGGCATCAGTGGTGGCCGATGATGGTCGGGGTCAACGAGACGTGGTATGGTTGGATGGATGAGGGATTCAACGAATACATGAATATCCTCTCCGACGCCGCGTTCCGGCGGGTGCCGCCGGTGCTCGACACGCTGGGTGGCAGCTTCGGGGAGACGGCGGGGACCGAGACGCAGGCCCCGATGATGTGGGACAACAACTATGGCGGCACCTTCACCTCGTACGTGACCTATGACAAGGCGCCGATGATGCTCTCGATGCTCGGCGCGATCGTGGGCGACAGCGCGGTGGCGCGGGCGATGCAGGCGTACGCACGCGACTGGCGATTCCGGCATCCCTCACCGTGGGACTTCATGTTCGCGATGAACCGCGAACTCGGGCAGGACCTGGGGTGGTTCTGGTATTCCTGGCTGTTCACGACGGAGTCGGTGGATGGCTCCATCGCATCCGTGACGACGCGCCCGGGTCGGACAGTGGTGACCGTGGCGCAGGCGGGCGAGATGCCCTCACCCGTGGTGCTGCGGGTGGAATTCGCCGCGACGGGGCCGCCGATCCAACCCATGAGCAATGCCGTCCTCGACGGCAATGTCGCGACCGTGACCTGGCCAGTGAGCGTCTGGTTCGGCGGTGCGCGGAGTTTCGTCGCCCGTCTCGCGTTCGGCGGCCGCAAGATCGACCGGATCGTGCTGGACCCGCAGCGCCGCTTTCCTGACCGGGATTTCACCGACAACCGCTGGCCGCGGGAGCCGGCGCCCTGATGGTGGTTCCGGCCCGGCGCTGGTATCTCGGCGGCTTGGCGCTCGCACTGATCGCTCCGCTCGCGCTGGTGGTGCCGTGGGCCGGGGCGCTGCTGCTGGTGGCCGATCTCCTCTGGCTCACTGCGTGGGGCGTTGATGCCTTCCGCGTTGGAGGTCCGGGGTCGGCGACGCTGGCAGTGACCCGGGAAGCGCCACCGGCGTTCTCCGTCGGACGGCCCCTGCCGCTCCGCTACCGCTGGTCGCATGGGCTGCCCCGCTCGCTCACGGTTCGAGTCCGCGAAGTGTTTCCCCCCATGCTTCGCGCCGAGTCGGGAGCGGAGCGGATGGTGGTGCTGCCGCCGGGGGCGCCGGTGATCGAGGCGCTGGTGCTGCATCCCGAGCGGCGGGGCAAGGGTGCAGGGGGCATGCTGCACCTCCGGGTCCTCGGACCGTGGGGGCTCGCGTGGTCGCAGCGGAACCTCGACCTGCCGTGGCAGGCCACGGTGTATCCCAATCTGGTCGGCGCCTCGCTCCGCACCCTGCCCACCCAATCCCAGCGGCGGCGCGAGGCGGGCTTCCGCAGTATCCGGCGGATCGGCGAGGGCCGGCAGTTCGAGAGCCTGAAGGAGTGGGTCTCGGGCGAAGACACCCGCACCATCGACTGGAAGGCCACCGCGCGCCGCGGCAAGGTAATGGCCCGGCAGTACGAGGATGAACGGCGACAGCAGATGCTGCTGGTCATCGATGCCGGGCGGATGCTGACGGCGGTGGTCGATGGACGCCCGCGACTCGAATCGGTCATCGAGGCGGCGCTCCACCTCGCCCACAGCGCGGTGGAGCACGACGACAATGTCGGGCTGCTGGTCTTCGCCGACACGGTGCAGCAGTACGTGCCGCCGGCGCGCGGACGACGGGCGCTGCGCGCGGTACTGGATGCGCTGGCGGCGGTGGAGGGGAAGCTGGTCGAGCCGGACTATCCGGCGGCGTTCGCCTATCTCGCGACCAGGAACCGGAAGCGCGCGCTCACGGTGCTGTTCACTGACCTGATCGACCGGACCGCCAGTGAGGCGCTGGTGGCGCAGGCGGGCACACTGCGGCCGCGGCACCTGCCGCTCGCGGTGACACTCCGGGATCCCGGCATGGAGCGGCTGGCGACCGGGCGACCGGCGACGGCGGCCGGCGCCTTTGAACGGGCGGCGGCGGAGGAGCTGCTGCAGGCGCGCACCGAGGCGCTCGCGGAACTGCGCGGGCGCGGCGTGCTGGTGCTCGATGTGGGGCCGGCGGGGGCGAGTGCCGCAGTGGTGGACCAGTACAACCGGCTCAAGCGGCGGGGGTTGCTGTAGGT
>JAWXBX010000169.1:0-37506 GCA_034440415.1 Gemmatimonadota bacterium | reverse complement strand
CGGCGCCAGTGCCGCAGTCGCCGTTGCGGCCGCCTGCGCCGGCCGACCCGGCTCGGCCTTGCCGCAACCGGCGCAAGCAACGAACACGACGGCCGCGACGATGGCTCTTGCCTGAAGAACTGGCATTGGCTCTCTGATTCCCGATTGGGAGCAGTGACTTAGGCCAGCGAGATGGCGAGAACGATAGGACCCCACCAGCGTCTTCGCCAGCTGAATGCGGACCGCTGACCGCTCACCCCTTAGATTCCCGCATGACCCCAACGGCCCCCAGCACCAGCAAGCCCGCCTCGTTCGCCGACCTTGGCGTCGCCCCGAAGCTGGTCGAGGCGCTGACAGCCCTGGGCTACGAAGAGCCGACACCGATCCAGCGCGAAGCGATCCCGCCGCTCCTCGCCGGCCGCGATATCCTGGGACAGGCAGCGACCGGCACCGGGAAGACCGCCGCCTTTGCGCTGCCACTGCTGCAGCGCCTGCCGAGCGGCGCGCCTCCCGCCTCCCGCCCCGCCGTGCTGGTGCTCACCCCCACTCGTGAGCTGGCGATGCAGGTCGCGGAGGCGTTTCATCGCTATGGCCGCTCGGTCGGCGCCCGCACCGTACCGATCTACGGCGGCCAGTCGTTCAGCCAGCAGATTGCCGTGCTCCGTCGCGGGGTCCACGTGGTGGTCGCGACCCCGGGCCGCGCCCTCGATCATATCCGGCGGGGCACGCTGGACCTGAGCAGCCTCGCCGCGATCGTGCTCGACGAAGCCGACGAGATGCTCGACATGGGCTTCGCCGAAGAACTCGAGGGCATCCTCGAAGCGGCCCCCGCGACACGGCAGACCGCCCTCTTCTCTGCCACGATCCCTCCCCGCATCGCGAAGATTGCCGACCGGCATCTGCAGGATCCGGTTCGCGTGCTGGTCGCCAAGGAGAAGACCGCCGAAGGGACCCTGCCCAAGGTGCGGCAGACGGCGTATGTCCTGGCGCGTGCGCAGAAGGTGCAGGCGCTCGGCATGGTGCTCGATCTCGAAGGCCCCACCCTCGCACTGGTCTTCTGCCGCACGCGGCATGAAGTGGACAGTCTCGCGGAGGGCCTGGCCGGCCGGGGCTACCGGGTGGAGGCGCTGCATGGCGGGATGACCCAGGACCAGCGCGACCGGGTGATGAAGAAGACCCGCGGCAAGACCGTGGACGTGCTGGTGGCGACCGATGTCGCCGCGCGCGGGCTCGATATCGACCACATCACCCACGTGGTCAATTTCGATGTCCCCGAGTCGCCCCAGACCTACATCCACCGGATCGGCCGGACCGGGCGGGCCGGCCGCGAGGGCGTCGCCATCACCTTCGCCGAGCCGCGCGAGCACCGTCTGCTCAAGAGCATCGAGGCGCTCACCCGGCAGAAGATCGCCGTCGCGCAGCTGCCGACGGTACTCGACGTGCGGGCCAAGCGGCTCGAGATCACCCGGGCATCGATTCGCGAGCTGCTCGTCGGCGGCAAGCTGGATCGCTACCGGGTCGTGGTTGAGGCACTGTCGGGCGAGTTCGACGTCATGGACATCGCCGCCGCCGCGGTGCAGCTGGCGCACAGCACCGGAGCCGGCGCCGGGGCAGAAGAAGCGGAGCTCATGCCGCCTCCCATTCCGGCGGTGAGGGAGAAGAAGCAGCCCGGTGCACATGCGAAGAAGGCGGGTGCGCCGGCGCGCAAGCCGCAGATCAGGATGGCCCGAATCTTCATCGGCGCTGGCCGCGATTCCAACATGCGGCCCGCCGACCTGGTCGGCGCCATCGCCAACGAGGCCAGCCTCGACGCCAAGCAGATCGGCGCGATCGAGATCGCCGAACGACATTCGCTGGTGGAGCTGCCCGAGGAGCTGGTGGAGCAGGTCATCGCTGCGCTGCGCGCCACCAAGATCAAGGGTAAACGGCAGACGGTGCGGCGGGACAAGGCGGCCGGTAGCCGTTAGCTGACGGCCGCTCACATTGAACGGGTTGTTCGTATCCATTCGCGCGCCGTCAACCACATGCCTCAAGCCAATGGCTAACGGCTAATGGCCCCTACAGCAGACTCATGAGACTCCACCGCACTCTGGCACTCGCTCTCACTTTCGCCTGCCATCGCGAACCGGCCACACCCGCCGATCTCATCATCACCAACGCCCATGTCTTTCTGGGCGACAGTGCCGGCACCGTGGCCGAGGCGATCGCGCTGCGGGGGAATCAGGTGATGGCAGTGGGAACCCGGACGGACATCGACGCCCTGCGCGGAACCGCGACGAGAGTCGTTGACGCCGGCGGCGCCACGGTGACGCCGGGATTCAATGACGCGCATGTGCACTTTGTCGAGGGCAGTCTTTCACTCGACCTGGTGAACCTGCTTGATGCCGATTCGCTGGCGGAGGTGCAGCGCCTGGTTGGCAACTTTGCCGCCGCTCATCCGGATGCGCCCTGGGTACTGGGCCTTGGCTGGCTCTACGGCTCCTTCCCCGGCGGGCTGCCGACAAAAGAACAGCTCGACGCCCTCGTGCCCGATCGCCCTGCGGCAATCGACTGCTACGACGGTCACACCCTGTGGGTCAATTCGAAGGCGCTCGCGCTCGCGGGCATTACCCGGAACACGCCGAACCCTCCCGACGGGATCATCGTGCGAGACCCGCGGACCGGGGAAGCGACCGGCGTCCTCAAGGAAGGCGCCCAGTCGCTGGTCCAGAGTCTCATCCCCGAGCCGAGCCGCGAGGAGAAGCTGGCTGCGCTGAAGCGCGGCGTGACGGAGGCGTATCGATACGGGGTGACCAGCATCCAGGAAGCGGGAGTGGGCGACGAGGACCTCGCACTGTTCGATGCGCTCAACCGCTCCGGCGACCTGCGGCTGCGCACCTATGTCGCGCTGAGTGCTGCACCAGGTATGACCGAGCACGACGCCGACCGGCTCGACTCCATCCGCCTGCAGCACCCCGACACCCCGATGCTCCGGCTCGGCGCGGTGAAACTCTACGCCGATGGTGTGATCGAGGCGCACACCGCGGCGATGCTGGCGCCCTACGCCAACGCCCCGACGCGGGGCAATCCCGAAACCACCCCCGCCGACATGGCGCGGATGGTCAGGATGCTGGACCGGCGCGGCTGGCAGATCTTCATTCACGCCATCGGCGATGCCGCCATCCGCATGGCGCTCGATGCCTACGATTCCGCCTCGGCCGCGAACCCCGCGCCGCCGCAGGGACGGAGACATCGCATCGAGCACATTGAAGCGGTGAGCGCCGCCGACATTCCCCGGTTCGGAAAGCTTGGCGTGATCGCGTCAATGCAGCCGTTCCACGCGAGTCCCAACCGGAATGTGCTGGAGATCTGGGCGGTGAACATCGGGCCGGAGCGCGCGTCGCGCGCCTGGAACTGGAAGGGCATTCATGATGCGGGTGGTCGCCTCGCCTTCGGCACCGACTGGCCGGTGGTGGGGATCGATCCGCGGCCCGGCCTCCACACGGCACTCACTCGACAGACTCCCGCCGGCCTGCCTGCGGGCGGCTTCGTCCCTTCCCAGCGGCTGCCGCTCGTGCCGGTGCTGCAGAGCTACACCAGCGGGCCGGCGTACGCGGAATTCCAGGAGACGAAGAAGGGGATTCTGCAGCCGGGGATGCTGGCGGATCTCGTCGTCTGGGACCGCGACATCTTCGCGCTGCCGGTAGACAGCGTGAAGGATGCCAGCGTGCGGCTGACGGTGCTGGACGGGAATGTGGTATACGAGGCGGGAGCAGAGTAGAGCGCCGGTAGCGCGGAGCCCTTGCTCCGCGCCTGCCGGGAGCAGAGTAGAGCGCCGGTAGCGCGGAGCCATTGCTCCGCGCCTGCCAGAGCTGGGACACTCGATCACGGCAACCCGAACGCCATCACCATGTCTCCCTGGGTGAATCCGAACAGCGCATTCCCCCCGACCGCCACCGCGATATACTGCTTCCCGCCCACGGCATAGCTGATCGGCGGCGCATTGACGCCGGCGTCGCACTGCCACGACCAGAGTTGCGCGCCGGTACTGCTGCTGAACGCCGCGAACTTCCCCTTCCCTGCCCCCGAGAAGACCAGGCCGCCCGCCGTCGCAAGCACCCCGCCGATGAGTGGCTCCTCGGTCTTCACCTGCCAGCTGATGCGGCCGCCAGCACCCAGATCGAGTGCGGTCAGTGTTCCCCATGCCTCGGTGGTGTTCTGGGTGCTGGCGTACTGCAGCATCGTGCCGTCGGGCCGCGTGACCTCGTGCGAGATGTAGCGGGTCGGCAGGTGCAGCGCACCGACAAAGAACAGCTGCCGGCTCGCATCGTACGCGGAAGGAGACCAGTTCGATCCGCCGGCGATGCCGGGTGCGACCACCACACCCTCACCGGGTTGCGGTGGCGTAAAGAGATTGCGCTGCGGCACGAACGGTTCCGACTTGAACAGCAGGCGGCCGTCGCGCCGGTCATGCACGAACACCCAGCCGGTCTTGCTCGCATGCGCGACGGCGGGGATGCGCGTGCCGTTGACGGTAACGTCGAGCAGGACCGGCGAGCTGGCGACATCATAGCCCCACCGATCGTGCGGCACCTGCTGATAGGACCAGACCAGTCTCCCGGTCCTCAGGTCGAGCGCGACGAGCGAGGAGGTGTGCAGGTTGTCGCCCGGTCGGGAGGCATCCGCCATCTGGGGCGAGGGGTTGCCGGTGCCGAAGATGAGCAGGTGGCGCTCGCGATCGATGACCGGGCTCGCGTAGATCGACCCGCCGCCGTAGCGCCAGGCATCGGCATGTGCCGCTGCCGCTGCCCGCTCCCCCTCAATGTCGCGCTGCATCTGAACGCCATCGGGCGTGGCGTTGGTGAATGCTCCTTCCCAGCCAGCGGCGGTCACGTCGAAGTGCCACAGCGGCTTGCCCGTCTTCGCGTCGAAGGCGGCCATCAGTCCCGGTCGGCCGTACTGCCCCGCGACCCCCACGACCGCGAGACCCTGGTCAGGATGCAGGCCGTAACCCACCCCTGCGATGCCGACGAACACCTTGCCATCGTGGACCAGCGGCGCAGCGCTGATGCCGACACCGGTCGAGCCGGTCTTGCCGACCTGCGACAGCGGATCATCCTGCTGCAACTGGCTGTTCGATTCGGTCGTGCCCTGATACTCCGCGACCGTGATATCCCACACCGGCGCACCGGTCCGTGCGTCGAGCGCGACCAGCCGTCCATCCACCGTCCCGATGTACACCATGCCATGCGCCACCGCGACGCCGCGATTGGCCGGCCCGCAGCAGAACTTCTCGACGAGTGACTTGTGGGTGTAGCGCCATCGCTCATGACCCGTGGCCGCATCCAGCGCCGCCACGCCGCTGAACGGCAGCGAGACGTACATCACCCCGCCGGCCACGATCGGCGTGGCCTGGAAGGTGGCCGTCACCCCGCTGTGAAAGGTCCACTTCGGCACCAGCCGCGCGACAGTGGTGGTATCGATGGCGGCGAGCGGCGAAAAGCGCTGGCCGCCGAGGTCATGCCCATGCAGCGGCCAGCCATCGCGCGATTGCGCGGCGAGCGGAGCGGCAGCGAGGAGGGCGAGGAGGAGAGCTGGGCGCATAGGGTGGTTGGGCGATGAGGCGATTGGGCGATTGGGCGATTGGGCGGTTGGGCGGTTGGCCGACCGCTGACGGCTGCTTCATCCCCCCTGCAAAAACTGCAGCACCACCACCTCTTCCCGCCGAAGCGCGCCGGTAGGACGTTCGCGGCGCTTGCCTTCGACGGGCGGTGCGACGGGCGCGGTGCGGCCCTCGAAATACGCCGAGAGCAGGACCGGATGCACGTAATACTTGCGGCACACCGCGCGGGTATTACCCAGCCGCTGGGCCACCGCGTCGATGGCGCGGACCACATTGCGCTCGGCTTCCTTCTGGCTTGTTGCGGGACCCAGGCTGCGCAGCTCGCGCGCGGCGAGCATCGTCCCGGCCCAGGTCCGGAAATCCTTGGCCGTGACCACCCCGCCGGTGATATCCTGCAGGTAGCCGTTCACGTCGCCCGATGACACCGTCTGCCGCTTGCCGTTGCTGTCGAGGTACTGGAACAGCTCCTGGCCCGGCAGGTCCTGGCAGCGCTGCACGATGCGGGCGAGTCGCCGGTCGGTGATCGAGACGGAGTGACTCACGCCGCTCTTGCCGCGGAAGGTGAATCGCATCTTGTCGCCCTTCACCTCCACATGCCGCTCTCGCAGCGTGGTCAGGCCGAACGACTTGTTGTCCCGGGCGTATTCGTCGTTGCCGACACGGATCAGCGTCTTGTCGAGCAGCCGCACGACCGTGGCGAGAATCTGGCTGCTGGAGTGGTTGGGCTGCCGCAGGTCACGCTCGACCCGCTCGCGGATCAGCGGCAGGAACTCGCTGAACTCGAGCATGCGGCGGAACTTCGACTGGTCGCGGGCGGCCCGGTAGTGCGGGTGATAGCGGTACTGCTTGCGGCCCTTGGCGTCGCGCGCCGTCACCTGGATGTGTCCCGCGGGATCGGGGCAGATCCACACATCGGTCCACGCCGGCGGAATCACCAGGCCGAGGATGCGCTTGCGCTCCGTCGGATCGGTGACGCGCGTGCCGTCCGGGGCAAGGAAGGTCCATCCCTTCCCTGCCCGGCGCCGGCGGATGCCGGCGAAGCCATCCGTGACGTAGCTCAGCCCGGCGTGGCGGGCCGTCAACTGATGTTCGTCGAGCTGTGGATCGCTCGACGGCGGCTCTTTCGGTCCGGCGGCGGTGGTACCCAGCAGGTCCCCCGGCGATAGTGGGTGGGATGGAAGTTGGGCACACTCCCCCCGCGGACGCTAGAGGGTAGCGCGGACCTCCGCCTTGCCGGGCGACGGCGCCTCCTGCAGCTTTGCCGGGCCAGCAGCTCCGCGCCGTGCGGATCGGGCAGACGCGAAGGCCTTCCGTGGTTCACACCCTTTCCATTCTCGGCGCGCTGGTGCTCGGCGGCATCGGCATGGCTCATGTTGCCTGGGCGTTCGGGCGCCGTTCATCTTCCGGCGCGGTCATCCCCACCCGGCGGGATGGCACACCGGTCCTCGCCCCGGGCCGCGGCATCACGCTTGTCGTCGCCGCCCTGCTCTTTCTCGCCGCATTTCTTCTGTTGCAGCGCGGTGGCATCGGGGTCGCCCTGCTGCCGAAGAGCATCCGGATGATCGGGGCCGCGGGGGTCGCGGCGGTCCTGCTGCTGCGCGGCATCGGCGACTTCCGGTACGTGGGACTGTTCAAGCGCGAACGTGACACCCCCTTCGGCCGGATGGACAGCCGCTACTACACCCCCCTCGTCCTGGCCCTGAGCCTGCTCGCGGGATTCGTGGCGCTGCGCGGCGGGTGAGCACCTGCGATCCTCCGCGCCCCTGGCCCCCCGCTTCAGCATCCACTCGTCGACGGCCGTTCCTCCGTCACTGGAGACAACATGACCCGGACACCGTCCAGTCCCCGCCTCTATCTTGGCGTCGGCTGCTGCTGGCTCCTCGTGGCCATCGGCCTGGCGGCCACCGGCCAGGTCGCGCTGCTCCGGCCGCCGGCACCCCAGTTGATCCTGGTGGGACTGACGCTCGCGCTGGTCGCGGCCGGGGCGGTGCTGCCCGGTTTCCACCTCTGGCTCGCCGGCCTCAACCTGCGTCAGATCGTGGCGCTCCATCTGACTCGATTCATCGGGATCTATTTCCTTGTGCTCTACCGTCGCGGCGAACTGCCGTACGACTTCGCAATTCCGGGGGGATGGGGTGATATCCTCATTGCCACCGGCGCACTCGTTCTGGTGCTGCTCGTGCCCGACCTCGCGCGGCGCCGTCCCTGGCTGCTCGCCTGGAATCTCCTCGGTCTGCTGGACATCCTTTATGTCGTGGCGACCGCATCCCGGTTGGCGCAGGCCGACCCCTGGTCGATGCAGGCGCTCCTGCGCCTGCCGCTGAGCCTCCTCCCGACTTTTCTTGTGCCGCTGCTCATCGCCAGCCATCTCTATCTCTTTGTCCGGCTGCGGGTCGAACGGCCGCAGGGAGCAGTCTAACCGGACCTGGCGAGCTGATATCTTTTCCCGAGAGTACCTGGACATGAACCACCTGCACTGGAGCGTCGTGACGACTCGCACACCCCGCTGGCTCACAGTTGCGCTGCTCACCTTCTGGCCGACCGTCAGCGCCGCCCAGGCACCGCCGCCGGCGCCGTACCTCTATGTGTGGACCGGCGACGCCGATACGCTCGACAGCGACTTCCTCGCCGTGATCGACGTGCGGCCCGGTTCGCCGACCTACGCCCAGGTCCTCTCCACCCTGCCGGTGGGTGCGCGCTCAACCAGGCCGCACCACACCGAGCATCAACTCGAGCGGGACCGCCTGCTGTTTGCCAATGGATTCGGGGCTGGCCGGACATTCCGCTTCGACCTCACACGCCCCGATGCTCCGCGGCTCCTGGGCTCCTTCACGGAACTGGGGGGGTTCGGTTTCCCCCATTCTTTTGTGCAACTCCCCAACGGTCACCTGCTCGCCACCTTCCAGGGACGCGGCGCGACCAACATCCCTCCCGGTGGACTGGTCGAGCTTGACCGGCAGGGGAAGCTGGTCCGCGCGAGCAGCGCACGGGCACAGGCGATCGACAGCGCGCAGCTGCGCCCGTACAGCCTGGCAGTATTGCCGGAGATCGATCGTGTCGTGTCCACCAGCACCGATATGACCGGTGACTTCGGGGCGCATGTGCAGATCTGGCGGCTCTCCGACCTCGCGCTGCTGCAGACCATCGAGCTCCCCGCAACGCAGGAGGGCGACGGTCATCAGCACGATAGCTCAAGGAAGTCCGGGCCAGCGGACCACCACCTGTTTCCCGGCGAGCCACGGGTGTTGCCGGATGGTCGTACCGTGCTGCTTGCGACCTTCACCTGCGGTTTCTATCGGGTGACCGGAATCGACGGTCCGACCGCCCAGGTCGATTTCCTTCGGGCGTTCGGCGGCGAAAACTGCGCCGTGCCGATCCTGATCGGATCGCTGTGGATCCAGACGGTCCCCGACGAGCATGCCCTGGTGACGCTCGACGTCGGAGACCCGGCGCATCCGGTCGAGATCGGGCGAGTGGCATTCGATTCGACGTTCAGGCCGCATTGGCTGGCGCTCGACGAGGGCGGATCGCGCCTCATCGTGAACGACCAAAGATCACGGCTCTTTCTGGTGAACCTGGACCGGCGCACCGGGGCACTCCAGATCGATTCCTCCTTCCGGGACCCGGCGGCAACCACTCCCGGCGTCAGCTTCGCTCGCGACGGCTGGCCCCATGGCGCCACCGGAGCGGCGGTACCGCACGGTTCGGTGTTCTCGCGTCCGTAGTCAGCGGCGCTCCCGGGATCACCGGCGGGAGCTGCCTCCACCCTGAGCCTTCCAGGTTTCATGCCATCCCCCAAGCGGTTGATCGACGTGAGCCATACTGTCGAGCATGGAATGATTACCTACAAGGGTCTTCCGGCCCCCGTCATCTGCGACTACCTGAGCCGCAAGGACTCCCACACGCGCTATGCCCCCGGGACCGAGTTCCAGATCGGCAAGATCGAGATGATCGCGAATACCGGGACCTATATCGACAGTCCCTTCCACCGTTACGCCGATGGGAAGGACCTTGCGGACCTCCCGCTCACTTCGCTGGCCAACCTCGATTGCCTCGTGGCACGCCTCTCCCATCAGGCGGGACCAGCGATCGACCGTCTGCCGTTCACGCCCGATCAGGTCCGCGGCCGGGCCGTCCTGATCCATACCGGGTGGGATCGGCATTGGCGCACCGATGCCTATTTCGAAGGACACCCCTACCTGACCAGCGCCCTCGCCGACTGGCTGGTGGACGCCGGCGTGGCGCTGGTCGGCATTGACTCGCTGAACATCGACAGCATTGAAACCGGGGAGCGCCCGGTTCATACCACCCTGCTCGGGCACGACATCCCGATCGTGGAGCATCTGCAGAATCTGGCGGCGCTGCCGGATCGCGGCAGCCGGTTCTTCGCGGTGCCGGTCAAGGTCAGAGGATTCGGCACCTTTCCGGTCCGCGCCTTTGCGATCGCGTGAGGCGCGCAGACTCGGCAGCAACAGGAGAGTGACAGATGGCGGAATCAGAGCGCGACAATCCAGGTGTCCTGGTCTTTCCGCCCGGCCTGGTGGCGGGAACGCTGGGCATCGGCCTCCTGCTGCAGTGGCTCCGGCCGTGGAACCTTTCCATCTCGGAATCCGCGCGGATTCTCCTCTCCGCCGCGCTGCTGACTGTTGCGGCAGCGTTAGGTCTCTGGGGGCAACGCACGATGCATGGGGCGGGCACGAACATCGACCCCGGCAAGCCAGCCACGACGATCGTGACCTCGGGCCCCTTCCGATTCACCCGCAATCCGCTCTACCTCTTCCTGCTCGGCCTCTATCTCGGCATCACCGTCGCGGTCGCCACGGTCTGGCCGCTCCTCTTCCTGGTCCCGGTCGTTCTGGTGCTGCACTTTGGCGTCGTACGGCGGGAGGAGCGATATCTGGCCGCCAAGTTCGGCGAACCCTATCGCGCCTACACCGCCCGGGTGCGGCGATGGCTGTAGTGGCCTGCGGTCCATGAGCCCACCCCGGAAGCGTCAAGCCAAGGTGACCAGCGGGACCGTCAGCATCGCGCGCGGCCTGTCGAAGCTGGGGCTCTGCTCGCGCGCCGAAGGCGAACGTCTGGTCGAGGCGGGGCGGGTCACCGTGAATGGCACGGTCATCCGCGATCCCGGTTCCCGCTTCCGGCCGGAAACCGCCATGATCGAGATCGACGGCCAGCGGGTCGGCCGGGTCGAGCGGGTGTACCTCGCGGTGAACAAGCCGCGCGGGCTGGTCACCACCCGCGGCGACCCGCAGGGGCGGGCGACCATCTACGATTGCCTGACCGACCCGACGCTGCCGTTCGTGGGTCCCGTTGGGCGACTCGACAAGGCGAGCGAGGGGCTGCTGCTGCTGACCAACGACACGCGCTGGGCGGCCCAGCTGCTGGACCCGGCGTCTCACGTCGACAAGACCTACCACGTGCAGGTGCGCGGCCTGATCGACGAGTCGACCGTCCGGCGCGTCGCGCTGGGAGTCCGGGAGGAGGGTTCCGGTGAACAGCTCGGCGTCAAACGGGTGTCGCTGCTTCGGGTGGGATCACGCAGCAGTGGCTGGCTCGAGATCGTCCTCGATGAAGGCAGGAACCGTCACATCCGGCGGCTGCTCGCCGCGCTCGGCATCGAGGTGCTGCGGCTGGTGCGGGTCGCGATCGGGCCGCTGGCGCTGGGGACACTGGCCAAGGGTGAGTGGCGGATGCTGACGGCGGCTGAAGTGCGGGCCCTGGGCACTCCTTCGATGCCCGCCTGATGCCTGACGACACTCATCCCCAACCCTCGCTCTGCCACCGGGCCTCCCACCTGCCCACCGCTGCCGCCAGATTGCCCTACCCCTCGACTCTCCGCATTGTGTAGATTGCGACTCCGAGCCACATCCTTCAGTGGGTGCCTCGGTTGCATTTACATCAAGGAGGGACACATGCTTGTCAACCTCAATACCGACTCCAACATCAAGGGTACCGAAGAACTTGCCCAGCTGCTGGAGGCGATGATTCGAGACACCTTAGGCTACCTCGCGGAGCACGTCACCCGTGTGGAAATCCATCTCTCTGACGCGAACAGTGCCACCAAGGATGGCCCGGAGGATATGCGTTGCCTCCTCGAAGCCCGCCCCGCCGCGCACCAACCCATCGCCGTAAGTCACCAGGCCGCGACCGTCGCACAGGCAGCAGATGGCGCTGCCGACAAACTGAAGCACGCGCTCGAAAGGCTGCTTGGACGCCTGGCCGCCCGCTAGCCCACTCTTTAGAGAGCTTTGCACCGGACGCACCTTGGTCCAGCGCGCGTCAGCCAGAAAGCCGGCCTTCGCGCTTGACGCTCATCTGGTGCGATGAGGTTCGTCCCCATGTCCGCCACCCAGGATCAGCTACACCCCCACCTCGGCGCCCGCCTGCGGTGGAGTCCACTCGCGACCCTTGAAGAAGGTATCCAGTGGAGTCGCCGCGAAGTGATTGCTGTAGTTGCTGAAGGTCTTCACGCCGATCGCGAGGATAATCGCGAACACGTGCCGATCGGTGTAGCCCTCACCAAGCAATGCCTCGAGGTCCTGCGGCGTGGGCCGTCCCCGGGTGCGGACCATGGTTCGCGCGAACGCCGCCAGGGCGGCGAGCTGGGTGTCCTGAATGGTCCTGTCGTCCCGGATTGCGTCCGTGACCGCAGTGGCGAGTCCGGACTGGGTGTCTGCCAGAAAGCTGTGTGCCGCCATGCAGTAGTCGCACTCGTTCTCCCTGCTGATCGCGAGGAACACGACCTCCTGCTCTGCCGGGGTGAGTCCGGACTCCTGGCGGAAGCGTTCGTAGCCGAACAGGTAGGTTTCCAACAAGCCTGGCACCTGAGCCATGAAGCCGTACATGTTGGGTACCATCCCGATCTGGTGCTTGGCTCGCTCGAGGATGGCATGTGCCTCGGGAGGGGCGGAGGCGAGGGTCAGCATCGGAAGGGACGTGGTGGCGTTGCCGCTCATGATGATACTCCAGTAAGAGTTCGAGGTAACGGGTGCGATCGTGGGGCGGCCGTCGAAATCGTCAGGAAGCAGGCGGCGGCTCCAGTCCTTCCGCTTGCAGGGCGGCGAGGACGCGACGGCGCAGGCCGCGCGAGGGCGCCGGGCCCCGGCGGGCCGAAGCCAGCAGGTCGAGGAAGGCCCGTTCGAAGGCCACCTGCGGGTAGCACCTCTGGCACGCTGTTATGTGAGAGGCAAGCTCCAGCGAGCGCTCGCAGGTCAACTCACCGTCGAGGTAGTCCCATAGCTGCCGCATGACAAGCTCGCAGTCAATCATTTCCATGGCTTAGCCCCCCTGCGTCTGATCGGCCTGCCCGATGATGCCGGCATCTCGCGCATGGGCCAGTAGCCGTTCCTGGAGCACCCGCCGTCCCCGAAACAGCCGCGACGTGACCGTTCCGATGGGGATGCCAAGTGCGGTGGCTGTCGATTCGCAGGACCAATCCTCAAGGTCGACCAGCACGACGACTTCGCGCATCGTGAGCGACAGTGCGAGCACCTCTCGTTGGACGGCATCCCGCAGGTCAAATCGTTCGAAGACGTCTTCAAGTCCCGCGGTGGCCGCGGAGGCATGCATCGCAGCCGCGGCCAGCGCCTCGAGTTCCGGATCGTCCACCGTCTCGACCCTTGCTTCCCGCGCGCGCGGTGAAGTACGTGTTGCGACATATCGTGAAGAGCCAGGCTCGGCAATCCGTCCCAGCCTGGTACTGTCCCCAGTTCCGGAACGCCTTGAGATCGGTCTCCTGCACCAGGTCATCCGCATCGGCTTCGCTCTCAGCGATCCAGCATGCAAAGCCGGCCAGCTGGTCGAGATGGGGCAGTGCTTCGGTGGCGAAATCGGCCTGCGGGGGCCGGTCGCTGGAGTCCGGGGTTGGCATCGTGCGAGCAACCGGCGAGACCCCGGAATAGTTCCGCCCGATTGCTCACCCGAACCGATCTTCGAGTTCGACCCCGAGCCCAATGGCCATCCGATTCACGAAGTTGAAGTCGGCGACGACCGCGCACAGGTCGTGAATGAGGCGTTCAGTCGCTTCCGGGGCCCGATGCCGCCCCAGCCCCGTTTTGCCTAGGCCCACCAGCTGACATTCGTCCCGTTTGTGGACAGGTCCCAATGAGGGAGACGTCGCGAGCAGGTGGCCCCACAGGAGGTCGGAGAGCCTAGGGCTGTAATGAATCAGAAACATGGGGCAATCACTCCCGGACGGCAGGAGGGCTGGGTGAGTTTGAGGTTCGAGGAACGAACCGAGGATCCGTGATCCGGGTGGGAGCGTTCAATGCTGCAGGATGGTGGTAGCAGTCCAGGGGCTCAGCGAGGCATCCCCGGCGTCTGGGCCAAGTGGGGAAAGCTCCTGCTCGCCGGTCTCGCCCTCGTCGCCATCGCCATTGGCGGCCGACAGCTGGCGGCGCTGGTGCCAACGTTTTCGGCATGGGTCCGAGACCTCGGTCCACTGGGCCCTGTGGTATTCATCGTCGGGTACGTTTTCGCCGCGATCGCGTTTGTTCCCGGTGCGTTGCTGACCCTCACTGCCGGCGCCGTATTCGGCGTCTGGTTCGGTACGCTGTACGTGCTGATTGGGGCGACGCTGGGGTCGACGGCTGCTTTCCTTATAGCGCGGCACCTGGCGCGGGGCGCCTTCGAGCGGCGCCTGGGGGCCAATCCGCGCTTCGCCGCCATCGATCAGGCCATCGGCCGGGAGGGGCGAAAGGTCGTCTTCCTGCTGCGGCTCTCCCCGGTCTTCCCCTTCACCCTGCTCAACTACGCCCTTGGCCTCACCCGGATCAGCCTGCCCGACTTCCTGCTCGCCTCGATTGGCATGCTGCCCGGCACGCTGCTTTACACCTATACCGGCAAGGTGGCCGGCGATCTCGCCGCGCTCGCGTCGGGTAGTACACCCCCGCGTGGCGTGGGATACTACGCCGTGCTTGCCCTGGGTCTCGCGGCAACCGTCGCGGTGACCGTGCTGGTGACCGGAGTCGCGCGCCGGGCGCTGGCCACCACTACTGGAGAAACCACGTCGTGACACTGGCACTGCCTTCGATCCTCCTCGGGGATGCGGACGACGCGCGCCTCCTATCGAACGTGCACCCACCCGAGTGGGTGAACCCGACCCCGCGCGATCGCTATCACCTCGTCGTCATCGGCGCTGGCACCGCGGGACTGGTGGCCGCCGCAGGGGCCGCCGGACTTGGCGCGAAGGTGGCGCTGATCGAGCGGCACCTCATGGGAGGCGACTGCCTGAACGTGGGCTGTGTCCCGTCCAAGGGCGTGATCTCGGCGGCGCGTGCGTGGCACAACGCGCGGCAGGCCGCCCAGAAATTCGGCGGGCCCCGCGTCGTGGGGGATGGGGACTTTGCCGCCGCGATGGGGCGGATGCGCCGACTCCGGGCCGATCTGAGCTCGATCGACGGCGCCAGACGATTCACCGAGCTTGGCGTGGACGTGTTCCTGGGGCATGGGCGCTTCACCGGGCGGGACACGATCACTGTCGGCGACGCCACGCTGCGCTTCCGGCGAGCCGTCATCGCCACCGGTGCGAGGGCCGCGGTGCCGCAGATCCCTGGCATCCAGGAGGCGGGCTACTACACCAACGAAACGATCTTCAATCTCACCCAGCGGCCGGAGCAGCTGATCGTCATCGGCGGCGGACCCATCGGCTGCGAGCTGGCACAGAGCTTCGCTCGGCTGGGTAGCGCGGTCACGCTCCTCGACCGCGAGGCGCACATCCTTCCGCGTGACGACGCGGACGCCGCCGCCATCGTCCAGGGCGCATTGCGCGAGGATGGAGTCACGCTCGAACTGGGAGTCCAGCTGGAGCGGGTCGAGCGGCGGGATGGGATGACGGTCGTGGTGGCAACACGAGACGGGCGCGAGTTCACGGTCGCTGGTGAGGCGCTCCTGGTGGCTGCCGGCCGCGCGCCGAACATCGGCGACCTGGGGCTCGACGTCGCCGGCGTAGAGGTCCAACGCACTGGCGTCATCGTGGACGACCGCATGCGCACCAGCAACCCGCGCGTGTACGGCATCGGCGACGTGGCATCGCGGTATCAGTTCACCCACGCCGCGGATTTTCAGGCCCGGCTCGTCCTGGCCAATGCGCTGTTTTTCGGTCAAGGGCGGGCCAGCAGGCTCGTCATCCCCTGGTGCACCTACAGCAGCCCCGAGGTAGCACAGGTGGGGCTCACGGTCGAGGAGGCGGCGCGGCAGGGCATCTCGATCGATACGGTGACGGTGCCGTTGCACGATGTCGACCGCGCGGTCCTCGCGGGCGAGACCCAGGGCTTCCTCCGCGTCAATCTCCGGAGGGGTACCGATACGCCCGTCGGCGTCACGGTGGTGGCGGAGCACGCGGGTGACCTGATCGGCGAGGCGGCGCTCGCCATGACCAACGGGCTAGGCCTGAGCGCATTCGGTCGCACCATTCATCCGTACCCAACGGTGGCGGAAGCGTATCGCAAGGCGGCCGATCAGTGGCGGCGGCGCAAACTGACGCCCCTCGCCCGCCGACTGCTCGGAGCGTGGTTCCGCATCTTCGCCTGAGGAGCAGCGTCCTCGTTGGATTGCTTTCTACAATCTTTCGGAAATAGCCCAGCATGTGGAACGGCCCCACACGATCTTTTTCCTTCAGTTTCACCCTTGTGGTCGGCCTGGTGCTTTCAGCGGGGGCCCTGGCGGCCCAGAGCCCCGCCGTGCTCAGCGGCCAGGTGCGATCCCAGGATGGCCGTCCGGTTCAGGGCGCCGAGCTCCACTTCAGCGCCGGCGAGGTGGACACCACCTCGGCGGAAGGTCGGTTCCGTCTTGAAGTCTCCGCCGGCACTGCCGGGACGCTGAGCCTGCGGGCGGTCGGGTTCGCTCCGGCCGAGCTCGCGGTGGCGCCAGTCGCCGCGGGTGGGCGCCGGGAGATCGCCGTGACGTTGGCACCGCTGTATATCCTCGACGCCATCACGGTGGTCGCCTCGCGCGACCGCCCGTTGCTCAACACCCAGGACGCGACGACGGGCGGCGCCGTCGAAGCGGCGGAGATCCAGGCGCTGCCGACGGAGGCGCGCGACCCGCTGGCGTTGCTCACCAATGTGCCCGGCGTGGCACAGTCGAGCGGCTTCTTTGGGGATGCGCCGTCGCTCTCGTTCAACGCGCTGAACGGGCTGTACACCAACTACGCACTCGACGGGCTCGACAATAACGAGGGCTTCCTCGGTGGCCCACGGGTCGAGTTCCCGCTCGGCGGGCTGGCACGGGAGGAGGCGCTGGTCAACACCTACTCGAGTGAGTACGGCCGGAGCCCGAGCGGCATCGTGAATCAGCTCACCAAGGCAGGGAGCAACAATGCCCATGGGGAAGTGTTTGGCTATTACCGGCCGGGCCGGCCCTTCGATGCCCGGAGCAAGGTTCCGTTCGGAACCGACCCGACGGGCCGGGACATTCTCAACCGGCGGCAGGACGGCTTCCGGCGCTATCACATTGGGGGTGGGTTGAGCGGTCCGATCGTGCGAGATCGCACCTTCGCATCCGGCGCGGTGGAATACAGCGATGAGAACGAGGACCGGGTCAGCTCGACGGCCCGTACCGCGTTCGTCGGCACCGAGAAGCGGGAGAAGCTGAAACTCTTCGGTCGACTGGATCACGGCTGGAGCCCCACCCAGACCACCACGCTGCGCGCCGCCTACAGTTGGGTGAGTCGAGCGGGCCAGGGCGGCGGGGTGGTGACGCCGGAGGCGGATGTGACGACCCGACGGGTCGGAAGCCTCACGGCTCTGACACATCGTTCGGTCCTGGCGGATGGCCAGGCCAGCAACACCGCCTCGATCCAGCTCGGCACCTTCCGGTGGTACTTCCCACCGACCAACAGCACGCTGCAGCAACCGCAGGTGACCATCCTCGACAGCGCCACCAGCGCGACGCTGGCGGTGGTCGGCTCAAGCAACTTCATCTTCGATGAGTCGGAAACCCAGCTGCAGCTGCGGGATGTCTTCGAGCGGCAGTGGGGCGGAGGACACACGTTCAAGGCGGGCGGCGAGGCGCTGCGGTCGTGGTTCAAGCTGACCGGCTCGAACACCAATCCGAAGGGCGCCTACGCCGTCTTCAATGATCCCGGGAATCCCATCCCGAAGAGTGGCCGGTTCATCACCTTCGCCGATCTCCCGGCGAACGTCCGGGTGGCGAGCTATACCATCGACGCCAATCCGGCGCAGGTCAACCTCACCCAGAGTCTGGTCGGCGCCTTCGTGGAGGACCGCTGGCGAGTATCCCCCTCGCTGCTGGTGATCGGTGGCCTCCGGTGGGACTATGACGACATCACCAGCCGGGGTCTCAGCCAGCCCGACCTCAACAACTTCCAGCCGCGATTCTCGTTCAACTGGTACGCCACCCCGCGGAGTGTGCTCCGGGGCGGGGCCGGGATGTACGCCGGCAAGTTCCCCTACGCGATCTTCTCCGACGCGGTCCAGTTCGGGCCGAACGGCAATGCCACGGTGCGTTTCGATTCCACGACCGGGGTCGCCGCGCCCGCCTTTGGCCAGGGCCTCACTCCCCAGCAGTTGCAGCAGCAGCGGTCACTGTTGCCGCCCCGGGAGCAACGGGTGATGTTCGCGCGTGGATTGCAGCAGCCGATGTCGTACCAGGCAACCGTCGGGTATCAGTTCCAGGTCGGGAACGACTGGGCCTTCAGCATCGATGGAGTCTTCAGCGAGACTCGGAACCTGCCGCGCTCCTTCGACCTGAACGCGGTCAACTATCAGCTGACTCCCGGCGACACCTCCGTGATCGCGTCCAAGACCACGGCCTCTGGTGATTCCCTCCGCCCGGTCCTGCCGGTGAACGGCTCGTACCGGCGCCTGACCACGACCGAATCGGCGGGGAAGAGTCGCTATTGGGGGCTCTACCTTTCCGCGCGGCGGCAGTTGAGCGCGCAGTGGTCGGTCGACGCGAACTGGGTCTGGAGTCATGCCCGGAACGACACCGAGGACATCAACTTCAATGCCGCCGTGGGAAATGATTTCGCGGCCGAGTGGGCCGATGCGAGCAATGACCGGCGCCACAAGGTCACCCTGCGCACGATCTACACCGTCGCCGACCGGGTACGTGTGAGCCTGATCGGTGACTTCCAGACCGGACTGCCGGTGAATCGGGTCGCCGGTGCGATCAATCCCGATGGGAGCACGGTGACCTACGATCTCACCGGCTCCGGCGGGGTGTTCGGCGATGGCTTCATTGGGAACACGAGCCGGTACTACGGCGTGCGGCGCAATGCGGAGCGCCTGCCGAGCTTCTTCAACCTGAGCAGCAGCGTGACCTACCTGCTGGGCACCCGGATCGGTGAGTTCGAGTTCCGCGCGGATGTGTTCAACATTCTCAACGGCACCCAGTGGGGGAACTTCGCCAACGGCATCACCGGCGGCGGGAGCCGTACGCAGTTCGGGCATCCGGGAGACCCGATCGTGCTGCGTTCTCCCGGACCGCCGCGCCAGGTCCAGTTCTCGACCCGCTACATCTTCTAGGGTCGAGGATGCCCTCCTGGCGAATCGTTCTGCTGGCTGGCGGATGTGCCGTGGCTGGCGTCGCGTGCGCCCGGTCTCCCCGGACTTCCGCGGTCGAACTCGCGCGCCTTCCGTGGGACAGCGTGGTCGCGCGGGCGCGCGGGACCAGCGTGACCTGGCGGATGTGGCGGGGTGATCCCTCGATCAACGCCCACGTGGACTCGTGGATCGCCCCGCGCCTGAAGGCGCAGTATGGCATCGCTCTGACGGCGGTCGAAGGTCAGGGTCCGGAAATCGTCAACCAACTGGTGACCGAACGTGAAGCCGGGGCGACGGGTTCCACCGACCTGGTGTGGATCAACGGCGAAACCTTCGGCAACCTGCGCAAGGAGCAGCTGCTCGACGGTCCCTGGGCGGGCGTGTTGCCGAACGCCCGGTACGTCGACAGTGCCTCGCCGATCGTGATGCGCGACTTCGAGCAGGATCCCGCCGGCTATGAATCGCCGTGGGGCCAGGTGCAGTTCGTCCTCGTCTACGACTCCGTCCGCACACCAGATCCCCCGCGTTCCGTGGCCGCGCTCGGGGCGTGGATTCTGGGCCATCCCGGGCGGTTCACCCACGATCAGCAGTTCGCCGGCGTGACCTTCCTCAAGATCCTCCTGTACGCGCTCGGCGGGGGCGTCGCACGGTACCAGGGAGGTTTTGATTCGCTTCGGTACGAGGAGGGGAGCCATCAGGTCTTCACCTGGCTGGATGGGCATCGCGCCGCGTTCTGGCGGGGCGGGGCGACCTATCCGTCCGGCGGTGCCGACCTTTTCCGCCTGTTCGCCAATGGTGAGGTGGACTTCTCGATGGCCAACAATCAGAACGACGTGATCACCAGGATCCGCCAGGGCCTCCTGCCCGCGACCGCGCGTCCGCTGTTGCTCACCGATGGCACCATCGCCAACAGCCACTTCGTCGGCATCCCGTTCAATGCTCCCAACGCGGCTGGAGCGATGGTGGTCGCGGACTTTCTGCTCTCGCCAGAAGCCCAGCTCGAGAAGCAGCAGCCGGACGTCTGGGCCGATGGCACCGTCCTCGACCGACGGAAGCTGCCGCCCGAATGGGCGGAACGATTCGGTGCGCTGGATCGCGATCCGCGGGCACTTTCCACTGATTCGCTCGCGAAGTACGCCCGCCCTGAGGTCGCGCCGCGCTACCACGAGCAGCTGCAGGAGGACTGGCGGGTGCAGATCCGACAGGGCAGCGAGTGACCGCCCCCGGGCGCCGCGGATTGATCGCCGCGCTACTGATCGCCCTGCCGGTGCTTGTGGGGCTGGGGTACAGTCTTCTGGCCAGCCTAGGGCTCGCGGGGCCGGGCGCGCGCGGCTTCGCGACGGGGCGGCTACTCGCCGTGCTCGCCGAACCGGCCGTGTGGCGCGGAGTGCTCTGGTCGCTGGGCGTGGCGACCGTCTCCACCCTGCTGGCAACGGCGGGCGCGGTCGGCGTGAGCGTGCTGTTCCGCGGTCCGAGTCGGAGCCACCGATTCGCCCGCCTGCTTGCGCTGGTGCCGCTGCCCATTCCTCATCTGGCGGCCGCCGTAGCCGGCTTGCTCATCCTCGGGCAGAGCGGGCTGTTGAGTCGGGTGGCGGCCACGGCGGGATGGATCGATGGGCCGGGCGGAATGCCCGCACTGGTGTATGACCGTCTCGGCGTCGGTCTCTCGCTGACGCTGGCATGGAAGGAGTTTCCCTTTCTTGCGCTGGTGGCGTTCTCGGTGCTGGCCACTCGGGGGGCGGCGCTCGAGGAGGTGGCGCGCTCCCTGGGCGCACCACCAAGTGCGGTGTTCCGTCGCGTCACCTGGCCCCTGCTGTGGCGCGGCCTCCTGCCCGCGGTGATCGCGGTGTTCGTGTTCGTGTTCAGCACCTACGAGGCAACCGCCGTGCTGGCACCGAGCGATCCGCTCGCGCTGCCCTTGCTCACGCTCGAGCGCTACACCGATGCCGACGTCGGTCGTCGTGGCGACGCCTTTGTGCTGGTGCTGGTGGGGATGGCGGTGAGCCTGCTGGCGGTGGCCTTCCATGAATGGACCCGCAGCCGGTGGGAGCGGCTCCATCGGTGATCGGGGAACGCGCCGCGCGAGGCGTACTGCTTCCGGTGCTGGCCATTTCGGCCGCAGCGCCGCTGCTCCTGCTGCTGCTTCAGTCTGTTTCACGCGGATGGTTCTATCCCGCGCTCTGGCCCGCGGCGTTCAGCGCCGAGGCGTGGCGGGCCCTGGGTGAGCGCGCGGGCCGGATCACCATCGCCCTCGGCACCAGCCTGAGCCTGGCGATCGCCACCGGCGCGATTGGCGTCGCGCTCGGCTGGCCGATCGGTCGGGCCCTCGCGGATCTCCGAGGGTGGCCGCGCCATCTCGGTGCCGCGGCGGCCTTTCTGCCGGTGGCGGTGCCGCCGGTGGCGCTCGCGGCCGGACTGCACCTCTCCATGCTGCGTGCCGGGTTAGGCGGGACGATGGCCGGCGTGCTGTTGAGCCACCTGGTCCCCGCGGCCGGCTATGCGTCGCTGTACTTCCTCGGCGTCTTCACGCTGTTCGATCGGCGAATCGAGGACGAGGCGCGGACGCTGGGCGCGGCACCGGTGAGTGTGCTCTGGCGGGTGACCGTCCCGATGCTGTGGCGCCAGGTGGGCGAGGCCTTCCTGCTCGGCTTCCTCGTCTCCTGGGCGCAGGTGGCGCTGACGCTGATCATCGGCGGTGGCCGAGTGCGGACCCTGCCGCTGGAAGTGTTCGCCTACCTGCAGGCGGGTCAGGACAGCTTCGCCGCATCCGGCGCGCTGCTGCTGGTGGTGCCGCCTCTGCTCGCGTTCGGCGCGATACGGCTCGCCGTGGCACGGGCGGAGGCAGTACCGCTATGACGGGCCCTGCGCTGCGGCTGACCGGTGTGGCCGTCCGGTTCGGCCAGACACCGGGTCTCCACGGGCTCGACCTGAGCGTCGCGCCCGGCGAGCGGGTGGTTCTGTTAGGCGCTTCGGGCTCGGGGAAGACGACCCTGCTCCGGGCAATCGCTGGCCTGGCGCCGGTTGCGGCCGGCGAGATCGAGATCGGGGGTCGGGAGGTGACGGGGTTACCGGCCGAGTCCCGGGATGCAGTCTACCTGCACCAGACTCCCCTCCTCTTTCCTCACCTGAGCGTTTTCGAAAACGTCGCGTTCCCGTTGCGAATCCGCCGAACACAGGAGCTTCGGGTCCATGAGGCGGTCACCCGCCTGCTCGGATCGGTGAGACTGGGAGAATTCGCCGACCGCCGCCCGCATACGTTGAGCGGCGGCCAGCGGCACCGGGTGGCGCTCGCCCGGGCGATGGCGGCGAGCCCGCGTGTGCTGCTGCTGGACGAGCCCCTCGCCGGGCTGGACCCGGCGCTGCGGGACGAGGTGCGGGTGACGCTCCTCTCGCTGCAGGCCGAGTATCGTCCCGCGCTGGTAATCGTCACTCACGACCTGGACGATGCGGCCATTCTGGGCGACCGGGTGGGGGTGCTCCTGGATGGTGGGCTGGCGCAGCTCGACACACCGGAACGGTTATTCCACCACCCGGTGTCGCTAGCCGTCGCGCGGTTCCTCGGCATTGCCAACATCGTACCGGGGAGTGTGACGGGAGATCGATTCAGTTCGGCGGTCGGATGCCTTGCGGTTCCGGCTGGCTTCACGCCCGGCCCCGCGGTGGCCGTGTTTGGCGCAGATGCACTCCAACTCACCCCCGACGGGCCGATCATCGGCAGTGTCAGGGACTGCCGCTATGCGGTGGACCGTACGGTGGTTCGCGTGGAGGTCGGTGGACTGCTGCTGGAGGTCGGTGCTCAGGCAGATCAGGTGCCGGCTCGCGACAGTCAGGTGACGCTGCGATTGGAGCTCGGCCGCGTCACCCTGTTTCCGGGAGGCACGGATGTTTGACCACTGGCTCCGGTCACTCAAGGACCGGCTCTTCGCGCCCGTCGCGGCGCGGGTCGCGCGATGGGTCCACCCCAATGTCATCACGGTACTCGCGCTGGCCGCCGGGCTCGCCGCCGCCGGCCTCGTCGCGCGGGGGGCGAGCGGCCTTGCGCTGCTGGCCTGGCTGGTGAATCGGATACTGGACGGCTTGGACGGCAGCGTGGCGCGCGCCGCGGGGCGGCAGAGTGACTTCGGGGGCTACCTCGACATCGTCCTCGACTTTGTCGTGTATGCGGCGATACCGGTGGGGATCATCCTTCATGCCCCTTCGCGGGCTGCCTGGCTGGGCGGCCTCTTCCTGCTCGCGAGTTTCTATATCAACGCCGCGTCGTGGATGTATCTCGCCTCGATCCTCGAACGCCGCAGCGCGGGGGCGGGGACCCGCGGAGAGCTGACGACGATCACCATGCCGCCCGGCATCATCGCGGGGACCGAGACGATCCTGTTCTATACGGCCTTCCTGCTCATGCCGGCCCGGGCGCCCCTGCTGTTTCTGGTGATGGGGGGACTGGTCATCGGGAATGTCACCGTGCGCCTCGTCTGGGCCGCCCGAGCCCTGCGATGAGCCGGAGGCGATCCCCGCTCAGGCCTTCCAGTCGGCCCGCCGAGCACGGTCCCCGTCGGGATTCCACAGGCGGACAGGACCACTCCGGGGCTCGGGCGAGGTGCATGAGTGGCGAAGAATGCGGGGGTCGCCGGTGTCCCAGTGAGCGGCACTATGTACCGCCTGCACGACCATCGCGCACCGCACGAGGACCGGATGTCCTGGCAATCGACGGATCGAGGATTCGGCGGCTGGCTGCACCCGGAGCCGCCGGTGGCGCCCGTCCCCGGCACCCTGAATCAACTCTTTCGGATGGCCTCCCTGGCGGAGGCGCGGCCCGCCGCACTCTTGCGGGTCGGCGCGGGGGGGTGGCGTCCGCTCTCGGATGCGCGACTCGCCCGGCGTGTCGAGTGGCTGGCACACTATCTCTCCGCGGTCTTCGAGGTGCGCCCCGGCGATCAGGTGGCGATCGCCTCCGACCTGCGGCAGGAGTGGCTCCTAGCCGATCTGGCGATCATGAGTCTCGGGGCGACCTCGGTGGCGATCGAGCCCGATCTCCCGGCCGCGATGCTCCTGCACTCGATTCAAGCGACCGAACCACGGATACTCTTCGCATCGGGGGATGTGCTCGGCAGACTGCGGATGATCCGCAGCCACGTTCCGCCGCTCATCCCGGTGATCGCCTTCGACAGCCCACACCGGTGGGGCGGCCCCATTCCGCTCGCTGCCGCCCTCGACGCCGGCAGCGTCCACGGTGTGGGTCGGCGGTCGGGTGAGCTCCGGAAGTCCGCATGGAATGTGGCGCCCGAAGCGGCAGCCTGCTGTCACTATGCGGGGTATCAGGACGGTCATGTCGAGTGTGTGGAGCTCACTCACGCCGAGGCGTTCGCCAGGGTGGTCGGTGGGTGGATTCGACCTCTATCCCGGGCAGGTGAGCGGGTCTACGTCGCCGGTCCGAGAGTCACCCTCCGAACTCGGCTCGCGATGTACGCTGCACTCGGTGACGGCTATTCCGTCCTGGTGTTGGGCACGCCGGGTCACGAGCGCGAGGAGATTCGCGAGCTGCGCCCCGGGAAGATCATCGCCCCGCCGGCACTCCTCGAGGGGCTCGTCTGGGGGCCGCCGGCTAGCCATGGCGAAGGCCGGATCGGAGATCTCGGTGCGCTGGTGCGTGCGACTCTTCGCCGGGTCATGACGGGACGCGGCCGCGCCGATCAACACGGACTCCGCAAGGCTCTCGGTGGCCGGATCCGCTGGGTCGCCTCAACAGAAATCATGGAGCCAGAGCTGTCCGCACGGCTGAGCTCAATCGCCGTGGTGGGTCCATCGTTCGCGGCGAGCGGCACCGCCAGGAGAATGCCCGGAGACTGAACGCCTCGCGCGGGATCCTTCGAGAGATTCTGGGGACGGCTGCTTCGCCCGGCCCTGCGAGCCGAGGTCCGCCTGCCTGAACGGAATTACACTTAGGCCATGACCTCTACCATCCGTCCCATCGAGGACGCTGCCCGAACCGAGGGTATCCGGAACCGGGATCCCGATACGCTGCAGGCGGTCGTCCGGGAGAGCCTGCCGATGCTGCTACGGGCAGCCCGGGGAGCCGGACTGCCGCCCGACCGGGTGGAGGACGTGGTCCAGGAGACCCTGCTCACCTTCCTGGCACGGGCCGAGGATTTCGACGGGAGGGCCCGGGTTCGTACTTGGCTCTACGGCATCCTGCTGAAGAAGATCTCCCGCGCCTTTGAGGGGGTCCGAAGAGCGCAAGAGACCGAAGAGATCGACGATGTCGTCGAGTCTCGCTTCACAGACGCCGGCCGCTGGGCCCAGCCGCCGCGGGGACCGGGTGTCGGCGGGGACCGCGAGCGCGTCCGGACGTGGCTCGACGAATGCCTGGAGGGTCTGCCCGACCGGCGCCGGATGGCGTTTGTCCTCCGCGAGGTCGAGGAACTGTCCACGGAGGAGGTGTGTAAGGTTCTGGAAGTATCGCCGAATAACCTCGGAGTTCTTCTTTTCCGGGCCCGAAATGGCCTTCGGGAGTGCTTGGAAACCAAAGGTGTGCGAGGGCGCCATGATGCCGACTTGTAGGGAGATCACTCGGCTGCTCGCCAGTGACCAGCTTGCACAGGAGGCGCTTGGTCGCCGGATCCTGACCCGGCTGCATCTCATGATGTGCGACGAATGTGGTCGGTATGCCAAGGAACTCGAAGCGCTCGGTGACTCGATGCGGGAGGCGTTCCGCACCCCTCTGGACCCCGTCCGCTTGGCCGAACTGGAGCGCGCAATCCTGAATCGTGCATCCTCCGGAGGGAAGGGTGGGGCCGCGTAGGCGGCCCTTCGACCAACGTGGGTGACCTCGATGAGTTCCCGCTTGCCTTGCGCCTCTTCCTCCGTGCCTATCCCTGGCGGCGGATTCAGCCCTTGCCGTGGTCGCCACTCCGGCGACCACTGCGCGAGGCGAGAGTTGCACTGGTCACCAGTGCCGGGTTCGTTCTACCCGGGCAGGAGTTGTTTGACGGCGCCGTCCGTGGCGGAGACAGCAGCTTTCGGGTGATACCGGGTGACGCGCGCGTCGATCAACTCATTGATGCGCAGCGGAGTGAGTCCTTCGACCATGCGGGGATGAGACAGGATCCGAATCTGGCCCTGCCGCTGGATCGATTGCGGGAGATGGCCGCACGCGGCCGCATCGGCTCCGTGGCCCCGCGACATCTCTCGTACATGGGTTCCATTACCGCGCCGGGCCGCCTGATCAAGGAGACCGCCGTCGCGGGGGCGAGCCTTCTCACCAAGGATCAGGTGGACGCTGCGCTGCTCGTCCCAGTCTGACCCATGTGCAACCAGACCGTGAGTCTGGTCGCCGCGGAGTTGGAGCGACAGGGGATCACCACAGTCGCCATTCAGCTTCTGCGCGAGGTCGCCGAACGCGTCGGGCCGCCGCGGGCGCTGCTCGTGCCGTTCCGGCATGGTTACCCGCTGGGCCGACCCAATGACCCCCTGGGGCAGTCCGACGTGATCGAGGCGGCGTTCGCCATGCTGGATGCAGTCTCTCCCTCTGGTCCATTGCTGAAGGATTACGTGCCTCCGGCGAGCGACTGACTCAGCGGGTAGGGCCCCCCCGACGGAGCAGATACCACCTCACCCACAGCAAGGCCATGCTGGCCAGCGTAACGGCCGCCCATCCCGCCACCGGGGCCGCCAGTACCGTTCCAGTCGGCGCATCGGTGCTTCGTATGGTGCACCGTCGCCGGTCGGCTCGAGCCGTCACATCTCGTGGTGGTGAGGGACGAGCAGATTCTCCGCCCCCACCGCGTCCAGTCCGCCCATGCCCAGCCATTCCGCAGTGGCCGTTCCCGCCCGGTCGATGATCTCCTCGCAGCCGGCAAAGTCATAGGCAGGCATCATCAGGGGGCAGAGCGGTGGAATCACGGTGATCTGCGCCTGACCGCGGTACCTCTCGACATCCCGAGCCAGCTGCTGTGCCGTCATGACGTTGAGCGCGTGCAACGCCATCGCGAATCCGCCGCGCGGCGCATCCGGGCGGGCGCAGGGATAGCCGGCGGGAAGCACCACGACCCGGGTAGCGCCCAGGCTGATCGCGACTGAGATCGGTGTGTGATTCGAGACTGCTCCATCCACCATCAGTCGCCCGCCTATGCGTACCGGTGGGAAGAGTCCGGGAATGGCCGTACTCGCCATGAGGGCCGGCAACGCCGGGCCACTCCGGAGACGCACCTCGGTGCCGCGGAGGACGTCCGTGGCGATGACGCACACTGGAATCGCCGTCTGCTCCAGGACGGCGACCGGCAGGTGATCCAGCAGGAGTCGCTCCAGTCCGACGGGGCTGAAGACATGGCCCTGACCCCCAGCGAGCCAGCGGAAAAGGCCGGTCAGCCCCATCGGAAACACGTCCTTGCGTCGAAGCCCCCGCCAGATGTTCTCTAGGCGCCGTACTCCCTGAATCGTCGGGTCGGCGGCGAAGAACACACTGTTGATCGCCCCCACCGAGCTGCCAACGATCAAGTCCGCCTGCACCCCATGCTCGACGAGCGCCCGCAGCATCCCCACCTCGACAGCTCCCAGACTTCCGCCCCCGGCAAGGACGAACGCGGTGTGGGGTGAATTGGCCTGCATCAACGGAGCACTCCGGTGTCATCGACTGGCCCTCGTCCCGGGCAGGGGAGTGCCGATGGTGGCACCCAATGGGCATCAACCTGCCAGGGGTTGGAAAAGTTCACTGAAAGAAATACGGAAGATGCGGGAATCACTGGGTGTCTCACCTGGCGAGCGGAGCGGGTGGGCCATTGCCTGCTCGACCTCATGCAGTGTCACTCAACAGGAGTACATCATGCGACTCGGAACCACGCTGTTTCACGGAGTAATGGCCGCGGCTCTGCTGGTCACCCCAGCGGCGGCTCAGACCCGCGGCCTCGTCCTCTCGGCCCGCGGCGGCGGGTTCAGTCCGCTGGCCAATCTGAATGATGCGGGCACGGCCGACATCAAGACCGGGTTCAATGTCGGGGGCGGGGTCGCCGTCGATCTGCACAAGTACGTGGCACTGCGCGGGGACTTCAACTTCGCACGTGGTGAGCTGCGTCTCGCGGGGGCCCAGACCGGCATCCACCTGAACAAGCTGTTCTATGGTGGCGCGCTGCAGTTCCAGTATCCGACGGCCGGTGGGGTGACGCCGTATGTGTTTGGCGGCGGCGGCGCGGTGACGATCCACGAGGAGAACACCGGTGGCCAGAACACGACGCTGGGTGCCGGGACGTTTGGTCTCGGGCTGCGCTACACGCTGCCGCACTCGGGATTCGGAGTCTTCGCGGAAGGTGCCGGCTGGGTCTACAAGCACAAGAACCTCGCCGGGAGTACCGCCGGATTCAACAAGACCCAGGTCGACGCGCTGTACAGCGCCGGCATCTCCTACCGCGTGGGGATCTGATCCCATGCGGTGCATGGCCAGGGAACAGGGATCCGCGATACTGGAGGATCGCGGGTCCTTTGATGGGGAGGTCGCGGCCTGCCGATTCCGGCTGCTCGGCTATGCGCGTCACCTGACACACCAAGGCGCGGAAGCCGAAGACCTGGTGCAGGAAACCATCCTCCGTGCCTTCAAGTCGTGGCGATCCTTCGAGCCGGGGACCCGTTTGGAGGCTTGGCTGCGCACCATCCTCTTTCACCTGTTCGTCAATCAATACCGGCAGGGTAAGCGGGTAGAGGGTTGGCACTCCCTCGATGAGGAGTCCGGCCCGATCAGCATGGTGGTCTGCCCGTCGTTTGGGACGGAGCGCGTCGCCGGCCGCCGTGCCCTGGGAGAGAGCCTCACCCACGCGATCAACCAGTTGGGCCCGGACCAGCGGGACGCCGTCAGGTTGAGCGATGTGGAGGGCTTCTCTGACGACGAAGTCTCCGCCCTGCTGGACATTCCGATCGGGACGGTGAAGTCCCGGCTCTTCCGCGCGCGGCGCCGGCTTCGTGACGCCCTCAGAGAGCCCGCGGCGGACCTGGGGTATGGACTGGCAGTGCAACATGGCGGCGGGTTGGGATACGACGGGAAGAATCAGAGGCCTGCCGGTGTCCCAGTACCAAGCCTATGACACACCTTCCCGGCCTCCGGGTCATCTCCACACGAGCGTTGCCCCCGACCCCTGTTGGGACGCCGCGCGTGTTTGAGGAGCTGCTGGCGGAGCACCTCGATGCCCTCTACGGGACGGCGCTGCGTCTCTGTCGCGGATCCGCACCGGACGCGGAGGACCTGCTGCAGGATGCGTCGCTTCGAGCGTTTGGGGCCTTCCACAGCCTTCGAGACCCCGGCGCGGGCCGTTCCTGGCTCTTCACCATCCTGACACGCACTCATCTCAATCGGGTGCGGAGCCACACGCGCAGGCGGGAGACTCCAGAGGCCGACATGGACGCGGCGGCATTCGAGGAGGCACTGGCCTCCTGGTCGCGCCCCGCAACACCGCTCGATGTGTTAGAGAGTCGGCAGATCTCAGAACGCATCGCGACGGCGATTGACAACCTGCCGCCCGAGCTGTCTGCCACGGTGACGCTCATGGATGTCGAAGGATTCCATCAGCGCGAAGTGGCGGTGATGCTCGATCTGCCGGAGGGAACCGTCGCCTCCCGCCTTTTCAGGGCGAGACGACTGCTGCGCGAGCAACTCGCGGTACCGGCGGCCGAGTTTCTGTCACGGAGGTCTCGATGAGTTCCCATTGCGGACGGGCACGACGGCTCCTCTGGCCGGATGACAACCCCAGAGAAGCGACAGCGGAGGTAGTGGGTGCGCAAGCGCATGTGGCGGAGTGCGCGACGTGTCAGGATTTCCTGCGTGAGATGGACGCGACTGGGTCCCTGGTTCGGGGTGCAGCGCCGCGGGTGACTGCGCCGCCGTGCGCGCGTGAGCGCCTCTTCCGCTCCGTCGCCCGCGCGCGCATCGGCCCTTCGGTGGAGCGCCGAGGACCGAGGTGGGGCATCCTGGCGATGGCCGCATGTCTCCTTGTGGCGGTGGGAGTGTGGCGATTCACCGTCTGGAACCCGAAGCCGGACCCGATCGCTGCCTTCGCGGACGACCACCTGCGGGCGGCCAGCGGACCGGGGGTCAGGACGACAGAAGCTTCAACCGCCGCGGGCTGGCTGCGCGAGCGGCTGCCCTTCGCCATCCAGGTGCCCCGATTCCCCTCTGGTCAGGTGGAAGGGGCGCGGCTCTGCCTCATGGCAGGCATGCACGGCGGAGTCGTGGAGTACCGCCTCGGCGACCATGAGCTGTCCTACTTCGTCGTACCGGCGGAGGGGAAGGCGCCTGGGAGCGCGGTGGACATTCGCAGCGCCGCCCGAGCGGGCTTTCGGGTGGTCGCGTGGCGGGAGGGTGACTTGATGCACGCGCTCGTGGCCGATCTGCCAGAAGCCACCCTCCGTGAGCTCGCCCGCATCTGCATCGAGCAGAGCATGGGCGTCTCCCCTGCGGGCACGGGGTCCACGCTCCCGGCGAGGCCGCGCCTCTTTACGATGTAGTCCGTTGTTCCCAGCGTTCGGGTCCCTCCTGGATCGGGACGCGCTGCAGGCTCGCTCACATTTCAAGGAGTTTCTCATGCGCAACGTCATTTTCACCGGGATCGGCATCCTGGGGCTCGCGTTGGTCCTGCCCTCAGGGCTCGCCGCACAGGACAAGGACATGAAGGGCATGCATATGGAGATGCCCAAGGGGAAGGACGTGAAGATCACCGGGATGGTCGTCGATGTCTCGTGCAAGTTCGGTCAGGGGCTGCAGGGAGAGGGCCATCGAATGTGCGCCCAGGTCTGCGCCGATCGCGGCCTGCCGCTGGCGATTCTGACGGATGATGGGAAGCTGTATATCCCGACGTCTGCCGGAATGCCGGGCGACGCGCAGAACGGGCGCCTCAAGGACTTCGCCGAACATCGGGTGACGGTCGAAGGCAAGGCCTTCGCCGCCGGCGGAGCGCAGGCCATCCAGATCGCGACCATCAACGCGGCCACATGAACGGACCTCTGACCGTGGCGGACCGGAGCTGGTTCCGGTCCGCCCGGTTGCTCCTCATCCCCGTGTTGCTGCTGGGGATCGGATTGTCCGCCGCGGCCTTGTCCGCGGGCGGGCGACGCCACCATCCGCGAGGCCCGGTCGCGACGCCGGATTCCGCCGGTCGCCCGGCCCTCCGGGAGCTGAGCGGTCAGGTCTGGCGCGTCACCACAATGCGCCCCATGGCGCGTCTTCTGCCTGACACAGTGCCGCCGGATGGACCGGCCCGACTGCTCTGGTTCGGCGGACGATCAACGCATACTGCCGGCGGCCGGACCCTCTTCATCGATCCGGGCGGAGGCGTTTTGGAGGTCGACGACCAGCTGCACCTCCATCGGGTGCCGCTTTCCCTCGGCGAGCGGGAACTGTTGAGCGTCGCTCCCGGGTCGGATGGGGGGCTCTGGCTGACGGACGTCCGGGGTGAACTGCTCCGCCTCTCGCGGGATGGAGCGGCGGCCCAGGTGCCGCAATCGGCGTTCAGCTATCCCGATGTCCAGAGCGATGACCAGGGCAATGCCTGGCTGGTCCGCTCGGCGCAGTACTTCTCCTATCGATGGGACACGGCTGGTGCCCCCCTGCTGCTCGGCCTCCAGCGTGGCGACGGGGCGCTCCATCCCGTCGGCCGTGCGACCGTCCCGGAGCATGTGCTGCTCAGGGATCTGGCGAACGCGGGCACGGTCGTACCCGCGGGTGACACCATATACTACATGCCGTTCATCCGCGATGAAGTGCTCGCACTCTCACCCGTGGGGGACACGCTCTGGCTCGCGGAGCGTGGGCTGCCGCAGTCAACGAAGAGCCCACGATTTGAAGTGCGGCAGGGCCATGTCGAAGTGGACTACCATCCCGTGAATCTCGGCGCCGCGATCGGTCCCGATGGCTACCTCTATGTTCTCAGCACTCCCGGATTCTCGACCACCGAGAGCCGTCTGGATGTATTTGATCGCCAGAGCGGCGTGGTGCTCCGCTCGAGCGTACTGCCGACGGCGACTCCGACGCTTGCCGCGGATGCCGAGGGGAGGGTGTATCTGCTGGATGAATTCCGGTTGCTGACGGGAGTGGCCCCGCAGGAGCGCCCGGCATTTGCGCCGTTCGACTTGCCGCGCCCCGATGGTGGCCGGGCGACACTGGCCGATCTGCGCGGCCGTGTGGCCCTGGTGAACTTCTGGGCCAGTTGGTGCACGCCTTGCCGCACCGAACTGCCGGCCCTCGGGACGTTGCACACCACAATCGCGGATTCCGACTTCGCCTTCCTTGCCTTGAACGAGGATCTGGATACCGCCGACGCGACGGGCTTCCTTCGGCGGCTCGCATTGGACGTGCCGGTCGCGTTCGGACGCGGGAAGCTGCAGGATGTCTATTACTATCCGGGCCTTCCCTACACGGTGCTTCTGGATCGCCAGGGCCGGGTGGCCCAGCGGTGGATCGGGCTCATCAATGCCGCCCAGCTCGAAGGGGTTCGGGCAACGATTCTTGCGGAGCTGGCGCGTGAGGACGCAACGACGACGGGCGCACATCATCACCACATGCGTCAGTGATAGACCAAGGCTGGCAGGAGCTATGAGAATCACGTGTGCGGCCATCATTGCCTACGCGCTGGCGGCAGCCCTTGCCGGCTGCGGCAGCGGGGATGGTGGGATGGGCCCGCCGATCGGCGGGCAGGGCGTCACGGTGGGCAACATCCTGTTCCGGAGCAACCACAACGGCTCGAAGAATCCCGCCATCGACACTGTGGCGGCCGGATCAGCGCTCGAGTGGAGCTGGGTGAGCACCGGTTCCGTATCCCACAGCGTCCGATCGACCGGGACACCGACCTTCGTCAGCAGCGCCATCCTGACGGGGAATGGCACCACCTACTCCATCTCGTTCACGACACCGGGCGTCTACCGCTATGACTGTGAAGTGCATGGCGCCGCGATGACGGGAACGGTGGTCGTTCAGTAGCTCGCGTGATGCTCGTCGCGGGGCGCTCAAACCGCGTCGGGTGACCATCGCCAACTTCGTGGCTGAGCACGGTCACCGTTCGATCTCCCCTCCGGCCTTGACTCTATACTATGGTACCGGGTCTATCGTGTGTTCGGGGAAACGGGGGATCGATGACGATCGGGGAAGTCGCCGCGCGGGCCAAGGTCAACATTCAGACTGTTCGCTACTACGAACGGCGGGGGCTGCTTGTGACGCCGCGCCGCAGCGCAGGGGGGTACCGTCAGTTTTCGGATGATGTGGTCCCCCGCATCCGATTCATCAAGCGGGCGCAGGAGCTGGGCTTCACGCTGGAGGAGATCGCGGAACTCCTTGCGCTGCGTGTCCGGCACGGAGAGGCCTGTGACGACGTCCGCCGCCGGGCGCTCGCGAAGATCACCCTCGTCGAGCAGAAGTCGCGTGAACTGGAGAACCTGAAGCGGGCGCTGGAAGGGCTGGTGCAGGCATGTGAGCGCCGCGCGCCTACTGCCGAGTGCCCGATCCTGGAAGCGCTCGAGGAGCCGCTGAGCGATGCGTAAACCCGTGCTTGCTGCGATCGGCGGTGTGACGGCCGCCGTCGCCTCCGCCCTCTGCTGTGCCGGACCGCTCGTCGCGGTGCTGCTGGGCCTGTCTGGGGCGGGCCTTTCGGCCACCTTCGAGCCTCTGCGGCCGTTCTTTCTGGTTGGGGCGGCGGTTTCGCTCGGCAGCGGATTCGCGTGGCTGCGGCGCGAGGACGCGAACGCCTGCGAGCCCGGAAAGACGTGCGCCGATCCCCGCATCCGCCGGCGGATGCGGGTCGCACTGTGGGTCGCCACCGTAGTGGCGCTGGTCTTCGTGTCGTTCCCGTGGTGGTCGAAGTACGTGCTCAGGTGAGGAGCCATCCATGACTCTCTATCTCAAGCTGGCAACCGTCGCGCTGGCGGGGGCCGCTGCCCTCTGTCCGCTCTGCGGCGCCGGCGCTCCATCTGCTGCCGCCCAGGCGGTCGCCATCGCGCAACAGGTCAGCGATACGACCACCGTCAAGCTCCACATCTCCGGGATGACCTGCGGGAGCTGTCCTGCCACTGCCCGCGTCGCGTTGAAGAAGCTCCCGGGAGTGCTGACAGTGGTCGTGACGCTGGACGACAGTCTGGGCGTGGTCCGGTACGACCCGCGTAAGGTGACACCAGCACAGATCACCGCACACCTGACCCGGCTCACGGGGTACGGCGCGAGGATGATCGCGGAGCCAGCAGGTGCCCGACGGTGATTGCCCACGGTGAGGACGAACCCATGGCCCACGCCGCCGTATCCCTGTCGTCCGGTAGTGCCGAGTTCGATCTGGTCATCGTAGGCGGGGGCTCGGCGGCGTTTGCGGCGGCGATCAAGGGCTCGGAGCTGGGCGCGCGAGTGGCGATGGTGGAAGGCGGGACCCTCGGCGGCACCTGTGTCAACGTCGGCTGCGTACCGAGCAAGACGCTGATCCGCGCCGCCGAGGCAAGGCACCGCCGGGTGCATCATGGTTTCGCCGGGATTTCCGCGACCGATGGCCCGGCTGATTGGAGTGTGATTCGGGGTGAGAAGGATGCCCTCGTGGGCCAGCTGCGCCAGGGCAAGTACTGGGACGTGCTCAAGTCCTATGACAGCGTCACGCTGTTCGGGCAGCGGGGAATCCTCACGGGACCGCGTGCGGTGCGACTGGCGGACGGCAGGACGCTTGGTGCCGGCAAGATCGTGGTGGCGACCGGGGCCGGTCCGGACACCCCGTTCCTTCCCGGCCTGGCCGAGGCTGGCTACCTGGACAACGTGAGCGCGATGGCGCTTGATCGCCTCCCGGAGTCGCTCCTCGTGATCGGATCGGGCTTCATTGCCGTGGAGCTGGGTCAGATGTTCGCGCGGCTCGGCGTGCTGGTGACGATTTTGGCGCGACAGGACCGGCTGCTCACCAGGGAAGATCCCGAGATCGGCGCGGGTCTCACGGGGTATCTGCGGGCGGAGGGCATCGATGTTCGCACCGGAACGACCGTCGAGCGAGTGGACCGCTTCGGTCGCTACCGTGTTCAGGTCCGGCGGGATGATCAGTCGGAAGTGCTTGAGGCGGATCAGCTACTGGTTGCGACCGGCCGCCGGCCCAGGACGACGGGGTTCGGCCTGGACGCGATCGGGGTGACGCTTGGGACAAAGGGCGAGATCGTCGTGGACGACCACCTTGAGACCGCCATTCCCGGCGTGTATGCGGCAGGAGATGTCGTAGGCGAACCGATGTTCGTCTACGTGGCGGCGTACGAGGGCGCACTCGCGGCGGAGAACGCTCTCCGCGGCAATAGTCGGCGCCTCGACCTGACCGCGGTGCCGAGCGTGACCTTCTCCGACCCTGCGGTGGCCTCGGTCGGACTCACCGAGGCGGAGGCCCGGGCCCGGAGCATCAAGCCACTGGTGTCCCGGCTGCCGATGATCCACGTTCCACGCTCGCTCGCCGCGCATGACACGCGGGGGTTCATCAAGCTGGTGGCGGATGCGGCGACCAGCCGGATCATTGGCGCCCAGATTCTTGCGCCGGAGGCGGGAGAGATGATCACCGAGCCGGTCCTGGCGATCCGGTTCGGGCTCACCATCGAGGACATCGCCTCGACCTTGCATCCCTATCTCACGCTGTCGGAAGGGATCAAGCTCGCCTCGCTGGCCTTCAGCAAGGACGTCGGGAGGCTTTCGTGCTGCGCGGCGTAGCATTCTCCGGAGTTCTCTGCCTTCGCTGGCGACGGTGGTGGGATCATGGCTACACGATGGGACGGGGCCGCTAACGACAAACCGTGCCAAGTCGTTGGTGCCCAGCCACGGCGTCTGCTTTGACTGGGCCAGTCCGCATCCATACTCTGTCGCTCATGCGGCATGTCGTTGCGGTGCTCCTGCTCCAGCTCACCCCGGTCGTCGGGGCGGGAGTGTGTCTGCATCATGCCAAGAATGACTCGGGCTCGTGCAGCATGCCGATGCAGGGCACTCAACGAGAGACCGATCAGTCGCACCGCAACGCTACGGACCGGTGCGCTCTCATGGCGGTCTGCGCTCCGGCCGCGCCGATGGTGCCCCAAGTGGCCGTCCAGCTGCTCGGCCGTCGGCACACCAGCAACGGTCTGTCCCAGGCGGGTGCCGCGCCAGTTTTGCCCCGAGTTCATGACTGATGACGCGCTCGCGTTCACGCTCGATCGGCTGGCGGAAGGGCCGGCGCAGGCCGGGTGGTAGCTTCATGTTGTCGTCATGCGGCAGGACGACGGCGAGCGTACCTTGATCGGGAGCGGCGGATCGCCGGGCCACCCGGCACCGATGGGACCGTCGAGGTGGGCTACGCGATTGTCGCCGAATACCAGCGTCAAGGGCACGCCTCCGGCGTCCTGCGCAACGGCGGCTTCGGGCCGGACGGTGACGGCTCGGCGCCCGGCGTGATTCGGTGTGGGCTGCGTCGTACGATGTATTCCACGATTGCTGCCAGGCAGCATCCCGGCAAGTGAGGTTGCCGCCATGGTCCACGTTGAACGACATCGTACCGCACATATCGGCTGGCTCCGCGCCGCCGTCCTCGGAGCGAACGACGGCCTGATCTCGACCAGCAGTCTGGTCGTCGGCGTTGCCGCCGCGCAGACCGCTCGCGAGCCGGTACTGCTGGCGGCACTCGCCGGACTGGTTGCCGGGGCGCTGGCCATGGCAGCAGGCGAGTATGTGTCGGTCAGTTCCCAGTCCGATACCGAAGAGGCGGACCTGGCACGGGAGCGGAAGGAACTGGCGACGAGCCCCGATCTCGAACGTGCCGAGCTGGCCGGGATCTATGTGGCCCGCGGCCTCTCCCAGGATCTCGCCGGCCAGGTGGCCGATCAATTGATGGCCAAGGACGCTCTCGCCGCCCATGCGCACGATGAGCTGGGCCTCAGCGAGCTCACTCGCGCCAGGCCGCTGCAGGCCGCCCTCTCCTCAGCGGCGGCCTTTGCCGCCGGTGCAGCGCCACCGCTGGTGCTGGTCATTCTGCTGCCCCTCGCCAGCCTGACGCCATCGGTGATGGGCGTGTCGCTCTTCCTTCTCGTGGTCCTCGGCGCGCTCGCCGCCCGGCTTGGTGGCGCGCCGATCGGGCGCGGTGCGCTCCGTGTCGCGTTCTGGGGCGCCATGGCGATGGGGGTGACAGCGCTGGTGGGCCGCCTCTTCGGGACCGTGGTATAGCAATCGACTGCGCTCGACCGGCCCGTTCCGCTCCGCCTCGTACCACGTGAAAGGGAAACCCAATGGTGCAGCTCAAACCGCTTGACCTGGCCGATCTTCCAACAACTCGGCGCCGATGTCTCGCCCGTGGTGCTGGTCAACGTGTTCCAGGTTGCGGAGAGTGATATTGATCTTGCCCCGAATCGGTAGACACGAATCAGGCCGCGTGGCGGAGCTCGTAGATCACTGGACTGAGATAGCCCAGGGTCGAGTGCCGCCGGTGTCGG
>JAWXBX010000168.1:0-5448 GCA_034440415.1 Gemmatimonadota bacterium | reverse complement strand
CTCGGTGTGCTGCCGGGCATCATCGGCACACTTCAGGCGCTGGAGGCCATCAAGCTGCTGCTCGGCATCGGAGAGCCGTTGGTCGGGCGACTGGTGCTGTTTGACGCCCTCCGGCTGCAGTTCCGCGAAGTGGAGCTGCGCAAGGACCCCGACTGCCCGCTCTGTGGCATCCACCCGACCATTCACGGGCTCATCGACTACGACGCGTTCTGCGGTGTGGGCGCCGCGGCATCAGCGGAACTCGAGGTGACGGTCACCGGCCTCGCCGGCGAGATGAAGGCCGGCCGCTTGGTCATACTGCTCGATGTCCGCGAGCCGGTCGAATGGGATATCGTGCATCTCGAGGGCGCCACCCTCATCCCCCTCATGACGCTTCCGGCGCGGATGGGCGAACTGGATCCTCGGGCGGAACTGGTCGTCTACTGCCATCATGGGATGCGGTCGCTGCAGGCGGTCGAATTCCTGCGAGCGGCCGGGTTCGGCAAGGCGCGCAGTCTCGCCGGCGGGATCGAGGCGTGGGCGGAGGCGATCGATCCGGCGATGCATCGGTACTGAGGAGCGATGAGCGTTCAGCGATCAGCAGTCAGCAGTACGCCAAATGCTGAACGCTGAATGCTGAACGCCGACCGCTTCCGGCCGAAGTCCGATGTTGACCTCCCCGCCCCTCTCCCGGTACTTTGTCCCCCCACGCCGGAGTGGTGGAATTGGTAGACGCGCTGCGTTCAGGGCGCAGTGGGCGCAAGCCCGTGGGGGTTCGAGTCCCCCCTTCGGCACTCAGGATCTCGAATCTCCAGATGTCGGCACCAGGGGCGAATCCCACGGGGGATTCGCCCTTTGCCGTTCCCGTCAGGGCCCGCCGGCTCGCGCCGTCGCCTTCCTTCCCTCCAAGCTCCTGTCTATCTTCGGCTTAGACGATCATGTGTGCCCGCATTTCGGCTCCCGATGAGGAGGGCAGGCTGCTGGTCGCCCGGAACCCGCGGGCGACACACGACTACCACATTCTTGAAACGTGGGAGGCGGGGCTGGTGCTGACCGGTACCGAGGTGAAGTCGCTGCGGAGCGGCAAGGCGTCGATCAAGGAAGGCTTTGCCCGGCTGGCCGGCGGGCAGGTCTGGCTGGAGGGCGTCAACGTCACGCCCTACGAGCAGGGCAATCGCTATAACCACGATCCGGTGCGCTCGCGGAAGCTGCTGCTGCATCGCCGCGAAATCGAGCGGTTGATCGGCGCGGTGGAACAGAAGGGGCTCACACTCGTCCCCCTGGAACTCTACTTCAAGCGGGGCCGGGCCAAGGTGACCATCGCACTCGCACGCGGCAAGAAGCTGCACGACAAGCGGCAGGACGCCAAGGCGCGCGTCGTCGATCGCGAAATCGCGCGGGCCTTCAACACCAAGGGACGCAGCGAGTGATCGCCGTCGCCGCCCTCCTGCTCCTTGCGGGTTCGCCTCCCGCCTGCGTGGCGACGGGCGCGCTGTCGGACCAGGCCGTCGCACCGGCGCAGCTCCCGGGCTCACTGACCATCCAGACCCCGCGTGGCGCCACGCGTCTCGCCATCACGGTCGACCCGCGTTCCGGCCCAGGTCTCCCGGCCCTCGCACTGGCAAAGGCCCTGAGCGGGTCCGTCCGGGCGGCTGATCCCTGGTTCGAGCTGGTGCTGGCCCGGCAGACCTTTCGCTTCCTGCTGCACGCGCCAGTCCTGCTGTTCAACGACCGGCTGCAGCCGCTGGCGGGGCCGGCCTTCCTCGTGCGCGACTCGCTCTTCATCCCGCTGCAGTTCGTCACCGAAATCCTGCCACGAGTGCTGGCGGAGCGGTACGATTGGGATCCCTCCGGAATTCGCCTGATCGAGAATGGCCCCCCCGTCGTGCGCAGCCGCCCGCCGCAGGAACCGGTGCGACTGCCCAACGGCCTGCGCCCGGGGCATGTCGTGACCGTTGACGCCGGTCACGGTGGGGTCGACCCGGGCAATCCCGGTCTCTACTTCCCGCGCGGGGTCCGGGAAAAGGACGTGACGCTTTCCGTCTCCCTGTTGCTGCAGAAGGAGCTGATGCGACAGGGTGTCCGGGTTGTCATGACCCGCACCACCGACACGCTCATCAAGCGAGTCGATCGCGCCCCGTACTGCACCCATGAATGCGACCTGTTCGTGAGCCTCCACGTCGATGCCCTGGATCCCAAGGCCCGGCGGCGGTATGGCGAGGTCCGCGGGTTCCACACGATCATCGTCGGCGAGGAAAACAGTGAGGATGCCGACCGGATCGCGCAGATGGAGAACGACGCCGTGCGCTATGAGGATGATGCGCCTGCCGGCCGGGGGGACCAGCTCGACTTCATTCTGCGCAGCCTGCAGCGCAACGAGTACCTGCGCGAGTCGGCCCGGGCCGCCGAACTGGTGCAGGAAAACATCGCCCGGGTCCATACCGGAGATGATCGCGGCGTGAAGCAGTCCAACCAGCTCGCCGTGCTGAACACCGCCCGGCGCCCGGCCATCCTGGTCGAGATGGGCTACAGCACCAATGCCCAGGACGCGAAGATCCTCACCGGTCGCAAGTCCCAGCAGGCGCTGGCCACCGCCATTGCCGATGCCATCGTCGCCTACCTGCTCGAGTACGAACGGAAGACCGCGACCACCGGCTCGGGTGGCGGCCGATGAGAGTCGCCCTGGCGGTGGCGCTCCTCCTGCTCGCCGGCTGCTCCTATTACAACGGGATGTACAAGGTCGATCATCTCGCCGGCCAGGCCCGGTCCGCCGAGCGGGAGGGGCGGACGTTCACGGCGACCAGTCTCTGGGGCCAGGTCTCGGTGAAGGCCGAGTCGGCGCTGGTGCGTCACCCCCGCAGTGGCTGGGCCGATCGGGCCCGCCTGCTGCAGGGGACGGCACTCGCGCGGCTGCGCGACTGCCGCGGCGCCCTGAGTCCGCTGCAAGTGGTCATGACGGGGCCCGATCCGGTGCTGGCCGAGGAGGCGACCGTGCTGGTGGGGAGCTGTCAGATAACTCTGGGGAATCCCGCCGCCGCCGCGACCGCCTTTGCCCGGCTTACCGGCAGTCGCGACTCTGTGCGCCGCAGTCAGGCGCTGTTCTACCACGGGCAGGCGCTGCGGATGGGTGGCGAGTACGCGATCGCACTCGCGGAACTCGAGCGGTCGAGTGTCCCGCGGGCCCGCGGAGAACGGGCTGCTGCGCTCGCCGGGCTGGGCCGCGTGGCCGAGGCGGGCGCCATCGCCGAATCCCTGCTCGCCCAGCGGGATACCCTGGTGCCCTGGGATTCGCTGCTCGCCGGGCTGGCACGTCACGATCCCCCGGCGGCCGCCGATCTGGTCGAGTCGATCGCACGCGCCGATTCGATGCCGGCGGGATTCCGGGCCCGGCTCCTCCTCGCCGATGCACGGCGCCTGGCCCAATCCGATCCCGCTGCCGCCGAGGCTCGCTTGCGCCAGGTGGAGGTGCTCGGGCAGGGATTGCCCATCGTGTCTGAGGCGCGGTACGTCGGTCTGGTGGCTCGACTGGCGCGGATGGATTCGCTGCCCCAGCTCGCTGCGGAGTTTGAGGCCGTGGCAGACGAGGACGCAGCCTCGGGCCCCTTCTTCGCCCGCACCGCCATGCTGGGCAGCATTGCCCGGCGGGCTCTGCTGATCACGGACTCGTCGCCCGCCGGGAGCCCAGCCGGCGACCTCCGCCTCTTCGTCGCCGCGGAGCTCATCCGGGATTCGCTGCTGGCGCCCCGTCTCGCGGCGCGGCAGTTCGGCCGTCTGGCCACTGACTGGCCCGATTCGCCGTTCGCGCCCAAGGCGCTGCTGGCCCGGATCGCCCTCGACACCGTGCTGGCGGATTCGCTGAGGGAGGTGCTGGCGACGCAGTATGCCGGCAGCCCGTATCTGCTGCAGGTGCAGGGTGGGGACCCCCCGGCGTTCCGCGCACTCGAGGATTCACTGCGGCGCTTCGTGCTGTCCTTCCGGCTGGAGGGGCCGCGCCCCACCCCTGTCGGACGGCCGCGGCCACCGAGTCGGCCAACGCCATCGCCCCAACCCGCGACGCCCAAGACCCCGGTGGACCAGTAATGACCATCGATCTTGCCCGGACTGTCTTTGGCCAGCGGTTCCAGAACCCGGTCCTGCTCGCGGCCGGCACGGCGGGTTTCGGCCGGGAAGTCGCAGGCGTGATCGATCTGGATCGGCTGGGCGGGCTGGTGACCAAGGCGGTCTCACGCGAGCCGCGGGCGGGCAATCGCGCGCCACGCGTGGCCGAGTTTCCGGCCGGCATGCTCAACTCGGTCGGTCTCGCCAACCCCGGACTCGCGCACGTGCGGGACCACGAGCTTCCCTGGCTCCTCACGCATCTGCGCGCGCCGCGGATTCTGGTGAACGTCGTCGGGTTCGTCGAGCAGGATTTCGCCGAGGTGGTGGCCGGCCTTGACGACTTCTCCGCCATCACGGCCTTCGAGATCAACCTTTCCTGCCCGAATACGCATGCCGGCGGCGTCGAGTTCGGCGCCGACCCCGCCACCGTCGCCCGAGTCCTGGTCGGCTGCGCCGCCCGTACGAAGAAACCGCTCATCGCCAAGCTCTCTCCGGTGCTGCCCGATATCGCCGGCATGGCCCTGGTGGCCCGGGATGCCGGGGCCGCCGGTGTCACCGTGGTGAACACGCTGCCCGGCTATCTGGCGGACCCGGATGGAGCGCCGAGGCTGGGCAATGGCAACGGTGGCGTCAGCGGGCCGGCGCTGCTGCCCGTTGGCGTGCTCGCGGTACGGCGGATCATGGAGCGGAGCGGCGGCATGCCGGTGATTGGCGTAGGCGGGATCCGGAGCGCAGCTGACGCACGCCAGTATCTCCAGGCCGGGGCCGCGCTGGTGGCCATCGGGACGGCCGCGCTGGCGAATCCGCGGATCCCCGAGCGCATCATCGCAGAGCTGGAGCGGGACCATGGCTGAGATCATCGTCGCGCTGGACCTGCCGGCGGATGGCGCCCGGCGCCTGCTGGATCGGCTGCCCGAAGTGCGGTGGGTGAAAATCGGCTCCATTCTCTTCGGCCGCGAGGGCCCGGCGTTGATCCGCGAGCTGACGGGACGCGGGCTCAAGGTCTTCCTCGACCTCAAATGGCACGATATCCCGAATACCGTCGCGGGAGCGGTGGAGGGAGCCAGGGACCTCGGCGTCGCAATGGCGACCGTGCATACCCTCGGCGGGGTGGCAATGATGCAGGCTGCGGCCAAGGCTGCCGGCCCAGGGCTCGGGGTGGTCGGGGTGACGGTCCTGACCTCCCACGACGCTGCCGGTTACGGGAAGACCGTGGGACGTGACGGGGTCGTCTTGCTCGATGAGGTCCGTCGCCTGGCGCGTTCCGCCCGGGAGGCCGGCCTTCGGGGGATCGTCTGCTCCCCGCTGGAGGTCGCCGCGGTCGGGCAGGAGTTGGGGGACGGCTCTTGGCGGGTGGTGCCGGGGATTCGT
>JAWXBX010000167.1:0-28575 GCA_034440415.1 Gemmatimonadota bacterium | reverse complement strand
TGTCCGGGGCGGAGGGTCGTGCGGCCCTGGCCCTCGCACTTCGAGTCACCGAGGCGGTGCACCTCGCCACGCCAGCACCGCACCTGGAGCCGTGAGGACAGCAGGGCGGCGCATCTTGATCTCCGCCGGCGAGCCGTCGGGCGATCAGCTCGGCGGGGCGCTGGTGCAGGAACTCCAGAGTCGGAGAGAGGGATTGCTGTTCGAAGGGCCCGGCGGGCCCGCGATGGCCGACGCCGGCGTCGCTCTGCGCTCCACCGTTGACCAGCTGAGCGCTCTCGGGTTCCTCGAAGTGGCCGGAGCCATCCCCCGTCACCTGCGTCTGATGCATGGATTGGCACGGGATGCCGTGGCCGGACGATTCGCGCTGGCGATCCTGATCGACTATCCCGAATTCCACCTGCGCCTCGGGGCCCGGCTCCGGCGGGCGGGAGTGCCGGTACTCTGGTACGTCGCTCCGCAAGTGTGGGCCTGGGCCCCGGGACGAATTGCCCGCTTGCGTGCTGCGGCGGATCGGATCGCCGCCGTGCTCCCGTTCGAGGTGGCCTGGTTTGCGAGCCGGGGGGTCGCGACCACCTTTGTCGGTCACCCGTTGGCGGACCGGGTGTGGCCGAGCGGGCCCGCCGCACGGCTGGCGCTGCAGTTGCCGTCAACAGGTCCGGTCCTTGGTATCTTTCCCGGCAGCCGTGAAGGGGAGATCGAACGGAACTGGCCGTTGTTCCGGGACGTGGCGAAACAGATGCTGGCGGTGGGTGCCTGCTCCCATGTCGTGACCGCGGCGACCGCCAGCGGTTACTATCCGGATGCCGGTCCGATTCTCCTGTTCCGTGATGTCGCCGACCGGGTGCTGGCCGCCGCAACAGCCGTCCTGGTCAAGTCGGGAACCACTACGCTCGAGGCTGCTTGCGCCGGTCGTCCGATGGTGGTGGCCTACCGGACCTCGTGGCTCACGCATCAGATCGCGGAGCGGGTGCTGACGGTCGAACATATCGGGCTGGCGAATCTGGTCGCGGAACAGTCGGTGGTGCCGGAGTTCTGGCACTGGCCTGTACCGGCCGAGTCGGTGGCCGCAGCGCTCCGGCCCCTGCTGGATGAGACCAGTAGCGCACATCGGGCGCAGGTGGAGGCGCTGGCGGCGATCGTGCCCCGGCTCGGCGCGCCGGGAGCAAGCGCGCGGGTCGCGGAGCTGGCTCTCGACCTTGCCGGGCTGTGAAGGAACCGGGTCGTGCGTTCCTGCGTTGGGCTGGGCCACCGGTGGCGCGGTCGCTGGCCCGGACGTGGCGGATCGAGGTGGTTCGACCGGACAGGGTTGCGGCGGTCTTCGCATCTGGGCGCGCGTACCTCCTGCTGACCTGGCACGAGGCCCTGCTGCCGGTCCTCTGGCACCATCGACATCGGGGCATCGCCGCACTGGTGAGCGAGGCCCATGATGGCGAGTATCTCGCCGCCCTTGCCGCTCCGCTGGATTACCGCCTCATTCGCGGCTCGAGCAGCCGGGGTGGCAGTCGCGCCCTGCGGCAGGCGTTCCGCGCCCTGCGGGAGGGGGTGCCAGTCGGCGTGACACCGGACGGGCCGCGCGGTCCGCGGCGGGTGTTCAAACCGGCGCTGCTGCACGCCGCCGCGCGCGCCGGGGTGAGTGTGCTGCCGGTTTTCGCTGGTGCTCGGCGGGGGTGGCGGGCGCGTTCCTGGGACCGGTTCCTCGTCCCCGCGCCGTTCACCATGGTTCGCATCGCCTATGGGGAGCCGGTCATGGTGCAGGGATTGTCACCGCAGGCCGCGGAGGACGGGGTACTCGCCTCGCTCGAGGACGCTATCAGACTGGCAGCATGGCCGGACGCCGCGGCGACACTCACCGTCTGATTCGCTGGCTGTGGACCAGCCGGCGCATCGACGCCCGCGTGGCTCGCACCGCGTTGCTGCCCGTGTCCCTGCTCTGGCGCAGCTGGATGCGGACGCGCGCGACGGCGTATGCACGCGGCTGGCTCCCGGTGCACGATCTCCCGCTGCCGGCGGTCGCGGTCGGCAACCTCACCGTCGGGGGATCGGGCAAGACTCCCCTGGCCATCTGGATCGCGCGGCGGTACGCGGCGCAGGGCATCGTGCCCGGGATCCTGCTTCGGCCGTATGGTGGGGGCGATGAAGCAGCGGTGCACGCGCATGCGGTCCCCGGTGCCCACGTCATCGCCGACGCCGATCGGGTCGCCGGTGCCGAACGGGCGCTGGCACGGGGGGCGCAGGTGCTGGTGCTGGACGACGCCTTTCAGCGGCTGGATGTCCGCCGGGATCTGAACCTGCTGGTGATAAGTGCCGAGACGACGCAGGCGGTCCACTGGTCCTTGCCGGCAGGTCCCTGGCGCGAAGGGCTGGAGGCCCTCGGGCGGGCTGATCTCGTGATCATCACCCGCAAGCGGGCCAGCCACGACATCGCCGAGACGTTGCTGGAGGAAGTTCGTTCCCGGGTCGCGGTGCCGGTCGCGATCGTGCACCTGGGGTTGGTTCGGCTGGAGGGCCTGCTGAGCGCACAGCCGGTTCTCCCCGCATCGCTGGCAGGACGGCGGGTGGTGGCTGCCGCGGCGATCGGAGATCCGGAAGCCTTCGTGACCCAGATGAAGGCCACTGGCGCTGCCGTGCAGGTCGCCACCTGGAAGAATCATCACGAGTACCGCCAGGAGGATATCGCCTGGCTGGCCCACGCGGCCCGGCGGGCCGACCATCTGGTCATTACGGAGAAGGATGCAGTGAAGCTCCGGGACCGCTGGCCGGCCGATGCACCGGAACCGCTGGTGGCCGTGCTGGATCTGACCTGGGAAGCAGCTGGCGACGCCGTCGCCCTGGCCCTCGATACGGTCGTCACACCGCCCGAGCGGCTGTAAACTCATTGGAGATGCTATGACCGCGATCAATCCGCGCCCGTCCCAGACCGTCATGAAACCCGAGAAGGATCGTTTTCTCGCGGCCGAGAATCCGTTCGAGGAGATGATGTCGCGGTTCGACGACGCCGCCAAGCGGCTCGGACTCGAGCCTGGGCTCTACAAGATCCTGCGGATGCCGGAGAAGCAGATCACCGTGGCGGTGCCGGTCCGGCTGGACAACGGCGATGTCGAGGTCTACACCGGCTATCGGGTCATCTACAACACGTCGCGCGGTCCGGCCAAGGGCGGCATCCGATTCGACCTGCAGGTCTCGCTGGACGAGGTCACCGCGCTCGCCGCGTGGATGACGTGGAAGTGCGCCGTCGTGAACCTGCCGTTCGGCGGGGCCAAAGGTGGGGTGATCTGCGACCCGACCACGATGTCCAACAGCGAGATCGAGCGGCTCACCCGCCGGTACACTACCGGCATCATCGAGACGCTGGGTCCCGATTCCGACATCCCCGCGCCGGATGTGAACACCAATGAACGGGTCATGGCGTGGGTGATGGATACCTACTCCATGCACAAGCGGCACACGGTGACCGCGGTCGTGACCGGCAAGCCGATCGAGATGGGTGGCTCGCTCGGCCGGCGGGAGGCGACCGGCCGCGGCTGCATGCTGGTGACGCGTGAAGCGCTGAAGAAGCTGAACATCCCGCTCAAGGGCGCCCGGGTGGCGGTGCAGGGGTTCGGCAACGTAGGCTCGGTGACCGCCGATCTCATGGCCAAGGCGGGGATGACGATTGTGGCCGTCAGCGACAAGTCAGGCGGCATCTACGATCCCAAGGGCCTCGACCTTCTCGACGTTTTCAAGCATGTGCAGGGCAAGCATCTCCTCAACACCTACACCAGGGCCAAGCACATCAGCAACCAGGAGATCCTGCACCTCGACTGCGAAGTGCTGGTGCCCGCCGCGCTGGAAAACGTCATCACCCACGACAACGCCGCCGCGATCACGGCCCGCATCATCTGCGAAGGCGCGAACGGGCCCACCACCGCCGCCGCGGACGAGATTCTCAATGCCAAGGGCATCTTCGTTATCCCGGACATTCTCGCGAATGCCGGTGGCGTGACGGTCAGCTATTTCGAGTGGGTGCAGGATCGCGGCGGCTACTTCTGGGATGAAGAGACGGTGATCAGCCGGCTCGAGAAGATCATGGTGCACTCCTTTGACGAGGTGACCACCATGGCCGAGAAGCACAAGGTGTCCAATCGCATCGGGGCATACATGCTGGCCATCGAGCGGGTGGCGGCGGTGCATCGGCTGCGAGGGATGTACGCCTAGCACGGAACAGCTGACGGTGCTGGCGGTTGGGCGGCTGCGACCGATCTTCCGTGCCGCGGCGGATGAGTATCTCCGGCGTCTGGGGCGCTATCACAGCACCGCTGAAGTCGAGGTTCGGGAGGCCGGTAATGCCACCAGCGCCGCCGTGGCCCTCAAGCTGGAAGGTGAACGGTTGGGCGACAGAATCGCTCATGGAATGCGGGTCGTGGCGCTGGACCGGAGCGCGCCGGCCTGGTCCAGCGAACAGGTGGCCCGGCGCATCGAGCAGTGGCAGCTCGGTGCCCGGCCGGTGGTGGTGGTCCTTGGGGGGTCTCATGGCCTGGCATCGACGCTCCTGGCCGACGCCGCCGAACGCTGGGGGCTTGGCCCGATGACGCTCCCCCATGAGCTGGCGCGCGTGGTGGTGCTGGAGCAGCTCTATCGTGGGTGCACGATTCTCCGGGGAGAACCGTATCACAAATAACCGGCTGTTAGCCGTTAGCCGTTTGCCATGGGCGCGGGAAGGTACAGCCCTGCAATCTGACCTGCCGTGCTGCGCGGTGAGCTGGGGGCCAACGGCCCGCGGTCCGCGATAAATGGCTGAGTGGTTCACGGACTGGTTCGGCGAAGAGTACCTCGATCTCTATCCGCACCGGGATGAGCGTGACGCCGAACGGCTGATCGGCCTGGTGCGTCGCACACTTCCCTGGCGGGACGGGTGGCGCGTGCTGGATGTGGCCTGTGGGCCCGGTCGTCACATGGGCGCGCTGGAGGCGGCCGGGGCGCGGGTGTTCGGTTTCGACCTCTCGCACGTGTTGTTGAACCGGGCCCGGACGGTGACCTCGCGTCCACTCGTCCGGGCCGACATGAGGCACCTGCCGTTCCGCGCCGGCTCGATGGACCTCACCGTCAATCTCTTCACCAGCTTCGGGTACTTCGCGACCGATGTCGAGCACGACGCAGCGATGGGCGAGATGCTCGGGACGGTGCGCAATGGCGGGTGGCTTGTGCTGGACTTCCTTGATGCCGCGGTCGTACGTGCCGGGCTGGTGCCGCGAGAAGTGCGGCAGCTTGGCGGTGCGTGCGTGGAAGTACGGCGTGAGATCCTCGACGACGGCCGTGTCGTGCGCAAAACGATACTCCTCCCCGATGGGCGGCAGTTCGAGGAACGGGTCAGACTCTTTTCGTTTGGGGAGCTGCAGACGATGATCGAGCAGCATGGCGCCCGGGTCCTCACCGGATTCGGCGACTACGACGGCGCTCCTGCCGGCGGGGGACCACGGGCAATCCTGCTGGCCCAGGTCGCGCCATGAGCGTCCGAATCGTCCCCACGCCGCTCGCGGCCAGGGTGTCGTGGCCCGTCGAGCGGGGCGGCGGCATCCCCGAAGCGCTGCTCCCCGCGTTCCTGACGACGGAGACCGATCAGCTCGCCAGGCTGCGGGATCCGCGCGTGCTGGTGGTGACGACCGGGCAGCAGCCGGGGCTCCTCGGTGGCCCGTTGTATACCATCCACAAGGCGCTGTCCGCGGTCGCGCTCGCCCGGGTGCTGGAGGAACGGTGGCGTCGGCCCGTCGTCCCCGTCTTCTGGGCCGCGGGTGACGACCACGATTTCGCCGAAGGGAACCACGCAACCTGGCTCGGGGGTGATGGCGCGCCGGTGACGACGACGCTGAGGGAACGGGCGTCGGAGGCTCCCCTCACGCCACTATATCGCGAATTGCTCGGCGCCGAAATCGGAGCGGTGCTCGAGCGCCTTGCCGCTGATCTTCCGCCCTCGGAGTTTCGCGAAGGGACCCTCAGCCAGATCGGCCGACACTACCAGCCGCAAGCGAGCCTTGCGGCGAGCTGCAGCGGGCTTCTTGGGGAATGGCTCGCTCCATTCGGCGTAGTGTTGTTCGATCCGACTCATGCTGCCGCCAAACGTGCCCAGATGCCCTCTATTCTCGCGGCGATCGACGGTGCCGGCAGGATCGGGGAGCGGCTCGTCGCCCGTCATGCCGAGCTGCTGACCCACGGTCACGACGCGGGAATCGCGGTCGGGGACGGCGCGACGCTGGTCATGCTGGAAGGGAAGGCGGGCCGCGACCGACTGGTGCAGGCCGGCGGGGACTTCACGACTCGTCGCTCCGGCGAGCGATGTACCCGCGAGCAGCTGCAGCGCATCGCCACCGAGACGCCCGAACGGCTCTCCGCCAATGTGCTGCTACGGCCGGTGGTCGAGAGCGCCCTGCTCCCCGCCGTCGCCTATGTGGCCGGTCCGGGTGAGCTGCGTTACCTGACGCTCGCGGAGGCGGTGTACCCGGTCCTGGAGGTTCCCCGGCAATTGCCGGTGCCGCGCTGGTCCGGACTGCTGGTGGAAACCCGGGTCGACCGCGTACTGGAGAAGTTCAAGGCGACACTGGAGGAACTGCTTGCTCCGGGGCAGCAGCTGGAGGGCAGGGTCGTCCGGTCACAGCTGCCACCCGAGGCCGGCGCCGCCCTCGCCGCCCTGCGCCAGGTGCTCGCCGAACAGTATGCCGCGCTCGCCGCCGCCGCCGCCACAATCGACCCCACCATCGAGAAGCCGATCCAGAACCTCGGCCAGCAGGCCCTGAGTGGCACGCAGGACGCCGAGAAGCGCCTGGTAAATCACCTGAAGAAGCGCCAGACGACCGAGACCCAGCAGATCGCCCGGGCACGCGACGCACTGCTCCCGTTGGGCAAGCCACAGGAACGAGTGCTGACCGCGGCACCCGTGCTGGCCCGCTACGGGCCGACCCTCCTGTCCGAGCTGCTGACCGCCATCGACGGCTGGTACCGCTCGGCACTTGAAGCCGCCCCGGGTCCGGCGTAAACTCGGCCATGGCATTTCTCGGTCTGATTCTCCTTGTCGCCCTCATGATCCCGATTCTGGGCATCGTCATCGATTCCCCGATCGGAAAGGCGCTCGGTCGGCGACTGGAGGGGTCGGAGCAGGCTCCGACCAGTCTGGGCGATCTGGCGCGCAAGATGGAAGCGCTGGAAGGCGAGGTCGAGGACCTGCAGCGTTCGGTCCAACTGCTGCAGGAGGAGAACCAGTTCCTCCAGCGCCTGCTCGAGGAGCACCCGGGACGCTCACTCCCGCCGCCCAAGCCATAGGGTGCCTCCGACGCCTGCCGCGCCTTCCAGCAGTCGGCACGCAGTACTGGTGGCGGCCGGCATCTTCCTCAGCCGGATCTTCGGGCTCGTCCGCCAGCGCGTCCTCGCGCACTTCCTCGGCCTCTCGGACGCCAACGACGCCTTCAACGCGGCGTTCCGGATTCCGAATCTGCTGCAGAATCTGCTGGGCGAAGGAGTGCTCTCCGCCTCCTTCATTCCGGTGTACACCCGGCTGCGCGCCGAAGGGCGCGATGCGGAGGCGGAGGATGTCGCCAATGCCGTCTTCGGATTGCTGGCGCTCGCGACATCGCTCATCGTCCTGCTGGGCATGCTCTTCGCCGGGCCGCTCACCGATGTCATCGCGACCGGATTCCCGCCTGCCAAGCGCGCACTCACCGAACAGCTGGTCCGGCTGCTCTTCCCGGGCGCCGGCTGCCTGGTGCTCTCGGCCTGGTGCCTGGGCGTACTCAACAGTCACCGGCGGTTCCTGCTGTCGTATGCCGCTCCGGTGATCTGGAATGTTGCGATCATCGTGACGGTGCTGCTCCGCGCCGATCGTACCGATCAGAACGGCCTGGCCCAGGCAGCCGCCCTCGGTTCCGTCATTGGGAGCGCGCTGCAGTTCCTGGTGCAGCTGCCCACGGTGATGACGCTGCTGCGCCATCTGCGTCCGTCACTGCACGTGGCCTCGGCGCAAGTGCGGTCCGTGCTGCGGAGTTTCGGCCCCGTGCTCGTCGGTCGCGGCGTCGTCCAGATCAGCGCGTTCGTCGACAGTATCCTCGCGAGTCTGCTCGGGACAGGAGCGGTCTCGGCTCTGGCCAACGCACAGGTGCTGTATACGCTGCCGGTGAGCCTCTTCGGAATGTCGATCTCGGCGGCCGAGCTGCCCGCGATGTCGAGCGCGACGGGGTCAGAAGGCGAGGTGGCCGATGTGCTGCGAACCCGGCTCAACGCGGCGCTTCGGCGCATCGCCTTTCTGGTGGTGCCCTCGGTCGTGGCCTTCCTGGGGTTTGGCGGCGTCATCGCGGCCGCGTTGTTCCAGACCGGGCGCTTTACCGCGGCGGACAGCCGCTATGTCTGGGCGATTCTCGCCGGCTCCGCGTTTGGCCTCCTCGCCGCGGCGATGGGTCGACTCTACAGTTCGGGCTTCTATGCGCTGCGCGACACCCGCACACCGCTCCGCTTCGCGGTGATACGGGTGATCCTGACGACCGTTCTTGGCTACCTCGCGGCGGTGCCCCTTCCGCCACTGCTGGGCCTCGACCCGAAATGGGGTGCCGCCGGCCTCACCGCCACGGCCGGTCTCGCTGGCTGGCTCGAGTTCGCCCTGCTACGTCGAGGACTTGGCCGTCGCATCGGTGAGACCGGCCTGCCGCTTCGTTTCCTCGCCATCCTCTGGGGCGCGGCCCTGCTCGGCGGGGTGGCTGGCTTTGGCGCCTCGCGGCTGGGGCCGTCGCTCCCGCCGGTTGCCGCCGCCCTGGTGGCCCTGCTGCCGTTCGCGGCGATCTACCTTCTCGTTACCACGCTCGTCGGCGTGCCGGAAGCGCTCGCGCTGACGGGGCGTCTGCTTCGTCGCCGTGGACCTGCCTGAGTCGCTCCAGCGGAAGCTGGATACCCTGACCGATCAGCCCGGCGTCTACCTGTGGAAGGACGCTGACGGCAACGTGCTGTATGTCGGGAAGGCAAAGCGGCTGCGCAGCCGGGTGCGGAGTTATTTCGCGGCCGATGCGGGCAGCAGCCCCAAGCAGGCCTACCTTATCCGGCAGATCGCCGATGTCGAGACCATCGTCGTGCCGAACGAAGTGCAGTCGCTGCTGCTCGAGAACAATCTGATCAAGGAATATCTCCCGAAGTTCAATGTCCGGCTCAAGGATGACAAGAGCTATCCGTCGATCGCGGTGACGCTCGCCGACCCCTTCCCCCGGGTCCTGGTGACCCGGAGGCGCGACATTGCGGGCGCGCGCTACTTCGGGCCGTACACCGACGTGGCGCTGCTGCGGAGGACACTGGCGGTCGTCCGCCGGCTCTACACCGTGCGGAGCTGCGCCGATGATCTCCCGTCCGAACGACGCGAGCGGCCCTGCCTGGACTATCACATCGGACGCTGCCTCGCTCCCTGCGTCGGATGGCAGAGCGAAGCCGACTATCGGGCGATGATCGCCGATGTCGTCGACTTTCTCGAGGGGCGCACCGTGGACGTCCGCGCCAAGGTGCGCGAGGCGATGCTCATCGCCAGTCAGCGGCAGGACTATGAACGTGCCGGCCAGTTTCGCGACCAGCTCAAGTGGCTTGAGCAGGTCGAGTCGCCCTCCGGCGTGGAGGCACTCGGCACCGGAGATGCCGACATCGTGGGGTACGCGCGGGATGGGGATGATGCCGTGGGGGTGTTCCTGCGGGTGCGGGAGGGCAGGGTCGTGTTGCGCGAACAGGCGTTCCTGGAGAACCTGGGCGACGAAACCGATGAGCAGATCCTGAGCTTCCTGCTGGTCCGCTCCTATGTGCCATTGGAGGGTCGGGTTCGCCGGCTCGTGCTGCCGTTTCCTCCGGCCGACATCGACCTCCTGCAGGAGCTGCTGCCGGAGACCGAATGGAACGTCCCGCAGCGCGGCACCGCCCGGCGCTGGCTCGACCTTGCCGATCAGAATGCACGCCACCTCATGGAGAGTCTGCGGATCGAATCGTTCGAGACTGACGAGCGCTCCGGCGATCCGGTCTACGCGCTGGGACGCGACCTCGGACTGAGCACCGTGCCCCGCAGCATGATCTGCGTCGACATTTCCACCAACCAGGGGCGCGACACCGTCGGCTCGCTGGTCTGGTTCGAGGCCGGCCGACCGCGCAAGAGCGACTATCGAAAGTTCACGATCAAGGGCGCCGGGCAGCAGGACGACTTTGCCGCGATTCATGAGGTGGTCACCCGCTACCTGACCCGCCGCCGGGATGAGGCCAAGCCGCTGCCCGACCTGATCGTGATCGATGGCGGCAAAGGCCAGCTCTCCGCAGCCGTCGAGGCGGCGACCGCGCTGGGCTGCGGCGACATCCCGATCGTCAGCCTGGCCAAGAAGGAAGAAGAGATCTTCTTTCCCGGACGGTCGGACAGTCTCCGGCTGCCTCGTCGCAGTCCGTCGCTCCGGCTGCTGCAGAGACTGCGCGACGAGACCCATCGATTCGGTGTGACCTATAACCGGCAGCGCCGCACCAAGCGGACGATCACCTCGGCGCTGCTCGAAATTCCCGGTGTCGGCCCCAACCGGCGGCGGCTCCTGCTGGAGAAGTTCGGCAGCCTGGCCGGCGTAAAGTCGGCCTCGGTCGGGGAGATCGCGGCGTTGCCGGGTTTCTCCCAGCGGCTGGCGGAGCGGGTGCTGGCCGCCGTGATAAAGGGCGTCTGACCCTGGAACCGCTGTACTGCCACCGGCCACCTGCTAACTTCCCCCCATGTCACGCGCTTTCGTTAAAGAGGATCAGGACGACGTCCCGATCCGCTATGAGCTCCCGCCTCGCTCCGATCCGGGCTTTCCGCTGGCCGCCGCCTGGGTCCTGCTCGAGGCGGCGAACAAAGGTGACTCGCCCGGCGCGGAAGTGGCCACCGGCTACCGCTGGGGCGACCCGGCGCTTCGCGCCGAGGTCGAACAGATACTCGTCTATGCCCGTTCGCGCCGGGACGATCGGCTGGAACAGCTGGCCGAGCGCTTCCTCGGCGCCTGACACACCACTGGTTCACGGCGGATGATCTTCTGATGGATTGGCAGCTTGAATGTTCCGCCTGTGACAACCGGCGTGGCCCCGAGGGTTTCGCGTCGGTCTGCGACCGGTGTGGCCAGCCTTGGCTGGTGCGGTATCCCGATCGTCCTCTTCCTGGCCTCATCGCGCGGGCCGAGGTACGCCGCGGCCAGGGGATGTGGCGATTCCGGCCGTTCCTGCCGCTGACTGCCACGGAACAGCCGGTGACTCTGGGAGAGGGAGATACCCCGTTGCTCCCGTGCATGCGGGCGGGGTCTCGCGTCGGACTGCCCGATCTCTGGATCAAGGATGAGGGCGCCAATCCCACGGGATCCTTCAAGGCCCGGGGGCTCAGTGCGGCAATCACCCGCGCCGTCGCGGCCGGAGCGACGCAGTTCGTCATCCCAACCGCCGGGAATGCAGGTGTTGCGGCGGCGGCGTACGCGGCGCGGGCCGGCGTCACCGTTCGAGTCTACGCGCCCCGCACCACCCCACGTCCGATTCTCGCCCAGATCCTCATGTTCGGCGGCGACCTGCAGCTGCTGGACGGTCACATCGGCGACTGCGGCAAGGCCGCGCGCGCGTGGGGCGCGGAGCATCAGGCGGTGGACCTCTCGACCCTGCGCGAACCATATCGCATTGAGGGGAAAAAGACCCTCGGTCTCGAGCTGGCGATGCAGTTCAACTGGACACTGCCCCACGCCATCGTCTATCCCACCGGGGGCGGGACCGGACTGATCGGGATGTGGAAGGCCTTTCAGGAGCTGCGCGACGCCGGTTGGGTCACCGATCCCGCCCCGCGGATGTACAGCGTCCAGTCGAGCGGCTGTGCCCCTATCGTCCGGTTCGAGGCCGGGGAGGACCATGCTGTGCCGTGGGATGCTCCGTGGACTGTGGCGAGCGGGCTGCGGGTACCGGGCCCACTGGGAGATCGACTGATCCTCCGGGCACTGCGCGAGAGTGGTGGAGCCGCCGTCGCCGTCACCGATGACGAGCTGACCGAGGAGGCGGCCCGGGGATCGACCGAAGAGGGCATCGATCTCTCCCCCGAGGGTGGTGCCGGACTGGCCGCCGTCCGCCAGCTGCTCGCCTGTGGTCAGCTCACTGCGGGTGAACGGGTGATCGTGTTCAACACCGGGGCAGGGTGGCTGTACCGCGAGCCGACCAAACTCCCCACGGCGTAACTCATGCCGGGGTGGCGACCGCCGGCTACCTCAGGCCCCTGGGGTCTGCCGAGAAGGTGCCCTGTCGGCCATATTCCTCCCCCTCATGAGCCCGGCCCCTTTCGCCATCCTCGATCCAGCCGCCGGCATCAGCGGTGACATGCTGCTCGGCGCATTTGCCGATCTCGGAGTTCCGGCGGATTGGCTGGGCCGGTTGCCCGCGCGCCTGGGGTTTCCTGATGTCCGGGTCGAGGTGACCCAAGTCCTCCGGTGCGGGATCTCCTGCCGCAAGGTGTCGGTGACGCTCCCAGGCGGCGCCACCGAGCCGCCCAGCCCCGACTTTGTTGCGCCGCACCACCATGGGCACGATCAGCTTCATCACGACCACTCACACGCAACCCATCACGGCGGGGCCTCCGGTGGTCACGCCCACCATGGGGAGGGTACGCACCGGCATCTGGCGGATCTCCTGGCGATCATTGAGCGTGCACCGATCAGCGGCTGGGTACGGGAACGGGCAGCGCGCGCCTTCCAGTTGCTCTGCGAACAGGAAGGGCGGATTCACGGACTGCCCACCGAGGCTGTCGCCCTCCACGAAGTCGGCGCCGTGGACGCGATCATCGACATCGTCGGGGCGATCGAAGCGTGCGAGTATCTCGGTGTCCGGCAGGTCTATGCCCGTCCGGTCTCGCTCGGCTCGGGGTGGGTTCACGCCGCCCACGGCGTGATGTCCGTGCCTGCCCCGGTGACAACGCGCTTGCTGGAAGGGATCGAGATCGGCCCGAATGGCCCGGTCACGGGCGAGGCCACGACACCCACGGGGGCAGTGCTGCTCCGGGTATTGAGCGCGGGCCCGCCGCCGCTGCGCTGGCGGGCCTTGGCGACCGGCTGGGGTGCCGGTTCGCGGGACCCTTCGGACTACCCCAACGCCCTCCGCATCATCCTGGCAGAGTCGTCCGCCGAGGCGGCGTCCGTCGAGACACTGTCCACAGATGTGGACGATTTGAGCCCCGAGTACATCGAGCCGTTGCGGGAGGCGCTTGTCGCTGCGGGAGCCCTGGATGTACAGGTTTGGGCGACCCAGATGAAGAAAGGCCGTCCTGGCTTCCGGATCGAGGTGACCTGCGACACGGCGGTCGCCGACCGGGTGACTGAGGCATTCTTCCTGCACAGCACCACCGCGGGCGTGCGTCGAGTGACCGCCGAACGCGTCACCCTTGCCCGGACACAGCTTGAGGTTTCGACCTCCGACGGACACCCGATCCGGGTGAAGGTACTGGCGACACCGGCCGGGCCTCGAGTCAAGGCCGAGTATGATGACATCCGTGCTGCGGCGACCCGCCTGGGTCGTCCAGCTCATGATGTGGCGCGGGAGATCGAAGCCGAAGCGCGCCAATTGGTGGCCGGGATGGCCGCCGGTGTTTCACACCCACTCAGGGAGCAGGGATGACCAAGGGACTTATCTGCGGGCTGGCGATGCTCTTGCTGGCCGCTCCGCTCACCGCCCAAGACGGCGTGCAGACCCGCGTGGTCGGTTCACTCGACACCCGCCTGGTGCAGCCCGACTGCAAGCTCGATGGGGCGGGCGACTTTCGCATCGCTAGCGGGAAGACCTATCTCAAGACAGGGATCGAAGGCAGCGGAGACCAGTCCAATCGCACCAACGGATTGAAGAACGGCGTTCGTGTCATCACCGAGGCGATGTCCACCGCCGGACAGGGCAAGAATCCCGCAGCCTGGTACTACCTCGGCCGGATCTACCTGCAGCAGGGGGATCTGGTCGGCGCGGACTCCGCGTTCACCCGTGCAGAGGAGCTCGCTCCTGCGTGCAAAGTGGACATCGCCAAGTATCGCCACCGTGCCTGGGTGGCACTGGTGTCCGCCGCCAGCACCTTTCTTCAGGCCAAGCAGGATGATTCCGTCCTGATGCTGGGGCGGGCTGCGAACCAGATCGAACGGATCCAGCCAGTCGCCTTCTTCTACATGGGCGCTGTCTTCGATGGTCGCGGGCAGGCGGATAGCGCCCTGGTCTACTTCGGTCGCGCGGCTTCCACGCAGCCCACCGAGCCGGCAATGGTCAAGCAGCGCGACAACTCGATCTACCGCCATGCCAAGGCGTTGCTGGACGCAGGACGGGCCGCCGAGGCTGCTGCGGCCTTTCGCCGCTACCTGGCGGCCAAGCCCGAGGATCTCGATGGCAAGAAAGGACTGCTCCTCGCGTTCCGGGCCGCAGGCATGCCGGACAGCGCATCGATGATCGAAGCACAGCTGGTCAGCGCCAGCTCGACCGGCCCGGATAGCGGCAACCTGACTGAGGGGGAGCTGTTCGATATCGGCGCCAAGCAATACAACGACAAGGAGTACGCGCCGGCGGCTGCCACTTTCGGCCGGATCATCGCCCTCAATCCGAACAACCATGACGCCGTGTCGGCGGCGGCGAATGCCTATCTCGCACTCAATGACGGACCGAAGCTCGCTGTCACCGCCGAGCAGCTGATCGCGATCGAGCCGCTCTCCCACTACGCCCATTCGCTGCGGGTTCAGGGCTACAAGCTCGCCAACGATACGGATAAGCTGATCATGGCGGTTGTCGAGCGCGAGGCACTGCAAGCGGATCTCGCGATCGACAACTTCCAGCGGGCCCCGGAGAGTGCAACCCTGACCGGCAAGGTGACCGGCCGTGAGCCCCGCGATGAGAACAACAAGCTGATCCCGGTCAAGGCCGTCACGATCCTCATCGAATTCCTGGGCCAGGGTGGTACGGTCGTCACAACCGCCGAGGCCGAGCTTTCCGCGCTTACGGTGGGGGAGACGCAGCCATTCTCCGTGGCGGGCAAGGGTGCTGGCATCAAGTTCTGGCGCTATAAAGTGAAGTAGTCGCTGGCTGGCCAGCAGGTTCACAGCGCGCCCCGGCCGAACCCCCCGGGGCGCCTTTCCGTCCGGGAGCGGGAACCGGAGACAGGGTGCGGGCGTTCCCTCCGCAGACCCCGAGATTCACCCGACCGGAGCCTACGATGGTTTACTCACCCCTCGATAACCGCGTGATCCGCACCGCGATCCCGCAGGCAGCCCGGGGTCGCCGGCGCGAATCTCGGCCGCAGGGGAATAAGGGAGGGGGTTCGGGCGTTCAGCGGTGCAGGGCCGCTCCGCGTCCGACAGGGATTGCCGAGTGCGGTTCCCCGGGTGCACCCTTCCATGCAGCGGCGCGACCGTTTCTTCCCGCACCCCCGAACCCGGCACGGCCCAGTGGAGAATTCGTGATGTTGCTGCATCTGGCCGGAACCGACCTGGCAACGGCATCAGGCCACCTCGGCATCTCCTTCGCCCTCCTGGTGGGAGTCGTCGGTACCCAGCCGGCCAAGTCCCGCTCGGACGCGGGAAGCTATGAGGCCCTGCTCATGCCTCTTCTCGACAGCGCTTACGGGACGGCACTGCATCTGACTCGCAACCCGGCCGATGCCGAGGATCTGGTTCAGGACGCCGCGCTGCTGGCTTCGCGCGGCTTTGCTACATACGAGCAGGGGAGCAACTTCAAGGCTTGGTTCTTCCGGATTCTTACCAACGCGTTCTACAGCAAGTACCGGAAACGGAAAGGGGAAGGGGTGCGGATGGAGCTGCAGGATACTCCTGAGCTTTATCTCTATTGCCAGACCGCGGCCACGGGACTGCATGCGAAAAGCGAGAATCCCGCCGCGCTCGTCATGGACAAGCTGGACGGAGAGCTGATCGGTACGGCGATCGATGCCCTCCCGGACGACTACCGGGTGGTCGCGACCCTCTACTTCATTCAGGACTTCTCGTATCAGGAGATCGCCGAAGTGCTCGAGGTTCCGGTGGGGACGGTGCGCTCTCGGCTGCACCGGGGCCGGCGGATACTGCAGCGGGCATTGTGGCAGGCGGCTCACGATCGCGGCATTGTCGCGGAGCTTACGCAGGCCCGGGGAGGTGACGCATGAGCGCCCTGGGCCCGACGCGTCTGACCTGCGAAGAGGTGTTCGGACGGTTGGATGACTTTATCGACCACGAACTCTCGGTGGAAGAGTTGCGGCTGGTCGAGGAACACCTCCGCACCTGTGCCGCCTGCGCCAGCGAGCACCGGTTCGAGTCCCGGGTCATCTCCGACATTCGCTCCAAGCTCTCCCGCATTGCGGCACCTCCGTCCCTGCGGGAGGACCTGTTGAAGCGACTCGCCGAGGAGCGCGGCAGCCTTGGCTAGGGCCAATACTGATGACTTAAGGTTTCTGGCGACGGCTCCATGCGCGGGTGCGGCGATGGTGTGTCAACACATGCACGACGTAGGTCGGCCGACGCGTTCGAAGGCGACGGCGCGGAGGCACCGATGGCCCTCTCATTCCGGCAGTGTACGATCAAGGATGCTGAACTGCTCGCGCTCCTGGTCGAGGAATGGATCAGGGTAGAGCGACGGCTGGCTAGCCGGCCGATGATCCGCGCCGGCCTGGCCCGGTTTCTCGGCGACGACCATCAAGGGCATGGCTTGGGATCAGCGCACTGGACCACCATGGCGCACCGCGCGGCTACCTGACCGCGCTGTACGTGGAGCCCGCCCACCGCCACCAGGGTATTGGCCCGCGGACCGAGCGGTTTCTGGCCGATGTGACGCGATGGCTCAAGCTGCCGCCCGATCCTCCGCCGCCAGAATGCCGGCCGGCACAGGCATGATGCAGGCCCTCGCCGTGCTGCCGGGCCAGCCTGGCACCGCGTACCTGCGCCAGGTGCCACGACCGTCACTCGAGGAGATTGCGAACGGCCGCGGAGTGCTTGTCAAAGTGCTGCGGGTGGGCGTCGATGGCACCGACAAGGAGATCAATGCGGCGGAGTACGGTCAGGCACCGCCGGGCGATGACTACCTCATCATCGGCCACGAGGGGTTTGGCCGGGTCGAGGCGGTGGGACCGAAGGTGACCGAGCTGGCGATCGGCGACTATGTCGTCGCCACGGTGCGCCGCCCCGGTACCAGCCTGCATGATCTGATCGGCACCAACGACATGACCACCGATGACATCTACTTTGAGCGCGGCATCAACCTGCGACACGGCTACCTCGCGGAGTACTATGTCGACGATGCCGAGTTCATCGTGAAGATCCCGCAGGGGCTCAAGGAGATCGGAGTGCTCCTGGAACCGACCACGGTGGTGGAGAAGGGCATCGCCCAGGCCTACGAGATCCAGCGGCGGCTGCGGGTCTGGCACCCGCGCAAGGCCGCGGTCATGGGGGCTGGAACCATCGGACTCCTCGCGGCGATGGCGCTGCGGCTCCGGGGACTGGACGTGACGGTGTTCGGGCTGCGGGAGAAGCCGTATCGCAACGCCGATCTGCTGGAAGCGATCGGGGCACGCTACATCCCAGCCAGGGTCCTTCCGATTCACGACGTAGCGAGGCAGTACGGCCCATGGGACATGATCTTCGAAGCGACCGGGCACTCCGGGGTGGTCTTCGACAGCATGCAGGTGCTGGGCAAGAATGGTGTGCTGGTGCTGTCGAGCGTGACGGGGGGAGACCGGAAGGTCGAGGTGCCGGCTGACCGGATCAACCTGGACTTCGTGCTTGGCAACAAGGTGATGGTGGGAACGGTCAACGCGAACCGGGAGTACTTCGAAGCCGGGGTTCGGGACCTCGCACAGTGCTCGGCGCAGTTTCCCGGCTGGCTCGAGTCGTTGCTGACCCACCCGGTCCAGGGGTTGGAGAACTACTCCCGGATGTTCAAACTGCTCACGACGGGTCGAGACGCGATCAAGGTCTTCTGCGAGGTCGCCCCGCTCTAGCACAATATTGACAGGGAGACGCAGGGCGGGCGACATTACCCGGCACACACTGCGGGTGTAGCTCAGTTGGTAGAGCGTCAGCTTCCCAAGCTGAATGTCGCGGGTTCGAGCCCCGTCGCCCGCTCTCAATATGCTGCCACGGCCCGGGATCCGGTTCGCCGGACCCCGGGCAGTGTTATTTCCAGGCAGGTCGAGCTGTAGCCGACCCGCCGGCGCCTTACCGGCTCTTGCCCACCGTCTCCATCCTGCTCATGATTGTGTCTCGACTCCGTCTTCCCGTGGACAGCTGGCGCCCTATCCCGAAATCGGCGGCATCAAGGCACGTTCTGCTATTCCATTGTCAAACAAAGACTTACGTCATTGAATCCGGATTCTTCTCTCTCGGTTTTCTGGGGACAGATCATGGTCCGGCAGTTGCTTCTCTCCTCGTGTTCCGCTGATGCAAACGCTTTTCTCGTGATCACCCTCAGGTATCATCACGCAAACGGAGCAGATCCGATGAAGATGTTCACTCGTCTCGCGCTGGGCCTCGCGGTCGCGGTATTGGTTCAGGTGGGCACGGCTCAGGCACAGGGCCTTCCAGCTGGGGTGACCCAGGCGATGGTCGACAAGGGGAACGAGGTCTACCACAAGCAGGGCCTCTGTTATGCCTGTCATGGTCAGGACGCCAAGGGCCTGGTAGGCCCCAACCTGGCCGACGATGTCTGGCTCCACAGCAAGGGCAGCTATGAGGAGCTCGTTGCCCAGGTCACCAAGGGTGTTACGAAAGAGGAGTCGAAGAGTGGAGTGCCGATGCCGGCAAAGGGCGGGTCGAGTATCTCCGAAGATGATGTGAAGGCCGTCGCCGCCTACATCTATTCCCTGAGCCACTCGAAGTGATCTGACCGGTTCAAAGGCAGCGGCGGAGACCGCAATTGAGCCGCCCCACGCCGGGGCGGCTCTTTTTCCTCGCAAGACGCCGATGCCGTACGACCGATCGGCTCAAGAATCGCCGAGTCCAGGTGAGCTAAGGGCAATCATCACATACAGTTGCCATTACCGGGAAGAATTGGCCCTTGTGTTGCATATGGGATAGCGCATTGTATGTCGGTGCACACGCCGATGCTACCCACGCGGGAAGGGCCCATGAACACCAGAGGCTTCACACTGATCGAACTGCTGATCGTCGTGGTGATCATTGGCATTCTCGCGGCGATCGCGATCCCCAAATTCGCCAATACGAAGGAAAAGGCGGTGCTGGCGTCGATGAAATCAGACCTTCGGAACCTGATCACCGCGCAGGAGGCCTTCTTTTTCGACAATACCGACTACGCTGGTTCCGTGACCCCTGGCGCACAGATCAACGCGACTGGAGGCGTCGGGTCGGCCACCTTCGTGCCGTCCACGGGCAACGTCCTGCTGATCACCTACATTTCTGCGACTGGCTACAACGCGACGATCACAAATCCGGTCCTGATCGGCGCCATCACCACCTGCGGCATCTTCGTGGGCCCGGTCGCGAACTCCCCCAACGGCGCCGCGGTCCCCAACGAAACTGTGGTGGGCTGCTGGTAAGCCCCACCCCGGCAGGGCAGGGAATTCTCGCGGGCGGTGCCATCTGGCGCCGCCCGCGAGCCGTTCAGGGAAAGTCGCTGCTTGAATCGCCCTCTACGGCAGCCCATCTTTGTCCCCCGCCATGATCAAGGTTACTGCCGTCTCGCCGGAGTCCCTGGGTTCGGAGCTGGGCCTCATGGCCGGCACCGAGCTGTTGAGCGTCAACGGACGGCCGGTCGAGGACTTTCTGGATTGGGAATTCCTCACGGCGGAGGAGCAGTTTCTCCTTCATGTCCGGCAGCCTGGGGGAGAGGAAATCGAGTATGACATCGAGCGTCCGGAAGCACTCCCGATGGGAGTGCAGGTTGAACCGCCACGGATTCGCCGGTGTGCCAATCGTTGCGACTTCTGCTTTGTCGACGGATTGCCTGAGGGCCTCCGGGAGGCGCTCTACATCAGGGATGACGACTACCGGCTCTCCTTCAAGTACGGTAACTTCGCCACGCTGACCAACCTGAAGCCATGGGATGTGGCTCGCATCATCGAGTACCGCCTCTCCCCGCTCTACGTCTCGGTTCACGCCACCGATCCTGCCATCCGCCGGTGGCTGCTGCGCAACCCGCTCGCGCCGGATATCCTCGAGCAGCTACGGCTCTTCGCCAGTCATGGCCTCCAGTTCCATACCCAGGTCGTGATGTCACCCGGGGTGAATGATGGGGACGTCCTCGACCAGACTCTGGCCGATCTCTACGCGTTCGGCGCCTCGGTCCTGAACGTCTCGGTGGTGCCTGTCGGGCTGACCACCTTCAGCAAGCACCACCTCGTGCGTGAGCCCAGTCAGGCTGAATGCCGGGCCAGTCTGGGTCAGATCGAGCGATGGGCCGCCCGGGCACGTGCCGACCGGGGGAAGACATGGGCCTTCGGTGCGGACGAACTCTACCTGCGCGCCGACCTTCCCCTGCCGCACGCCGAGACCTACGATGGGTTCGAGCAGGTGGAGAACGGGATTGGCGCCGTTCGCTATCTCCAGCAGCGCATCGCTGAGGATCAGGAATCCCTTGCCGATTGGCGCGGACGACGGATCGGGGTGGCCACGGGTTCCTCGATGGCGGCGCTCATGCCGCAGGTGCTGGCCCCTCTCGCGGAAGCAACCGGCGCCCTGTTCGAGCTCCTTCCCCTGACCAACACGCTGTTTGGCGCGACGGCGACCTGCGCCGGGCTACTCCCTGGCAGGGCGTTTCGCGACGCGCTCGCGAGCCGCACCGACCTCGATCTCGTGCTGATCCCGGCCGAGTCTCTCAATGACGATGGACTATTCATGGACGACATGACGCTGCTGGACCTCCAGGGGAGTGTGCCCACCCAGATCCGCCCCTCGTATTGCTTCACCGACGCGCTCGAGACGCCGCTCCTGCCGTGAGTCAGCCCACCGTCGCGATTGTTGGACGGCCCAACGTCGGCAAGTCCACCCTGTTCAACCGGCTCCTTGGCGGTCGCGATGCGATCGTCTCGGACGAGGCCGGGACGACACGGGACCGCCACTTCGGCGAGGCCGAGTGGGGCGGGCGCCATTTCTGGCTGGTGGATACCGGGGGGCTGATGCCCGAATCCACGAATTCCATGGACATCGCCGTCCGGCAGCAGGTCGAGTTGGCGGTAGAGCAGGCCGACCTGGTGATCTTCATGGTGGACGGGAAGGAAGGGCCGAACCCGGTCGACAAGGAGATCGCCTCCCAGCTGCGGAAGACGTCGCGGCCGGTCATTCTGGTGGTGAACAAGCTCGACGACATGCCACGGAGTTCCGCCCAGTACAGCTTCTACGACCTCGGCCTTGGTGATCCGGTCCCGATGTCAGCCGCCATCGGCAAGGCGAGCGGCGACCTGCTGGACATCGTGATCGAACGGCTTCCACCGCGAACCGACGATGAGCACCCCGAGGCAGTGCAGGTCGCCGTTGTCGGTCGGCCTAACGCGGGGAAGTCTTCGCTCATCAATTTTCTCCTGGGGGAAGAGCGGCTTGTCGTGTCGCCGGAGCCGGGGACAACCAGGGATGCGATCGACACCCCCTTGCGGTATCACGGTAAAACACTCAACTTCATAGATACAGCGGGGTTACGCCGCAGAGCTAAAGTACAAGATGACATCGAGTTCTACTCCACCCTGAGGACCCATCGGGCAGTGGAAAAGGCTGATGTCTGTGTCTTGGTGGTGGATGCCAAGCTCGGCCTGCATACCCAGGACCTTCGGATCGCCACCGAGGCATGGGACCGTGGCGCGGGGCTGATCATCGCGGTCAACAAATGGGACCTGATCCAGGAGAAGGACGCCAATACCGCCAAACGGGGACAGGACTTGCTGGCGGAGAAGGCTCCATTCCTTCGGTACGTACCGTTCCTCTATGTCTCCGCCACCCAGGGGCAACGGGTCAGCCGGCTCCCGGAACTGATTCTGGAGGTGGCCGCCGCCCGCGATCACCGGGTCCCGACGGCGGAGGTCAATCGAGTGCTGGAGGATCTGCTGGCGCGCAATGCACCACCCCAGCAGCAGGGCGATGCGGTGAAGCTGCTCTATGCCTCACAGATCGGCACTCGACCGCCGACCATCGCCATCGTGAGCAACCGGCCCGACGACGTTCCGGAGGCCTACCAGCGGTACCTCCACCACGGCTTCCGGTCGGCGTGGGCATTCAGCGGGGCGCCGTTGCGGCTGCGGTTCACGGCGCGCGGGGCGCGCAAGCACAAGCGGCCAGATGACGGACGCCTGATCCGGGGGAAGGCGGCCGGGGAGGGAGAGCCAGAAGAGGAATGATGAGCGTGGTCGCGTGGCTGCTGGCTTCCTACCTGCTTGGTGCTATCCCCACCAGTTATCTGGTAGGCCGGGCGTTCCGCGGCATCGATCTCCGGCAGCATGGCAGCAATAACCTGGGGGCGACCAACCTGTACCGCGTGATGGGCTGGACGTACGCTATCCCGGTAGGGCTCTTTGACCTCCTCAAGGGACTGCTCCCCGTCCTGGTGTTCGGTCCGCGCTCCAGCGGGGTTCCGTACTTCCCGCTCTGGTGCGGGCTGGCGGCCGTGACCGGTCATGTCTTTTCAGTGTTCGTGGGTTTTCGTGGGGGCAAGGGCGTCGCCACCGCCGCCGGTATGGTGCTTGGGCTCGCTCCGCTGGCCTTCCCGGTAGTCGTGGCCGCCTGGGCGATCGTCGTCTGGTTGACCGGCTATGTGTCGCTTGCCTCGATCGTCGCTGCCGCGCTGTTCCCCGTCGCGGACTGGGTGCTCAATCCGGCGCGTCGGACCAGCATGATGCTGGTGTTTGACGTGTGTGTCGCAGGCTTCGTGATCTGGAAGCACCGTGCCAACATCGGGCGACTGCTCTCGGGCACAGAGAACCGGTTTGGTCGCCGCGGGCAGCCTCGTCCGGCGCCGCCGGCGTGAGTCGCATCGCGGTCCTCGGGGCCGGGAGCTGGGGGACGACGCTCGCAGATCTGCTGGCGCGGAAGGGCCACGAAGTCCGGATTTGGGCCCATGAAGCCGAGGTGGTCGAGTCGATCAACGTGGTTCATGAGAACACGGTGTTCCTGCCGGGCTGTCCATTGGCAGGCGACCTGCGCGCCATGAATTCCGCCACCGAGGCCGTTTCCGGTGCTGCGGTGGTCGTGGCGGTGGCACCCAGCCATGTGTTCCGCCAGGTTGTGACTCAGGCGCGCCCCGGGATGGAGCCCCGTGCACTGGTCGTGAGCGCCACGAAGGGGATCGAGCCGGGCTCTCTCCTGCTGATGTCGCAGGTATTGGCGGAGCTGCTCCCGGCGCATCCGATCGCGGCGCTCTCGGGGCCAAGCTTCGCCCTGGAGGTGTATCAGGGACAGCCCACGGCGGTGGTGGCGGCGGCGCGGAATGCGGAGACCGCCGCCGCGGTGCAGGAGGTCTTCGCGACTGCCCGGTTCCGGGTGTATTCGAACCGCGATTCCATCGGGGTGGAGCTGGCCGGGGCAGTCAAGAATGTCATTGCCATCGCGGCGGGCATCCTCGAAGGTCTCGGATTGGGCAACAATCCCCGCGCGGCGCTCATCACGCGCGGGCTGGCTGAGATAACACGACTCGGGGTTGCGATGGGTGCGGATCCACTGACGTTCGCGGGGCTGGCCGGCATGGGCGACCTCATACTGACGACGACCGGCGCGTTGAGCCGAAATCGCGCGCTTGGCGTCGCCCTCGCGCAGGGGCACTCGTTGGCGGAGCATCAGGCGACCCATCGCAGCGTGGCCGAAGGGGCCACCACCGCCCGGGCCGCGCTGGCGCTCGCAGCGCGTGCCGGCGTGGAGCTGCCGATCTGTGGCCAGGTGTCGGCCATCCTGTTTGACGGGAAGCCTGCTCGCCAGGCGGTGGCGGAGCTCATGGAACGGACCCTCAAAGCGGAGCAGTGGCGGTGACCCTTGCGCGGCCGATGCAGGAATTCTTCTCGATCGGGGAGGTGTGTGCCCTCACCGATTTGAAGCCGCACGTGCTGCGTTACTGGGAAAGTCAGTTTCGTTTCCTGAATCCCGCCAAGAACCGGTCGGGAAATCGGGTCTACAAGAGCCGGGAAGTCGAGCTGATCATGCTCGTCAAGCACCTGCTTTACTCCGAGAAGTACACCATCGAGGGCGCGCGCCAGCGCATCGAGCACTATCGCCGTACCGGCGAGCTTCGCGGCGCCGCCCGAACGGCGACGGAACGCGAGACCCTGCGGGAGCTGCGTCAGTCGGTCGAGGAAATCGTGGACATTCTCGACGGGCGCATTCCCCCACCTCGGCCTGCGCCGCCAGCGGAATAGACCGTTGGGGCAGGGCAGCTGCTCCGTTCCGGCGATGGACCGCCCATTCGCTCCCGCCTGCATTATCTTGTTCCCCTCACATATGAAAATCCTGGTTGCGAACGACGATGGGATCCTCGCCCCCGGCCTGGCCCTGCTGGCCGAGGTGTGCCAGACCGTAGCGCAGGTGACCGTTGTGGCGCCCGATCGGGAGCAGAGCGGGACCTCGCACAGCCTGACGATGCACCGGCCGATCCGGCCCACCCGCCGGCCAGACGGTTCGTACCAGGTGGACGGCACTCCGACCGACTGCGTCCTTCTGGCGCTCGGCGCGCTCATGCCGGATCGACCCGACTTTGTCTTCTCCGGCATCAACCACGGTCCGAACATGGGCGAGGACGTGCTGTATTCCGGCACGGTCGCCGCCGCGATGGAGGGTGTCGCCCTCGGGGTCCCGAGCATCGCGCTCTCCTTCGCCGGCCCCGCGAGTGACCTGGAGACCCTGGGGAGCTATCGGGATGTGCTTGCGGGGCTGGTCGGGCGCATCACGAGCATCGAGAACTTCCCGGTGGAGACGCTCCTCAATATCAATCTGCCGGCCTGCGGGGCACCGGCAGTGCAGGGGACCAGAGTCACCTCGCTCGGCAGCCGGTACTTCAGCGAGTCGCTCTCCCGGATGCAGGACCCGTGGGGCAGGGAGATGTTCTGGATCGGAGGTGGGTCGATGCACTGGACCGGCGGCGCGGAGACCGACCACCACGCCGTTGCCAACGGGTTCATCTCGATCACGCCACTGCACATGGACCTGACGAACTACGCCCTGATGGAAACGGTTCGGGGATGGTCGCTCGAGGCGTGATCGGGGGGGACAGTTACGGCGGCTATCGCAGCCAGCTGGTGGCGACGCTCCAGTCCAAGGGGATTCGCGATCTGGCCGTGCTGCGGGCGATTTCCCTCGTCCCCCGCCACCTCTTTGTGCCGGAGAGTCTGCGACATCGGGCCTACGAGGACTCGGCCCTCCCCATTGGGGGCGGACAGACGATTTCGCAACCGTGGGTCCAGGCCCGCTCGCTGGAACTGGCCGCGCTGACCGGGAAGGAGCGGGTCCTCGAAATCGGGACCGGGTCGGGGTATCAGACGGCACTGCTGAGTCAGCTCGCGGCCCAGGTCTTCAGTGTCGAGCGACTCCCGACCCTGGGCCAGGGTGCCAGGCGTGCCCTCGAGCTGGCCGGTGCGCGAAATGTCTCGGTCATGATCGGAGACGGGACCCTCGGCTGGCGGCCCTACGCGCCCTACGACGCGATCATCGTGGCGGCCGCGTCGCCCGAAGTTCCGGCTCCACTGGCAGAGCAGCTGGCGGTCGGTGGTCACCTCATCATCCCGCTGGGGGAGCGTGACCAGCAGGTCCTGACCATTTTCACCCGGACGGCCGAAGGTGCGCCGCTCCAGCGCCAGAGTGTAACCGAGGTGCGGTTCGTGCCGCTGCTGGGGCAGTTTGGATTCACCAGCGACCCCGCCCCCTGACCGGAGGATCCCGTGGAGCTGCTGAAGGACTTCATCGATCTCTTTCTCCACCTCGACCGTCACCTGAGCGAGATTATCGCCCAGTATGGAACGTGGACCTACGCGATTCTCTTCCTGATCGTGTTCTGCGAGACCGGCCTCATCGTCACACCGTTCCTCCCCGGCGATTCCCTTCTCTTCGCCGCCGGGACCTTCGCCGGCCTGGGCGATCTCGACCCATGGCTCCTGTTCGGACTGCTTTCCAGCGCTGCCATCCTCGGCGACACCCTCAATTACTGGGTTGGAAGGTGGGTGGGCCCGAGGGCTTTCAGCGGAAAGGTCCCCTTCCTTAACCCGCACCACCTCGAGAAGACCCAGGCGTTCTACGTACGGCACGGCGGGAAGACGATCATTCTGGCCCGGTTCGTTCCGATCGTCCGGACCTTCGCGCCATTCGTGGCCGGGGTGGGGCGGATGGAGTATTCCAGATTTCTTGCCTACAACGTCGGCGGTGGCCTGCTCTGGGTCGGGCTCTTCGTCTTTGCCGGCTTCCTCTTCGGCAACCTGCCGGCGGTGAGGGAGAATTTCACCCTGGTCATCCTCGCCATCATTGGCCTGTCCGTCCTTCCGATCGTGATTGAGTGGCTGAAGGCTCGGCGGACAAACGCTGCGTGACCACTCGGTGGCTTATTGCCGGCCGGGTCCAGGGCGTCGGATTTCGAATCTTCGTGGCGCATGAAGCCACCGCACTTGGCTTGGCAGGATGGACCAGGAACCTGCCTGATGGGCGGGTCGAAGTTGTTGCCAGCGGAAGGGAAGCCGCCCTCGATCAGCTGGAACAGGCGTTGGGGCGAGGCCCGAGAATGGCAGTCGTGACTGGACTTGAGACCAGCAATATTTCGGATGATATCGATATACCTAAGACGTTCTTGATCAAATAGTTGCTGTGTTTACATAAACCATAATCGAGGCAGTGAGATGCCCGCCAGCATGGCCGACAATATTCGCCACGCCCTTCGCGCGATCCCGGACTACCCCAAGCCTGGTATCGTCTTTCAGGACATCACGCCAGTCCTGAACGATGGCGCGCTCTTCCGCCAGGTGCGCGAGACACTCGCCGAGCCATTTCGGCGCATGGGGATCACCCACGTCGTGGGCATCGAGGCGCGTGGGTTCATCCTGGCGGCACCGGTGGCGGTCACCTTGGGCGCAGGCTTCATCCCGCTCAGGAAGCCCGGGAAGCTCCCATGGCGCACCTTCAGGCACGAATACCAGCTTGAATACGGGACCGATGCATTGGAAGCCCACCAGGATGCCTGTCCTGCTGGCGCCCGGGTTCTGATTGTTGACGATGTGCTGGCAACTGGCGGGACCGCCGAGGCTGCCGGAGCGCTGGTGCGGCGCGCCGGTGGTGAGGTCGTCGGGTGGTCGTTCCTGCTGGCGATCAGCGGGCTGAATGGGGCGGGGCGGCTCTCGGGCGCGCCCAGCCATATCGTGATCAACCTCTGATCTGGTTGACTCAAAGCGCAAGCTCTGGCTAGTTTTCCGCGCTTGGCCCCCGTAGCTCAGGTGGATAGAGCAGCGGTTTCCTAAACCGTTGGCCGGACGTTCGAATCGTCTCGGGGGCACCTCTGCGGCACCCGTCAGACGGACTGATCCTGAGGCGACACGAACAGACGATGGCAACTACAGTGGAAGCTCCCCCGCGCACCGCACCGGTCCTCCCGGCGATCCCGTCAGCTTCGGGCTGGCTGGCGCAGCCGACTAATCGGTATCTCGCACTCGGGGGTACCATACTCGCCGTGACGCTGATCGCCAGCTTCGTTGTGTTGAGCGGGCAGCGGAAGGAGGCGTTTGCGGGCCGGGCGCTGGATCAGGCCAGAAACGCGGCGGAGTCGGGCAATCTCGCGCTCGCTGCCAGCGAGCTGCAAAAGGTCAGCACGACCTTCAGCGGGACCCGGGCGGCACAGGAGGCGGTAATCACGCTGAACCAGGTTCGGCTGGTCAATGGGCAGCATGAACTGGCCGCTGTGGGGCTGCAGGACTTCCTGAAGGGGAATCCTTCTCCCCAGTTCCGAGCGCCGGCTTATGGTCTCTTGGGTCGGGCCCTGGAGAACGCCAAACGGCCGGGGGAAGCTGCCGATGCGTACGGCAAGGCCTCCGGGACCGCCGACGTGGACTACCTCCGGGCCGACTATCTGCTCGACGCCGCCCGGGCCTGGATGGCCGCTGGGGAGCGGGAGAAGGCGATCGCGAGTTACCAGCGCGTCACCAAGGATTTCCCCAAGACGGCGGCCAACACCGAGGCCGATATTCGCCTGGCCGAGCTGACGGCGGTGGTCGGTAGCTGATCGCGGGGGCGGACTGACTGGAGCTTGGCCCGGCATCGTGCCGGGCCATTTTCTTAGGGTGTGGTCTGGGGCTGTTGGTGGATTGGCCGCTGTCGCGCGCCTTGATGGTGTCGTATAAGATATATTATGTTAAGTTTGCTAGTGGATAACTGAGGATAACTCGCTGTCCGCTTGTGCTACTTCAATTATCGTGTTGTATGGTATGTATTTACGATACATGCGCGTGAAGTTACAGTAGGCCAGTAAAGACCAAGTTACCCTCCCCGGCGAGTCGGACACCGGTCGCCTTCCCTCCTGACAGTGTCGCAGTGATGTGGAGAATCCTACCGCTGCGGCAGGAGAGCCCAATGGGGAGGACGACCAGCCCTTGGTGCGCCAGGGAGATCGCGGCCGCCACAGCTCCGGTCCCGCAGGCGAGCGTTTCACCCTCGACCCCACGCT
>JAWXBX010000166.1:0-6121 GCA_034440415.1 Gemmatimonadota bacterium | reverse complement strand
TCCAAAGGCGCAAGCACGTCGATCACTTTGATGCCGGTTTCGAAGATCTCGGACTTGGTTGAACGGCGCGAAAGCGGCGGCGGAGCCCGGTGCACCGAGCGCCACTGCACATCGGAGACCGCCCCTCCGCGGTCGATCGCGTTGCCAAACACGTCGAACATCCGCGAAAGGACCCCTCGGCCCACCGGCGCCAGGAGCGGCCCGCCCGTATCCTCGACCGGCATTCCGCGCGCGAGACCCTGGGTGGGGGTCAGGGCGATGCCGCGGACATGGCGCGAATCACGCTGCGCCAGCACCTCGAGAACGATGCGCCCTCCCTCCCCGGCCCGCAGCACCGAATAGATCGGGGGCAGATGCTGCTCGAACCGCACGTCCACGACGCTTCCGCGCACTGAGACGACGACACCCACATTCGCGGGCGCTCCGCCCGAGACGGCGCCGGTCAGCGATCCTCGCCGGGAGTGCTCAATAGAAGGAATGCTCATTCGCGCCTGGTTACTTCCTGGACATCCTGGTGATCGCGACCACCAGGAACACCACCAACAATAACCCGATGACCGTCCAAAGCCCCATGCCCCCGCCCATCCAACCGCCCATCCAACCGCCGCCATTGTTCATCATGTGAAATCCTTTCGTTAACTGCGAGCCGTCTATTGCCGTGAACTCCCATCCGCATTCCCAACGTCTCCTACCGCCTGATGCTCATGAGATCCTGGAAACTCATATTCAGGCCTTATCGCAGCAGCAGGATCATGCCGACCAGGGCCCCCAAGAGTGCCGCCCACAGTCCCAGGGCGATGCCGGTGGCCCTTACGGCCCGTTCCTTCTCCCACCAGGTCGCCGGGCGAATGCCCTGGGCCAGGAACGTCGTCACCCCGGCCAGGTTCACGCAGATCAGATTCATCAGAAACAGAGACAACGCGCCCATGGCCAGGGCCGGATGCCCGCCGCCGAACAGCAGCCCGAACGTCACCAGCGGCGGCAACAGCGCCACCGCCACCATCACGCCGATCAAGGTTGCCGACCCTCCGGTGGTGAACGCCAAAGCACCCGCGCAGCCCGACGCCAACGCCACCGCGAGGTCGCCCGGCGCCACCGCGTTGCGCGAGGCCACCTCGGGCGACTCCGGGTTCACCTCCACCAGCATGCCGATGATCACCGACAACACCATCGTCGTCGCAATCCCGGCCACGGCCGTCTTGAGCGCGCGCCACAGCAGTGACAAGTCACCCAGGGTCGTGCCCAGCGACAACGCCATGTTGGGCCCGAGCAGCGGCGCAATCACCATCGCTCCGATGATGATGGCCACGCTGTCGTAGTACAGGCCCACGGCCGCCACGACGGTGGACAACACCACCATCGTCAGATACACCGCGGTGCACTGCGCGGCATCCTTGATGTCCTCGTACAATTCCTCCCGGCCGATCCGCGCCGGCGGGTTTTCCTGCTCTGACGCTTGTCCCGTGGCGGCTGTAGGTTGCGGCTCGGCGCGCGGCAGGGTTGCCTCGACGGGCAGAACCAGCACCCGGTTGCCCTTCTCACCGGCGTAGCGTTCGTCCAGGAGATCGAGCACCCCTTCGCTGTGTTCCGCGTCCAGGAGAATCCGCACCAGCACTTCCCCTTCGGACAAGCGGAGTTGCCGGTGTTCGAGCACCTTGCGCTTCTTGAGAAGCTCGCGGACATCCGCCCCGTCTTTCTCGGGCAACACCATCTCGATCAAGCGCAGGGCCATCGCCGCGTCATCCCTTCCACTGCCAGTTGCGGATTTCCGGCATGTCTTCGCCGTATTTGTCGATGTACTGTTTGTGCTCAAGCAGCTTGCCCTTGAGTTGCTGTTTCAGGTGGAGTCCCTTGGCCCCGGTCTGCGGCAGCCGGTCGATGGTGTCCATCACCAGGTGGAAGCGGTCCAGATCGTTCAGCACCGTCATGTCGAAGGGAGTGGTGATGGTCCCCTCCTCCTTGTAACCGCGGACGTGGATGTTGTCGTGATTGGTCCGCCGGTAAGTCAGCCGATGAATCAGCCAGGGGTAGGCGTGGAAGGCGAAGATCACCGGCTTATCCCTCGTGAACAGCTCGTCGAAATCCCGGTCGGGGAGGCCGTGGGGATGCTCGCTTTCCGGCTGCAGCTTCATGAGATCCACCACGTTGACCACGCGGATCTTCAATTCGGGAAGGTGCTCGTGAAGGATGGACACCGCGGCCAGGGTCTCGAGAGTGGGCACGTCCCCGCAGCAGGCCATGACCACGTCGGGGGCAACGGCCTGGTCGTTGCTGGCCCACTGCCAGATGCCGATGCCCTCGGTGCAGTGCTTCACCGCGGCCTCCATGCTCAGCCATTGGGGGGCCGGATGCTTGCCCGCGACAACCACGTTGACATAGTGGCGGCTGCGCAGGCAGTGATCCATCACGGAGAGCAGGCAGTTGGCGTCGGGCGGCAGGTACACCCGCACCACATCCGCTTTCTTGTTGACCACGTGGTCGATGAACCCGGGATCCTGGTGGGTGAAGCCATTGTGATCCTGCCGCCAGACGTGCGAGGCCAGCAGGTAGTTGAGGGAGGCGATCCTGTGTCGCCACGGCAGTTCCGAGCTCACCTTCAGCCACTTGGCGTGCTGGTTGAACATGGAGTCGATGATGAGGATGAAGGCCTCGTAACAATTGAAGAGGCCATGCCGTCCGGTCAGGAGGTAGCCCTCGAGCCAGCCTTCGCACTGGTGCTCGCTGAGCATCGAATCCACCACCCGGCCGGTCGGGGCCAGGAACTCGTCCTGGGGGATGGTCTCGGCATCCCATTGGCGATCGGTGGCCTCGAAGAGCGCGCCGAGGCCGTTCGACATCGTCTCGTCCGGTCCAAACACCCGAAAGTTCCGCGCCTCGGAGTTGAGCTTCACCAAGTCGCGGAGAAAGGGCCCGAGGACCCGGGTGTCGCCGATGCCGCGCACTCCGGGGATCGGCACTTGGGCCGCGTAGTGCTTGAAGTCCGGCATGCGCAGATCGCGGAGGAGGGTGCCGCCGTTGGCGTGGGGATTGGCCCCCATGCGGCGCAGGCCCCTGGGGGAGAGCTCAGCCAGTTCGTTCTTGAGGCGGCCCTGCTCGTCGAAGAGTTCCGCGGGACGGTAGCTCAAGAGCCAGTCTTCCAGCAGCTTCAAGTGTTCGGGATGGGCGTTTGGCTGGAGGGGCACCTGGTGTGAGCGAAAGGCCCCTTCCACTTTGAACCCGTCCACAACTTTCGGCCCGGTCCAGCCCTTGGGCGACTTGAGAACGATCATGGGCCAGCGCGGACGCTCGAAAGCGCCGCCCTCGCGGGCCTTCGCCTGGATGGCCTTGATCGCCTCCACCGCGGCATCGAGCGTCTTTGCCATGGCCTCGTGCATGAGCGCCGGATCGTCGCCCTCAACGAAAAGCGGGCTCCAGCCATAGCCGCGGAAGAGCATCTCCAGCTCGTCCCTTCCAATGCGGGCCAGCAGCGTGGGACTGGCGATCTTGTAGCCGTTGAGATGGAGAATGGGAAGGACCGCCCCGTCGGTCTTCGGATCGAGGAACTTGTTCGAATGCCAGGCGGTGGCGAGCGGCCCGGTCTCCGCCTCGCCGTCGCCCACCACGCAGGCCACGACCAGATCGGGATTGTCGAACACCGCCCCGAACGAATGGCTGAGCGAATAGCCGAGTTCTCCCCCTTCGTGGATGGACCCCGGGCACTCCGGCGAGGCGTGGCTCGGAATGCCTCCGGGAAAGGAGAACTGGAGGAACAGCTTCTGGAGCCCGGCCTCATCCTCGGAGATGTTCGGATAGATCTCCGAGTAGGTGCCTTCAAGATAGGTGTTGGCCACCACCGCCGGCCCGCCGTGGCCGGGGCCGCAGACGTAGATCATGTCGAGGTCGTACTTCTTGATGACGCGGTTCAAGTGCACGTATATGAAATTCTGTCCAGGAGTCGTGCCCCAGTGTCCCAGGAGCATGTGCTTCACGTCCGCGATGGTCAGCGGCCGCTTCAGCAGTGGATTGTCGAAAAGATAGATCTGGCCGACCGAGAGGTAGTTGGCGGCGCGCCAGTAGGCATCCATCTTCTGGAGCAGTTCGGGTGCGAGCGTGTTGGTCTTCATGGTCTAGGCCTCCTGCATCGAGCCGAGGCCGAGGACGCGGCTGGCCGATCTCGCGATCATCAGTTCCTCGTCGGTGTGGATGATCCGCACCTTGACTCGACCCTGATCCGGTGAAATCAGCGTTTCGTTCTTCCCATTGCGATTGCGGTCCAGTTCGATTCCGAGGAATGCGAGGCCGTCGCAGATCCGCTCCCGGATGACCGGTGCGTTCTCGCCGATGCCCCCGGCGAACACGAGTGTGTGCAGACCGCCGAGAACAGCGGCAAACGATCCGATCCACTTCCTGGCCTGATAGCAGAAGAGTTCGATCGCTTCCGACGCACGGGCGTCACTGGCCTCGCGCGCGAGGAGGTCGCGCACGTCGGAACTCGTCCCGGAGACCCCAAGCAGGCCGGATTCCTTGTTCACCATCCGCTGAAAGTGCGAAGGAGTCATGCGCTCCGTGCGCGCCAGGTAGTAGGCCACACCCGGATCCAGGTCTCCCGTGCGGGTGCTCATGACCAGTCCGGCCGTGGGAGTGAAGCCCATGCTGGTATCGACGCTCCTGCCATCGCGTACGGCGGCAAGACTGGCGCCATTGCCGAGATGCGCCAGGATCACGCGGTTATTCACAGCCAGGGGATCGAGGCGGCCGAGCTCCTCCACCAGATAGGCGTAGGACAGGCCATGGAAGCCGTAGCGCTCCACGCCTTTCGCCTGATAGCGCCAGGGAATGGGCAGCAGCCGGGCGACCCGCGGCATGGTGCGGTGAAACGCCGTGTCGAAGCACGCCACCTGGGGCAGGGCGGGATGGCGCCGCAAGAACGCCTCGATGAGCCCGATCTCGAGGGTCAGATGATCCGGATCAAACGGGATGATGCGGCGCAGATCTGCGAGCAGCGCCTTCGTGATCCGCTCCGGCTCGGTGTGCCTCATCCCGTGCACGACGCGGTGTCCCACGGCCCTGACCGACGCGAACGCCGGCTGTACCTCCAGCCAGCCGAGCAGGAACTCTGTCGCCGTCAGGTGGTCGGCAGCGTCGTGTCCTGGGATGCCCTGCGGCTCCTTTGCCGAATCGTCGACGGTCAAAGTGGTTCCGCTCACGCCGATGCGATCGATCTTTCCACCGAGCCGCCTGCTCAGCGTTCCGCCGGCTTCGTATATCGCGAAGCGGATGCTGGACGAGCCACCATTGATCGCGAGGACGCCAGGGCCCGACTCACTCACCGGCACCCACCGCCCATAAGGTCCTTGGACCCGAGAACCCCCTTCGCTTTCGCGACGACATGCTCGACGGTAAACCCGTAGTGGGCCATCACCTCAGGCCCCGGCGCCGACGCACCGAAGCGGTCGACGCCGATAATCGCGCCGCCCGGGCGCACGTAGCGTTCCCAGCCGAACGGCGAGGCCGCTTCCACGCTGACCCGGGCGTGCACCGCGGGTGGCAGCACGGCCTGACGGTACTCGGCGGACTGGGCCTCGAACAGCTCCCACGACGGCATCGACACCACCCGGCTGCGAATGCCCTCGCCAACGAGCTGTTGATGGGCGTCGAGGGCGATCGCTACCTCCGAGCCGGTCGCGATGAGAATCAGCTCCGGCGGTCCCTCCGCTGCGTCGACGAGGACATAGGCACCGCGGGCCGTGCCGGCGGCGGGGGCGAGGGCGGTGCGGTCGAGGATCGGAACCTTCTGACGGGTGAGTACCAGTCCGACCGGCCCGACCCTGTGCTCCATCGCGATCCGCCACGCCTCCACCGTCTCGTTCGCGTCGGCCGGCCGCAGCACCAGCATGTTCGGCATGGCCCGCAGACTGGCGAGATGCTCGACGGGCTGATGCGTCGGGCCGTCTTCACCGATCGCGATGCTGTCGTGGGTCCACACGTAGATCACGTGGGCCCCGCTCAAAGCGGCAAGCCGGATGCTGGGGCGCATGTAGTCGGAGAAGGTGAAGAAAGTGGCACCAAACGGCACGACACCGCCGTGATGGGCCATTCCGGTGAGGATCGCGGTCATCGCGTGCTCGCGGACCCCGAAATG
>JAWXBX010000165.1:0-5532 GCA_034440415.1 Gemmatimonadota bacterium | reverse complement strand
TTCCTGCGCAGCGACGTGGTCCACCAGTCAAAGCAGTACGGCGAGGAATTCAACCTGTCCACGATCGAGGCCCGGACCCTGGTCAACGCCAGTGCGGGACTCACGGATGGCAACTGGCGCGTGCAGCTCTGGGCCAAGAACCTGCTGGGCAAGGAGTACGTCTCCAGCTCTTTCTTCATCTACATCCCGAACCTCGGCGCTGCCACCTACATACCCTCGCTGGGCGAGAAACGCACGTTCGGTGTCACAGCGTCAGTTCAGTTCTAGGGGCATGGGTATGACATCACGCACGTCATCAATCACGTCCGGGCTCTGGCGCAGTACCCCGATGCTGATGGCCTGCCTGGCCGCCCTCTGCTGGGCCGGTGGAGCACGGGCCGAAATCATTTCCGCCACGGTGACGGGCACCCTGTCGGGTCAGCGGTTGCAGAACGCCTTCATGACCATGGCGCCCGGGTCCACGACATGGATCGACCCGACCGGAGTCAAGCCGGACTCCACGCCGGTGGCAGGGCCGGGACTGGTCGTGCCGGTCACCGGCACCATCACCTTCGACGATGCTGCCAGCGATACGACGGTCAGCCAGCTCACCTTGGCGCAGACAGGCACGTGGCCTGCGGCCCCGGTGCCGCCAGGAACGCTGGTCGGTGCGCGGCCCGACGCCGACGGCACGGAGCAATTCGCCGAGGTCTTCTCGATGGACCCGTACATCACGTTCTCGGGCTTCACCTGGATCCTGGGCGACACGGGGTTGCGGCTGCAGGCGGCTGGACCGGTGGTGACCTGCTTCTCCGCCAATGCCGCCGGGCCCTGCGACCCGGTGCAGAGGAATGGCGTGATTGGTGTCTACACCAACTGGCTTCAGGACGTGAACGGTGTGAATGGCTCGCCGTGGGATTTCCGCGGCATCCCGAACGGCTACGCGATCGCGTTTGGTACGGTCCCGATACCCCCGCAGCCTGGCGTCACCTTCAATTTTGCGGGGGTGACTGCGGGTAGCCAAGTGACGCTGCAACTGGTCGCGACCACGGGTAACTCGTCGGCCCTCTTCCAGACAGTTTCCCGCGCGCAGATGGTGCTGACCCTCGGCAGCATCGAGGACAGCAATCCGGACCCCTTCAGTTTCCCCGCCGTGAACTCGGCCGTGGCGGGCAGCGCGACGGTGTCGGCCCCCATCACGGTGACGGACATCACGGTGCCGGCGTCCATCTCGATTGCCGGCGGCGAGTACTCCATCGATGGCGGCGCGTTCTTGTCGTCCCCTGGCACCGTCAGCGCTGGCGCCTTGGTGCGGGTGCGGGTCACCGCGTCTTCGGTGCCGAGCGCGGTGGTGAGCACCACGCTTACCATCGGCAGCCAGGACGGAACCTTTACTGTCACCACCGAGTCCACGCAGGCGTCCCTGACGATCGATAAGGTCGTCCTCAGGAATGGAAACCCGGCGGCGGTGGCAGTCCCCGGCGACACGCTGGTATACCGGCTGACCGTGACCAACGAGAGCAGCGTGGCGGCAGCGAACATTGGCGTGGACGATCCCCTGGGGCCCGACGTTGTGCTGGTCGATGCGCCGCCGGCCTGGGATGCCGTCGCCGGCCGCTGGAACATCCCGTTCCTCCCGGGTCTGCTGGCGGCACCGGCCAACGTGGCCGAGATCGACCTCACGGTGCTGGTCAGCGCCGACGCTCCGGTGGGGGGAATACTGAGCAACACGGCTACCATCGCGGCGGTCGACCCGCCTTTCTCGTCCGGGGGTACCGCGACTGCACAGGTGACGATCGCGCCGGCCTCGTTCCCTGACGTCGTGGTGACGGCGGAGGTCTTCGACCTGGGCGGTCAGGTCATCACGACAGCCGCTCCGGGGCAGAGGGTTCGCTACCGGCTGACCGTGAGCAACAACGCGTCGGATCCGGCGGCGGTCGTGGTGCGCGATCTGCTGCCGGGCGCCCTCACGTTCGTGGCGAGCGACGGTGCCTACGACCCGTCGTCCGGCTTCTGGTCGCCTCCGCCGATTGCCTCGGGTGGCAGTGCCGCGCTGGAGATCGAGGCCGACGTGGGCGCCGTCCCGGTCGGGACCGTGATCAACAACGTGACCACCTTAACTTCCGTCAACGGCCTGGTCGTGACCCCCGCGGACGACCCGGACTATCAGGCATCGGTCGCCGTGACCGTGGGGGCCTACGATCTGGCGCTGGCGTTCGTCGAGGCACGTTCCGCCAGCGGCGCCAGGATCGACACCGCCACTCTTGGAGATTCGCCGTCGCTGCTCTATTCAGTCACCAACCTCGGTGCCGCCGAAATCGAGTTGGCAACAGCGACGGTCCGGGCGGACATCGCCGGCAGCCTGCGCCTGACCGGACTTCGCGCGTCGACCAACCCCGAATTCCCGGTGGGGGACACCGCACTCCTTGATCCCGCAACCTGTGCCACGACCGGTACCAGCGTCGAATGTCCGCTCGGGCAGGCCGCGCCGTCGGGCGTGCTGCCGGCGACGCTCCGCCGGAACGAACGGCTGTACGTGTTGCTGGACTTCTCCGTGCTGGTGGCGCAAGGCGCGACCAGCCTGGTCCCGGTGACCGTCACGGCAACCGGCATCGACGGGTTCAACGACAACAATGCCGCCACGGGCCGCATCTTCCTGGAGGTGCCGCTGGACGCGGTGCTCGACGGCTCTTCCGGCGGCGGGTGCTTCATCGCCACGGCGGCCTACGGGTCCCGGCTCGCGCCAGAGGTGCAGCTTCTGCGGGATTTCCGCGACCGGTGGCTGCTGCAGAATGCGATGGGTCGAGCGCTGGTGGCGTTCTACTATCGCGTGTCGCCGCCGCTCGCTGCCGGGATTGCGCCGTCGCCCACGTTGCGCGCGCTGGTCCGTGCCGGACTGACACCGGTCATCTATGCGCTCAAGTACCCGCTCGCCGCGTGGGTGGTCGGGCTGGGCTTCGTCGCCCTCTTGCTCGGCCGCCGCAGGGCGCTCAGGGCCGGGATGGTAAGGGAGGGACTGGCATGAGGACCAAGGGGGCCATCGTCATTTTAGGTTTGCTCTGCATGCCGCTGAATGCGCACGCGGAACCCTACGCTGGCGCCGCCATCGGCTATGCGGCGGTCCAGTTCAAGGAGAGCGGATTCGATTTCGACGCCGCCGACACGAGCACGCACTGGTTCGTTGGCTACGCAACGCCGCTGGCGTGGCTCCCCGAGCAATGGCAGCTCGGCGTCGAGGGGGGTTACATCAATTTCGGCCGGCCGGACGACACCATCGGTGACCAGCAGGTCGAGATTGCCATCGACGGATTTCCAGTCGTCGTCACCGGCAGCCTGCCGCTCGGTCCCCGACTCGAGCTGCTGGCCCGCGCCGGGGTCATCTTCTGGCAGCTCGACATCAAGACCGAGGGCTTCAACTTTGTCGGTGACGATAGTGGTACTGACCTGACGGCGGGCATGGGGCTGGCATTCCAGCCACCGGAGAGCCCGTTCCGCGTCCGCCTCGCGGCCGATGCCTTCGCGATCGGCGGCGAGGGCACCTGGTCCCTGAGCCTGGGCGTCGACTACCGGTTCGGGCGCGAAGGAGCCGGCGATGAGCCCTGATTTCGCAGCAAGCCGGAAGTCGCTGCCTGCGCTGCTGGCACTGCTGATGCTGGCCGTGGTGCCGATGTCCATATCCCGGGCCACGGTCGTCACTGTCACGATGGTGGTGGATGGCACGGTGCAGCGTGCTGGCGGCATCGACTATTTCAACGATCACCGGTACAACACAGTGGCGAACCTGCTGGCCTGCTGCGGCGGGCCTGTCGAGGCCCGGGGTGTGGAGGAGTTCAGCCTGCCGTCGCTGGATGGCACCGTTGTTTCGGCGCAGCTCTCGGTGGCTTTGTTCAGCCTGATCTCCGGCGGAGGCACCGTCGACGTCTGGGGCTACCGGGGCAACGGGCTGATCGATGGAGCGCCGCTTGCGCCCGCGCCGACGGGCATCTACGCCGGCAGCTTCCCCGACTTCGACGCCGGCGACACGCTGCTCGGCACCTTCGACTTCTACGCCGCGGATGTCGGCAGTCGGGTCGAGCTGGACGTCACCGGTTTCCTTTCGACACTGGTGGCCAGCGGCGGCAGCTACGCCGGGTTCAACTTCCGTCTCGCTGCCAACCCGTTCTCCCGGCTCTCCATCCGGGGCGATGCAGCCACGCTGGCAGACGCCACCTACCTGCGCATCACGACGCTGACCCCCGTGCCGCTACCGCCCGCCGCGCTCCTGTTCGCTTCGGCCCTGTCCCTGCTCCTCACCCGCCGTAGGAGCGGCTTCAGCCGCGCTCCCCAACAACCGCCCGGCCCTCCCACGGCCACACAGGCACCGCCACACAGGCACCGTGAGTTCACGCCTTAGCGCGCGCACGATCGTGTTGTCGAGCTGGACCCGTGCCGCGTGCCGCGCCTCCTCGGTCACCTTTAGCGCGCTTTGCTGAATGACGAGGCGCGCGCGCTATTTCTTTTTCGGCTTGCGCTTGCGGCCGGCCTTGGGCGCCGCCTTCAAGGGCGCCGCCTTGAAGCGCGCCGCTTCCTCGGACCCGCCGGTCGTGTTGCCGGCGCTATAGGAATGCGCCCCGGCACCGGCCAGCTTGCCGCCGTCCACGATCAGGTACTCATTGCGGATCGGCCTGCCGGCGAACCAGCATTCGAGGATTTCGCGCGTGCCGGCGGCATATCGCGCCTGCGCCGACAGAGAGGAACCGGAGATGTGCGGCGTCATACCGTGGTGCGGCATGCTGCGCCAGGGGTGATTCTTCGGCGCCGGTTGCGGAAACCACACGTCACCCGCGTAGCCGGCGAGCTGGCCTTTCTCCAGCGCACGCGCAATTGCCTCGGGATCGCAGATCTTGCCGCGCGCCGTGTTCACGAGATAGGCGCCGCGCTTCATCTTGCTGATCATCCGCGCGTTGAAAAGATTCTCGGTCTCCGGGTGGAGAGGGCAGTTGATGGTCACGACATCGCAGACGCGGACCATGGACTCGGCGTCCGGATGAAATGTCAGGTTCAGCTCTGTCTCCACGCTCTCCGGCAGGCGGTGCCGGTCCGTGTAATGCAGATGCATGTCGAAAGGCTTGAGCCGGCGCAGCACCGCAAGCCCGATGCGCCCCGCCGCGACCGTGCCGACGTGCATGCCTTCAACGTCATAGGAACGCGCCACGCAGTCAGCGATGTTCCAGCCACCCTTGACCACCCATTGCCAGGACGGGATGTAGTTGCGGACCAGGCTCAGGATCATCATCACGACGTGCTCGGACACGCTGATGCTGTTGCAGTAGGTCACTTCGGCCACCGTGATTCGGCGCTCGATCGCAGCCTGCAGATCCACATGATCCGAGCCGATACCGGCAGTGATGGCAAGCTTGAGCTTCGGCGCCTTGGCGATGCGTGCGGCGGTCAGGTAGGCCGGCCAGAATGGCTGCGAGATGACAATTTCAGCGTCGACCAGTTCTTTGTCGAGGACCGAATTTGGCCTGTCCTTGTCTGACGTGACCACGAGCTTGTGGCCGTGACGCTTCA
>JAWXBX010000164.1:0-2933 GCA_034440415.1 Gemmatimonadota bacterium | reverse complement strand
TCCGACTCCTTCTTGAGAGCCACCTGCTCGATCTTGAGCTGGATGATGCGGCGGTCGAGCCGGTCCATTTCCTCCGGCTTGGAGTCGAGCTCCATGCGCAGCCGGGACGCGGCCTCGTCAATCAGGTCGATGGCCTTGTCCGGCAGCTGCCGGTCGGTGATGTACCGGTGCGACAACGTCGCCGCCGCCACGATAGCGGGATCAGTGATGTCCACACCGTGATGGACCTCGTAGCGTTCCTTCAGTCCGCGCAAGATAGCTATGGTGTCCTCGACGAGGGGCTCGAGGACCATCACCTTCTGGAAGCGACGCTCCAGCGCAGCGTCCTTCTCGATGTACTTGCGGTACTCGTCGAGGGTCGTCGCGCCGACGCAATGCAGTTCGCCGCGAGCGAGCGCGGGCTTCAGCATGTTGCCCGCGTCCATGGAGCCTTCAGCCTTCCCGGCCCCGACCACGGTGTGCAGCTCGTCGATGAAGAGAATGACCTGGCCCTCCTGCTTGGCCAGATCATTGAGCACGCCCTTCAGGCGCTCCTCGAAATCGCCGCGGAACTTGGCACCGGCGATGAGAGCACCCATGTCGAGAGACAGGATGCGCTTGTTCTTCAGGCTCTCCGGCACCTCGCCGTTGACGATGCGCTGGGCAAGGCCCTCCACAATGGCCGTCTTGCCGACGCCGGGCTCGCCAATGAGCACGGGATTGTTCTTGGTGCGTCGCTGGAGCACCTGGATCGTGCGGCGGATCTCGTCGTCCCGGCCGATGACGGGATCGAGCTTGCCCTGCTCGGCGCGCGCGGTGAGATCGACCGTGTATTTCTCCAGGGCCTGGCGGGTTTCTTCCGCATTCGGATCGTCCACGCTCTGGCCGCCACGGACCTCCGCGATGGCCTTGTCGAGGGCGCCCTTCACGACACCGGCCTCCTTCAGGATGCGGCCGAGCACGCCCTTGTCGTCGCAGGCGGCGAGCACGAAGAGTTCGCTGGAGATGAACTGGTCGTCCCGCTTCTGGGCGAGCTTGTCGGTGACGTTCAGCAGGCGGGTGAGGTCGTTAGAGCCGTGGACATCGCCGCCCGTGCCTTCCACCCGGGGCACCTGGTCCAGCGCTTCGCCCAGCTTCGAGCGGAGCAGATTCAGGTTGGCCCCCGCCTTGCCCAGCAGGGCGCCGACGCCGGGGCCCCGCTGTTCGAGGAGCGCGGACATCAGGTGCACCGGCTCGATGAACTGATGATCGCGACCGACGGCCAGCGACTGCGCGTCCTGCAGGGCCGTCTGAAACGTAGTGGTCAGTTTGTCCATCCGCATAAGGGCGCTTTCGTGGTGACGACCAAGGCAAAGATTGGGCCGGTGGGCACAATTTCAACCGAATAGGCGGAAAAGGTACCGGACACTTAGTTATTGGATTTGTTTAGTTATTGCAGGACAAACAACTAAACAAATCCAACAACTAAGTGTCCGGTACCTTTTGAGGTACCTTTTTGAGCCAGATGAGTGCGGCCTGGCGGCCGGTGACGCCGTCCCGGCGGTGGGAGAAGAAGCGCTCGGGCTCGGCGAAGGTGCAGTAGTCGCCGCCGAAGACCGCGGTCACGCCGGCCCGCTGGAGACGCAGGCGCGCGGCGGCGTAAAGATCCAGCAGCCAGTGGCCCGGGCGATTGGAGCTAAAGGCGGCCGCTGCCGCCGGGTCGGACCGGAGAAACGCCTCCCGCACCTCGACCCCGACCTCATAGCTGGAGGGGCCGATGGCCGGGCCCAGCCAGGCGAGCAGTGACGCCGGCGGCGCGCCATCGGCCGCCAGCCAGGCGACGGTCGACTCCAGGACCCCGGCCGACAGCCCCCGCCAGCCCGCGTGGGCCGCCGCGACATGGGTCCCCTCCCGGTTGCAGAAGAGCACGGGCAGGCAGTCTGCCGTCAGCACCGCGCAAACCACACCCGCACTCCTCGTCCAGGAAGCGTCCGCTGTCACCCGGTCACCCGCCAGAGCCGCATCCACGGCCGCGGCGCCGTGCACCTGTTGCAGCCAGGCCGGCTCCCCGGGCAACGCCAGTCCCGTCCGCAGCAGTTCCCGGTTCTGGCGCACTGCCGCCGGCTCGTCGTTGACGTGGTCTCCCAGATTCAGCGCGCTGTAGGGGCCGGTACTCACGCCGCCAGGGCGCGTCGTGGCGAAGGCCTGCACGCGGGACGGCGCAGGCCAGTCCGGCTGAATCAGGGCCGGACGAATCAGGGCCGGCTGAATCAGGGCTGCTGACGTCAGCTCAGCGTCTGTTCGGGCCATGGCAGCGCCTCCAGCCGGGCGACAGCGGCTGCATTGCCCGCGAGGGCGGTGAGCAGCTCACGAAAATCCTCCGGCAGCGGTGCACGGAGGTCCAGCGGGGCGCCGGTCAGCGGGTGCGTGAACTGGATGCGGCAGGCATGCAGCGCCTGCCGGCGAAAGCCCCGCAAGGCCAGCGCCAGCTGCTCGGACGCGCCGGCCGGCACGATCAGCCGGCCCCCATAGGCCGGATCCCCCACGATGGGATGGCGCACATGCGCAAGGTGCACGCGGATCTGGTGGGTGCGACCGGTCTCCAGGCGGACGGCCAGGAAGGTGTGGTGCGGGAAGCGCCCCAGCACCCGGTAGTGCGTGACCGCCGGACGCCCGCCGAAGTCCATGACCGCCATCTTGGTGCGCTGGGTCCGGTGCCGCGCGATAGCGGCATCCACCGAGCCGCCCGCGGTCATGGGCCCGACGCAGAGTGCGCGGTACTCCCGGGTGATCGCCCGGGACTCCAGGTCCCGCACGAGATGGGTGTGGGCGATGAGGGACTTGGCCACGATCAGGAGGCCCGACGTGTCTTTGTCCAGCCGGTGCAGGATGCCGCTGCGGGGCAGCTCCGCCAGGGCGGGGGCATAGGCCAGCAAACCGTTCTGCAGAGTCCCGGTGGGATTCCCGGCGCCGGG
>JAWXBX010000163.1:0-2596 GCA_034440415.1 Gemmatimonadota bacterium | reverse complement strand
TACAGCCACAGTACAGCCGAACATGCGGTCTTGACATCCGGTAACGAAGCGCGGCCCAGTTTCCGGCGCATGCGCGCGAATGCTGGTCGCGGCCTAACGGCCGCGCATAAGCTGCGAGGCGCGGCGCGGAGCGGAGCACTGTTCTGGAAGACCAGCTGGGGCACCGCTGTGAGCCACAGCAACCGCTGGCCGTGCCTTGCCAGCTTCATGCGCTTGTTAGAGCGCCGTCGAACACCGGGGTCTCCTGACCGCGCACGATACGGGCTCCGGCGCGGAAACGCCACACGGCCAACTCCCTGACGCCGAGCCCTCCCGGGCGCCCCCACGACCAGTTCCGCGATTCGGCCGATCTGTGTCAGGCGAGCAGGAGCGCGAGTGGGTTCGTTGTACGGTCTGGGTCGGCGGCGAGTCAACGACAGCGGGGATCGAACCGGCCAAGATTGGGAGCATCCCCCTGCCGCAGCGTGAGGGTGGTGTCCATCGGGCGGCACCCGGGCCGCACTGCTCGGAGGCGGAGCGAGCCAGCCGGCACCGGTATGGTGCGAACGGCGATCCCCAACGGCACGGTGTCACGGCCGTTGATGACCAGCTTCGTGTCGGGGAATGAACTGGCCAGACTCACGCTGGCTCCCGGGCTGATCTGCGAGTGCGTGTTGGCCTTGGGGCGCTGCAGCACCAGCACCACAACCAGCCACCCCAGGCCCACCGCCGCGAGGGCTCCCACGCCGGCAGCCAGCCAGCGGAGCAGCGCCGGTCGCCGCGGGGCTGGGCGGGAGATAGTCTGTCGACTGCCGGCGGGGGTAGGGTTGTTCGGAACGACTGGACGCGCACTGCTCGAAGACGGACTGCGCGGAAGCGCTGGACGCGCCCCACTGGGAGTGGGATGCCGGGCGCGCTCCACCGAGTGGCGCGGAGGGACGACGGGCAGACCGCGTTTCGAGGTGGAGCTCGCCGGGCGCGAACCACTCGGTGTACCGGTCCGGGCCGGGATGTGACGATGCTGTTTGCCGCTCCGGGCGAGCTCGATGATCTGGGTACGCACTGCCTCCTCGGTCTCGAGGGGGGCGGTGCCAATCGTCTGCACAACATCTTCCATCGAAGGAAAGCGCTCTTCCGGCATCTTGCTCAGCATCCGCAGGATGGCGCGGTCCAGTGCCGGGGGACAGTCGTGACGGAGCTGCCGGACGGGCGTAGGTGGTTCTATCAGGTGGGAGCGCATGACCTCCTGCAGCGACCTGGCCGGAAACGGTACCCGTCCCGTCAGCATTTCGTAACCCACCACCCCCAGGGAATACTGGTCGCTCGCCGGGCCCACTCCCTGTCCGACAAACTGTTCCGGGCTCATGTAGTACGGCGTGCCGACGGCGGATCCCGTCTGGGTGAGACTGGCCTCGGTATTCACCTTGGCGATGCCGAAATCGGTGACGACGGCGTACCCCTCTTCATCCAGCATGATGTTGGCGGACTTGATATCCCGGTGGATCACCTGCCGTCGATGCGCCGTGTACAGGGCGCTGGCGACCTGGGTCAGGATCGTCTGGGCCATGCGGATTGGCAGCGCGCCCATCTCCGCGAGCACGCTGTCCAGCGGCCGGCCTTCGACGTATTTCATGACGATGAACAGGAGGTCCGGCGTTTCCCGCACCGCGTGGATAGGGATGATGTGCGGATGGCTCAAGCCCCCGGCGGTGCGGGCCTCCCGCTTGAATCGCTCTACCATGCCCCTGCCGTAGACCAGCGCGGGAGAGAGCACCTTGATAGCCACCTTGCGGTCGAGCGCGATTTCGCGGGCCAGGTACACTGTCGCCATGCCGCCACGCCCAAGCTCTCCGAGGATTTCGTAGTCGGGCCGAGCCGCCGCCTGCAGCAGGCCCAGCACCTCCTCGTCCCTCGGAATCCGGCGCGACCCGGCGGGTTCGCTGAGATCGAGCGTGGCGACCTCCTCCTGCACCGCCCGGACATCGGCTCCGCACGAGGTACAAAAATGGCTGCCGGCCGCGACGGGCTCCCGGCAGTTGGTGCAGATGGCGGAGGAAAAGGGGACGGTCAGCGCATCCCCCGGACAGGTCCGCTCACGGCAGCCTCACCCACAGGCCCCGGCCCGTAAAGGTGATGTTGAGACGGAGCGGCTCACGGCGGATCGAGGGGGGGAGCACTTCGTATGGTGCCGCACTGTTGAGTAGTTCCATGACCTGATCCTGCAGCGCGTCGGTTCCGCTCAGGAGCTCGCCATCCTTCTGGTCCCCGTCCGCCCCGATGACGAGCCTCCAGACTACCCGGTCGTCCGCCGTGGCTTCATAGCTGCCGGGATCCTTCGCGCGCCAGAGTGGTTGGAGCTTCTCCTGCAATCGGTCGGCGTACGCCGCCGCATCCAGTTCCCGCCGGGCCGCGAGTTCCGTGGCAGATGGGCCGGTTGGAACTTGCGCGGAAACCACCTCCGCGGGAGTCGGCAGAGTGATCGCCGGGGCGGGCGTCGTGTCCAGCGGCACGCCGGAGTCCACCCCGGCAGCCGGCGGCTCGGCCACGATCGCGGTCGGGTCGGCTGGCGCGCCCGACGAGGCGGGGGCACCTCCCGCCGCCGGGCGCAGCACCAGCG